>NZ_KB905131.1:0-1312 GCF_000377825.1 Thioalkalivibrio sp. AKL9 | reverse complement strand
TGGTTCATCGAAGGATACCGGGGAGGTGTTCGACCGCTGAAGGGCATCGTAGTCTCGCGTGGAGCCAGGAAGGACACGGGAGGGAGCGATGCTGGACAAGAAGACGTTGCAGAAGCTGGGCGGCTGGGAAGGCTATCGGCTGGAGCGTGCGGTTTGGCCGGAGGAGGCCGGCGGCACGCTGGAGTTGCACCTGAAGCCGACGCGGCAGTGGATGCACTGCGAACGCTGCGGTCATCGGACCCGGCAGGTGCACGAGACGACGCTGCGGCGGGTCCGGGATCTTCCCCTGTTCGAGTACCGGGTGGTGCTGGTGGTGCCGCGTCGCCGCGTGTGGTGCGAGCACTGCGGCGGTCCCCAGTTGGAGCGGCTGAGCTGGCTGGGGCGCTATCAGCGGCTGACCAACCGGTTGGCGGATGCCTGCAGTCAGTTGTTGCGTTCGGCCAGTATCCAGGCCGTGGCCGTGTTCTATGGCCTGGGCTGGCACACGGTGAAGACGGTGGACCGGCATCGACTGGCGGCTGCGCTGCCGGAGCCGGACTGGGCGTCGATCCGCTATCTGGCGATGGACGAGTTCGCCCTGCACAAGGGGCACCGCTACGCGACCGTGGTGATCGAGCCGATCCGGCGCCAGGTGTTGTGGGTCGGTGAAGGCCGCTCGCGCGAGACCGCGCGGGCCTTCTTCGAGCAGCTCCCCGAAGGCGTGCGCGAGCGCATCGAGGCGGTGGCGATCGACATGACCACGGCCTTTGAGCTCGAGATCCGGGCGCAGTGCCCGCGCGCCGAGATCGTCTATGACCTGTTCCATGTGGTCGCCAAGTACGGCCGCGAGGTGATCGACCGAGTGCGTGTCGACGAGGCGAAGCGCCTGGGCGACGACCGACAGGCTCGACGAGTGATCAAGTCCAGCCGCTGGCTGCTGTTGCGCAACCGGACGTCGTTGAACGCCGGCCAGGCGGTGCACCTGGACGAGCTGCTGCAGGCCAACCAAGCGTTACTGACGGTCTACCTCTTACGCGACGAACTCAAGAGACTGTGGTTCCAGCGCAGCCCCGAGCGGACGCACCAGGCGTGGCGGCAATGGGTGCAGCAAGCGCACGAGAGCGGAATCCAGGCCCTGCAGCGCTTCGCACGCCTGCTGGAGCCCTACCTGCCCGGCATCGTCTCGCGCTGCCGCCACCGGCTGAACACCAGCGTCGTCGAGGGCATTAACAACACGATCAAGGTCATCAAGCGTCGGGCCTATGGCTATCGCGACCAGGAATACTTCTTCCTCAAAATCCGCGCAGCCTTCCCCGGTAATGCTCGATGAACC
>NZ_KB905130.1:0-1800 GCF_000377825.1 Thioalkalivibrio sp. AKL9 | reverse complement strand
GCCACGCTGCCGGCGCGACTGCTGGTCGCCGCCGTGCACTGCCGGCCAGTGCCCGAGCGCTCCCTGCGACTGGCTGACTCTCGTTGCTAATCAGGTGACGAATAGCTTCCCGCGGGTTCTCATCGACCAAGCGATTCAGGGTTTCGCTTGTTCAGCTAATCCCACTCAGCCTCCTGAACATCTAACGCCAGACATCAGTCGCGCGAGGTACGAGCGTCGGCTGCATGTGTTGGTTATGTATCTCTTCGCTCTGCAATAATCTCTCAGTCACCATTATCGTCTAATTGCGCAGGCACTCTAAGCTCTGGTCTTGAACGAGTGCGTTCTTCCGGCGGTGTCCAAAGCCGCTGTTGCCGAGGACTCCATATCACGGAGTTCATTTTACTCCGATCGGCGGTTGTACCATATCCAGGCATGTGATCAATCCTATCGAAAAACTCTTCCGTGTGAAGAAATGTCATCCTTACCTCATTCCAGTAGGTAGAAGGTTGCTCTTGTCGAAAACGCCTCGCTGCCTCCATGCTGTAAAATCGCTCTTCAGAAACAAGATAGGCATCCGCCTCTTCCTCAGAATAACCCGCAAGGGAGACGATTTCCTCTACGTCTAGGCTATAAGAAGTCCTGCCTATTACCGTTCTACCGTGGTTCATGCGTGCACTTCGGCGGCACAGCTCTGAATCTAGTCTTGCCCCTGAGCAAAACAATGTGCTGGCAGATCGGACCTGGCCGCAGATCTGCTCGTCTCCGGAATTCGATGCGACCGCGGCAAAGCAGCGACTCCTCAGCAGTGATACCTGACTCCCGACAGAGCTCATGAACCCTGATACTCTTAAGCTTTTCGGATGAATCAGATAGCAAGGCTTGATGGAATTCAACTCGTTGGCCAAGCCAAGGTATTCGCGTTCCAATGCGTCAGGCTCTCTGGTGTCACCAAAATAGAACTTCTCATCAGCATCACTAAATAGACCGCAGCCACCCATTGATAAAGACACTATTGAAAAGGTCATCACGGAAAATACTCTTTTCATGAGTTTGAACATTTGTTTCATCCACTACGTGTGCGGTATCACACCCGGCCCTGACCAGACACATAACGCCGAGTTAAGCAGTGAAGCGGTTCTGGCGCGGCAATTGCGCCAGCAATTGGCGCGCCAGGTTCCTTCATCTGCTTCAACTTCTTGTTATGCACTGTCTTGATAGTATGCGCGCCACCAACTCCGCTGAAGGCATGCGATTCTTTTTAAAAGCGTTGCAGCGTCTGCAGGAAAGCACTAAGTTCGCAGGATCGTTTGATCCGTAGCTCAATGAAGGAACCTTCTTGCCGAATTGGCCTCGCATCCCCCGCAGTTCTTTTCTCAAAACATTCGTCTTTAAAGGTATGAGGTGATCAACTTCATCGGGGCTGTTTGAGCAGTCACGATGGCACTTCAACTGGCAGCATTCACCTTCCATGCTGCAAAGGGCAGCATGAATCTGATTCCTCACTAGGCCAAACTCTCGGCGCTTGATATCTGGATCACGTAAGTCAAACAGCTTTCGCCGTCCACCAGCGCCACCGACGTCCTTCAGGAGTTCTTCGAAGAATTCATTGTCTTCGGCGTGCTCAAACATGGGCATACGGTGCATAACAGTAGATTAGACAGAATCTGTGATATTGGTGATATGCAGATTCTGGATATTGTCCGGGCGTTCGCTTGTCGCTAGTTGTGATCTCTCAATAGGTTGTCCACGGGGCGACTCCGAAGGATGCTGAGTTTGCCGACTTAGCCATTCCAAGGAGGACGCCCCGTGAACCTTCAC
>NZ_KB905129.1:0-2973 GCF_000377825.1 Thioalkalivibrio sp. AKL9 | reverse complement strand
CGATTCGCTGGGGGACCTGACGCCGGTCGAATACCGGCAGTTACACACCCCGGAAACCTCTAGTTATGCGTGGACCTAATTGGGGGAAGTCGACATGGGGGCGTGCCAGGAGTTCGTGTCAGGGCGGACAGGCGAGATCCCGGATAACCGCTTGGCGGTTTCCGGGATGACCATCGGGTGTGCGGCGTTCGAAGATGGCGGGTTGGGCCGAAGGGCCCCCCGCGCCGTTGCCAGTGCGTTTCGCGGGGCTCAACGGTCCCTCGGGAGGTGCTCGTCCACAGGATGGCGATGAGCAAAGCCAATCGCATCAGGGGGACCTCGCGAGCAGGGTCGACGCGGGTCTTGAGGGAGCGGTGAACGGTGACGTTTGAACCTGCCGGTGCGGTATCGGGTCTCGCTGAGGGTCTGCTAAACCCGACGTTAGACCCCGTCGGTGTGGCGGTTCGGCCCGACGGGATGTCGCAGGCCTGACTCGTCTTCGTGGTGGAGGGGGAGTGGATTTGCGTCGCCGCCCATCGCTCCACAGGCGTGCTCTTACCTCCTGCGGGTATCTGCACGTACCGCAAGACTACTGGTCCGAGGTGAGCCCCGGTGGAAACCCAGTCTATTTCGGCTGCGCGATACGGAAGGAGGTTTCGAGGATATGCGTGCTGGCCTTGATGAAAATGCGGTGTTCCCCGGGCTGGCTTACCTGTAGCGGGGCTGCATGCACAATGTAAATGGCTTCCTCGGTTTCAGGTGGGGCCTGAAGCGGGTTTGCCGAGATGGGCCGCGCCTCGTGTCCGTCGGGTGAGCGGAAGACGAAATCCGCCTTGGTGGTTGGTGTTACCCCAGAGAAGCGAAAACAAAAGGCGAGTTGGCTAATGATCGTGGGCAGTTGGTGCACTGTGACCACCGAGCCGGGATAGACTCCCATGAACGAGTATCGGCCGTCCGCTTCGAGGCGTACGTCGTCGCAGATCAGGAGGTCGCCGAGGCGCGGGGTTTTGGGGTTGGCGGGCATGGTGGCATTTGTTACCGATTGTCGGTCAGAGTACCAGCGGCTCGGTGGTGAATGAGCGCGAGGGCAGGGTCTGACCGGTGGATGTGTACAGCATGTCCGCGAAAGCATCCGCGTACTGATGAACCGCAGTGAGTGCGGGCGACCACGGGCGCTTGAAGGTTTGGGCATCCATGATCGAATAGCACGGATTGAGTTCAAAGATGAACGGTCGTCCGTCTGCTTCGCGGGCATAGTCAACGATCGCATAATCCAGGCCCGTTCGTGCCTTGGCCTGGAGCAGCTCCCCTGCCTCCTCCGGTTCTTGGTCAAGGAAGGTGTTGTTCTCTTCGCGATGTTGCTTCTCACGGGCCATGTCACGCGAGTCCGCGTGGATGTTCCAGTGAGGGGAGGAAATGACGTGTCGGGGTATGGCCTTATTACCTACCAGCACGCAGCGGTACTTTCGGTAGAAACCATCCGGGTCGACAAAATCATGGAATTCGGCAGCGATGGTTCTGCGGCCAAACGTCTTGGGCGAGAGGTCGAGCGCGGCTGAACGGTCGCGGACGTACTGCATGGTCGAACCCAGGTGTGCAAGTTCGTCGCGTACTATCACGGGAAACTCCAGGTCGGGTGCGTCGACCAGCTCCGCGGCGTTTCGCACATAACGAACCCGTGCGGTCCTGAAACCCGACTCCAGCAGCAGTCGGGACAGCGGAATGCGTTCGCATTTGTCTAGCGCGGCAGGGCGGTTAATAAACGGCTTTCCTTGATCGTTCGCTGCCCGTTCCAGCCGGGTCATGCGCTCGCGCTGAAATGAGCTGTTGCACGCGGCGTTCAGTATCACGTCGGCATCGCTGACGCTGGATATCGCGAGATCTTCGATGCGCCGACAGTCCAACCGTATGGCGTGATTCCGCCACAAATAATTGAAAAGGTAGTCGTGGATGGTCGCGCCGTGTTCCTGAAACACCGCGATCACGCGAAGCCTGGGAAGCTGCCTGATCATTGTGGGTGATGTGTTGGCAAGGCAACCAGGGTGCGCAAGCTCCAGGCCACCTCAAGCTGCTCGCTGGAGTTGATGCCCAGGTATGCCTCTACTGCCTCGAGAATTTGAGAGTCTTCCAGGCCCTGCAGGTCGAACAGGGTCCGGAAAAAGAAGGCGAGCTGTTGTGCGTCCGCAAAGACCCAGGGGCACGAGACGCGCTGGTCCAGATGTACCGACCACCCGGAGGCAGCGAGCTCGTCTAGTGTCAGGTTAGACAGGTAAAGCCCTTCGTGTCCCGTGCTGTTGTGGGCACCGACGAAGTCATCGAGAAAACGAGCAACAGCAGAGTCTTCGTCTACGTCACTGAGCACGAACCTTCCGTCCTCGCGTGTGACGCGCCGGCATTCGTCAAAGAAGCCCTGTTTGCACTCCAGGTGGTGAACACCCGCAAGGCTGACAACGGCATCGATGGACTGGTCCTTCCAGGGGAGTGGAAGGAGTTCTGGCCCATGTTCTGGTTTGTCCCGGTCTACGTGAGGGGCCGGGCCAAAGGTGTCGCACGGTTCGTGTGCCCAATATGTCGTACTTGCCGGCAGGTAGCGACCGAGATAGCCGCCTCCGGCGGGAACATCGGCGACCATATCGTTGGGACGCGGCCGCAAGTGACGGACCACTTGAGCGAATTCGCGGTCCCGCGCATTCGGTACCAGCTTCATCGCCTGGTGGTAACGATTCCCTCTTTGCTGGAAGAGACTTTCATAGTCTTCCATGCGACTCATCCCTGTTCATCCGTCTTGTGTTCCTGCGGGCGTTGGAGCAATACCGCTGCGTAACCAACTCCATCGTGCGGTGGCTGTGTGCTGCCTGCAACCGGTATACAAAAAAGGGGCGGTACCGCTGCCGGTACCGCCCCACTGCTGTCCCACTTACGCGGCCCTCAGCCGCAGTGGCATCTGGGGATCGGGTGGATCGTGTTTCCGACCGCGGAGGAGATCGGCCAAGG
>NZ_KB905128.1:0-3459 GCF_000377825.1 Thioalkalivibrio sp. AKL9 | reverse complement strand
TAAACCGACTCTTGCGCATCTCGGCCTCCTTTGGCTCTAGTGTGCCCGGAGACCTCCAGTTTTCAATGGACCGAATTTACGGGAAGGCGACACCGCGAGAACACGCAAACGCGCTTCAATCAGCGTCTCGCTGAAGATCCGTTTCAACACCTCATATGACGTATCGAAATCATCGTTACGCCATTGCTTTCTCGTGTTTTTTCGGTCTCCCGTTAACTGACACCCAACGCGCCCGGGGGCGAATGTGCGGCAACGTACAGATGCCCTCTCGGTTGCGACCGCAATCTGCCGTTTCGGATGCAAAGCGGGCCCTCCCGGTCGCAGTCGCACTCCAAAGGCTCTGCCCCATGCCAACGCGGCGGGTAACGTTTCAGGAGGCAGGTAATGATGAAAAAGGTAGCCGCAGTCATGCTCTGCCTGGCTGGACCGTTCACCCTTTCCGTCCAGGCTCAACAAGGATCGGCCGCCAACTTTGGGCCCTCCATAGGCGACCGCGAATTCTCGCTTTCCGGAAGTGGCATCAGTGACCGGAGGTTCGACAACACCAACCTCGGCATCACGGGTGATATAGGCTGGTATTTGCGTGGTCACTTGGTCCTCGGCGTCCGCCAGAGCATCCACTACGCCGACTTCGAGGACGACTTCCTGACCAATGACTTCTGGAGCGGAGCCACTCGAGGCTATCTCAACCTTCAAGACACAGACGGCCGGATGCGTCCCTTCGCTGGCGGGAGCCTGGGCGCAGTCTACGGCGACGGGGTCAACAACAGCGGGTTCGCCGGATTGGATGGGGGCTTGAAGTACTACCTCCTGGAGGACACCTACGCCCTCGGTCGCATTGAATACCAATGGTTCTTCAGCGGCTCGAATGACGCAGAGAATGCGCTCCTCGATAGTGACTTTTCGTACACTGTGGGACTTGGCTACAACTTCTGATTCGCGTCCGGGCCCTGGGCTTTTCGGGCGCACGCTCGAATCGTGAAATCCACACCGGAACAACGCCGCGCCGGCCATGCCTCCGCGGGCTTCGGCGGCATGCAGGATTTCGCCCATGACCGCATTCGTGAACACAACGGAGTGCGGAGCACGCTCTATCGCCCGATCGTGCACGGCTGGGAGAGCCAGGCAGACCAAGCCGAACGCAAAGAATACCCCGCGACGGCTTGCATCCTTCGGGACCAATCGCGATAATGCGCGCCTTCAGTCGATGCGCCCGTAGCTCAGCTGGATAGAGTACCTGGCTACGAACCAGGTGGTCGGAGGTTCGAATCCTTCCGGGCGCGCCATATTCCAGAGAAAAGGATCAGTGACTTACCGTCGCTGGTCCTTTTTTCGTTTTGGGCCAGGTCACGCCCCGTGACACTCTCGTGCCACTTCTGTGACACCCCCCAAGTCCCATGACTGGCTTATTACCGCCTGATGAGCACCTGGCTCCGTGACGAATTCCACGCCTCGCGGCTACGGCGTGGCCGCCCAGGAGTCGCGTTGCAGCCAGGCCTCAAGAGCGTTGCGATGCCTCGTCTTCGTCGATGAATTCCACCAGTTCTTCGATGCGACACCCGAAATACTTGCACAGACGGTCCAGGGTATCCGTACCGACGTTATAGCCCTTGTTGTTGGCAATCTTGGAAAGCGTCACACGGTGGACCCCCGCTTCCTCAGCGATCTCCTTGAAGGTCACCACCCGCCCCTCTTGATACTCCTTCTCCGCGACGAGCTCTTTCAGCTTGATGCGTATAGCCATGACGCCCCAGGGCTCCATTTGTAGTTGACACGCTACATTGATTGTGTAGTATCGACATTGCGTGAAGCGTTCAAGCTACACACGCAACGAATGGACTTCATCGATAAGAGGAACGATACATGAGCTACACGTACCTGACCACAGACGGTCTCGCCGAACGAATCCACTACGACACACGCACGATCCGTGAACGACTTAAGGACAGCGTCCTTATTGAGGGCGTTCACTACTTCCGCCCATTTGGGGGCCGAAAGATCCTCTTCATCTGGGAGACGATCGAACGGGACATGATGGATGCCGAAGGCAGCGTCCCCGCCATCCCCATGGCCAGCGGGGGAGCCTGCCATGGCTAAAGTGCGAGCCAGAAAGGACAACAAGAAGCTCTACTTCGACTTCTTCTACCGGCACGTCCGGTGCCGAGAGTGCACGACGCTGGATGACACTCCGGCCAACCGCCGAAACATGGAGAAGGTCGCAAAGAGGATTGAAGCCGAGATCACCCTTGGCACCTTCGAATACGGCCTGTACTTCCCCAACAGCAGCCGAGCGACCAGGTTCGCCGCCGAGCCGGAAGGCGGCCTGACCGAAGCGGAGGACGAAACGGCCAGTACCCCGCTATTTCGCGATTTTGCGGAACAGTGGCTGCAAGAAAATGAAGTCGCCTGGCGCTTCAAGACGCTGGAGACCAACCGCGGCTCCCTGCGGCGGCACCTGCTGCCCTACTTCGGTGATCAAAGGGTCAGCGACATCAGCAAAGCGGACATCCTTGCCTTCCGGTCGCAACTCGCCAAAGTCCCCGGCCGGAATGGCAACAAGACCCTGTCCCCCAAGACCATCAATCACACCCTCGGGGTGCTGTCGATGATCCTGGCCGAGGCCGCTGACCGGTTCCAGTTTACGTTTCCGATGAACAATCTGAAACGACTGAAGCAGCCCCGCAAGGAAATCATGCCGTTCACGTGGGACGAAACGCAGCAAATTATCAACACGGTTCGGGCCGACTACCGCGACTACTTCATCGTGCGGCTTTTCACCGGGCTTCGCACCGGGGAAGTTCACGGCTTGAAGTGGAAGTACGTCGACTTCGAAACCCGCCAGATTCTGATTCGCGAGACCTACAACCAGGGCCGGACGGAATACACGAAGAACGACGGCTCACAGCGTGAGGTCACCATGTCTTCGGTGGTCGCCGCTGCGCTGGAGCGCCAGTACCGAGCCACTGGAAAAAGTGAATACGTGTTCGTCACGACGGCCGGCGGGCCCCTGGAAACCAAAAACGTCACGCAGCGCGTCTGGTATCCCCTGCTTCGCCATCTCGGCCTTGAGGCCCGTCAGCCTTACCAATGCCGGCACACCGCCGCGACGCTTTGGTTGGCGTCTGGGGAGAATCCCGAGTGGATCGCCAGGCAGCTCGGCCACACGACGACCGAAATGCTTTTTCGGGTTTATTCGCGGTACGTCCCCAATCTAACCCGTCAGGACGGCTCTGCCATGGACCGTCTCCTGCGTTCTCTGCAGGAAAACCACGATCAGCACACGGAGGTGCCCAATGAAGGCTAAGAATGTTCAGGACCTGCAGCGACTCGTATCGATGGATGACATCGCCCGCTACGAGCCGGTCGGGTTCTACCCCGTTTCGGCGGACGGTTTGGAAAGGGCTGAAAACTTCAGATCCTGAATGGCGATGCGGCGCCGCATCCTTGGATTGTGGAACC
>NZ_KB905127.1:0-5446 GCF_000377825.1 Thioalkalivibrio sp. AKL9 | reverse complement strand
ATCGCCGACTGGGCCGACCAGCGCGGCGTGGAACTGAGCTTCATCCAGCCGGGCAAACCGATGCAGAACGGCTTCATCGAACGGTTCAACGGCAGCTACCGCCGCGGGGTCCTGGACCTCTACGTCTTCCGAACGCTGACCGAAGTCCGGGAACACACCGAGCAGTGGCTGCAGGACTACAACGAAACCATCCCTCACGACGCGCTGGGGGACCTGACGCCGGTCGAATACCGGCAGTTACACACCCCGGAAACCTCTAGTTATGCGTGGACCTAATCCGGGGAAGTCGACAGTAGGGCATGTCACGCTTGTTGGCTTCGATCTTGATGCGGTCGAGGAGCGACTCCTGCAAGCGCAGGGAGATCGTCCGGGTAGAAGGCTTGAGATTCGGGAGCTCAACCGCCGCGGCGCGGTTCCAATCGACGTACTCGCTGGACTCATGGCTCTCCCAGAACGCCCGCTCTTCTGCCTCGTCCTGGAACTCAGGAATCTTCTTGATATTGCTCATAGATGGCTCGCTCGAAAGGTGACAAAAGGTCGAAAATATCGGCCCCTGGTCCAGTAAGCCTCAGCGGGCGGGTGCCGGTGCGCCTCGCAGCAATCCTTCGGTGCTGAGGTCTTCGTCGAGTTCAGGCCAGTGGATTCCGTAGCCCCCGCCACAGATCTCCCAGGTCCGGAGCTGCTCGGGTGTTGCATGAGCCAGACGCGGGTACCACTCGAGCGGGACCGAAATCCGTCGACCGTCCATCAGGCCGACCACCAGGTCATGCTCGGTGAAATCCACGGAGGCAACACGCTCATCCGCGTTCGTGGCCAAAGAACCCATTCCAAGCCTCCAACAACTCCGGTTGCCGACGCTCGACAACCTCTCGAATCCGACGCAGCTCGTGCGCCGGAAACCCCATATTCCGCGCCAGCGCCACACGGCGCAACCAGAACTTTGCCGAGCACTTGCCCCGGTCTACATGCACGTGGGGCGGCTCGTCCGGCTCATGGCTGAACCAGTAGTAGCGGTACGGTCCATCCCTGAACACCGTCGGCATTGAGGCCTCCCGCTAACCGAGGCAATCAACGGCACCCAGGTGATGCCAGGAACATCCGTCCCGAAACCCCGATGCCCTTGATACTTCGCCGGCCGAGCCGCTGGACCGCCGCACGCATACGCTCGACACACCCCAGCGCCGCCACGTGGTAGGTACCCCGCCCCTTGCCGACATGCCGCACGAACTGCGCCGGATCGATCTGCAGGCGCTCCAGGATTGGCGGGATATGCTCCGGGATGGCGCCCCGCTTGTCCTCCCGGATCGCGCGCCCGGCCCAGTCCACCAGCTCCAGGTAATCCTCGGTCGTAAACACCACTGCATTGGTGTGCGGGTCATCGCCTTCTCGGCCCAGGACCGTCAGGCTGGGTTGGGCCTCGTCAGAAGCCTCACCTTCCTGCCCGTCGCCATCGAAAGCCAGCATTCGGATACGCTGCTGGATCGAAGTGAAATCGGACGCCTCAGGCGTATCCGCCATCCCCGCGCGTACCGGGTTCAGATCCACGTAGCTCATGCAGGTCAGCACCGACGCATCGTCCAGTAGCGCCTGGCTCTTGTATCGGCCTTCCCAGAAGCGGCCCTTGCAGCCATCCTCCGCATTGGCGCGCCGCGCCAGATGCTCGTTCAGGCTGCGCATGAACCACGAAAGATCCTGCAAGCGCTCCCGCCACAGGGCGATCTGCGCCTGCGCCCTCTCGCGTTCGGCCACCGTGCCCGTCTTGCCCGCCCGGTACCGCGTCACCAGCAGCGGCAACGAAAACAAGCGCTCCCAGCGCTCCATCACCTCGTCCTCGCTCCACGCCGTCGCGCAGTCTGAATCCAAGCGCACCACCAGGTGATAGTGGTTCGACATCACCGCGTACGCACACACCTCCAAAGCAAACACGTCCTGAAGCGCGCGCAGCCGCTCGAGCACCCAGCCGCGCCGGTGCTCGTAGTTCTTGCCCGAATAGAAATCCTCGCCGCACAGGAACGCGCGGCGAACACAGCGACAAATGCAGTGGTAATACGGCGTCGTCTCGACCGAGACGAGCTCCTTCCTGGCTCGCGTCATATCCGGACCCTCCCTGGTCCATGCACTCCCCCTGAAACCTAGTCCGGCCCACTCAGACCGTCAAGAAATCATGGGTGTCCTCTTCTTGCCCCTCTCTTCTTTGCCGTTTTTATGTTCGTTTTTCTTTCGTGGGTGTTCGCTAGTTGTTGGGTAACGGATGATTCTATACCGCACGAGAAGGCGCCCCTGTTTCGTGGCCGGGAGTGGCTGAGTATCGTGTGCGAAGGCCCCACGCAGGACGGATAGCATGGCGAGTACGATCCATTCGAACGCGCGCACCACACCCCAGATCCGGCGGGAGCTGCAGGAGGCGCCGCCAGGCGTGAGCGACCCCGAGCTGGCCCGGCGCTACGGCATTACCCGCATGACCGTGCGCAAGTGGCGCTACCGCCGGGACGTGGAAGATCGGTCTCATTGCCCCAAGCGGCTGCACACGACCCTGACACCGGAGCAGGAAGCGATTGTGGTCCAGGTGCGCGAGGTCGCACTCCTGTCGCTGGATGACCTGCTGATCGTGGCGCGCGAGTTCCTGAACCCGGAGCTGAGTCGGGCAGCGCTGGCACGCTGCCTGCGCCGGCACGGCGTGGGCGACCTGCGGGCCCTGCAGCGCGAGCGCGACGGAGAGCCCGAGGAACCGGCGTACAAGCCGTTCAAGGACTACGTGCCGGGCTTTGTGCACGTGGACGTGAAATACCTGCCGCAGATGGCGGACCAGACGTCTCGTGGCTACCTGTTCGTGGCCATCGACCGGGCCAGCCGCTGGGTCTATCTGGAGGTGCGGCGCACCAAGAGCGCTGAGGCCGCGCGCGGCTTTCTGAAGAAGCTGCTCGAGAAAGCGCCGTTCCATATCACCCACCTCGTCACCGACAACGGCAAGGAGTTCACCGACCGCTTTGCCGCGACTGGTGAGCGCGAGCCGACGGGGCATCACCCCTTCGACCAGCTGTGTGCCGAGCACGGGATCGAGCATCGCCTGATCCGGCCCAAGCGGCCCCAGACCAACGGCATGGTCGAACGCTTCAACGGGCGCATCGCCGATCTGCTGCGCACTCGCCACTTCGACTCCGGTCAGCACCTGGATGAGGCGCTGCGGCACTACCAGCGGCTGTACAACCATCACATCGGCCAGAAGGCGCTGGGACATCGGACGCCGGTGGAAACCCTCAAGGCCTGGCAGCATGAACGCCCCGATTTGTTTCGGAAACGTGTATATGACCAGGCGAGACCTGACAGCTAGTACGCACCGGGATAGAGGGGACCCGCTGAAGACCCCGACTCAACTAACGCCAAAATGAAACACACAACCGATAGCATGAAGAAAGGCCCACTAACTCGGCGTTTTCCCAGTTCAACCATCAAGCTCCCAAGACCAGCCCCCAGAATCACCCCACCAAAATACGCCACCACCAAATCACCCTCATAAATGCCAGCTGTCACTAGGAAAACCGACAGCATAATACCCAAAATAGTCGTAAACCTGACACCCAAAATCGGCCCCAAATATCACATCACTAATATCAAACCTAAAAACCCAAAGACAATCAGCGGAAAGCCACTGACGCCTCCATCTACATACCCAAGAGATCATGGGTATCCTCTTCTTCGCCTGCCGAACCCGGACAGCTAATCAGATCTATCTTTGAGTTCTCTATCCTCTCGATCTTGTTCCCTGTTATTAATCAGAACCACGACAGCTGCGACCAATGACAGCATCAAGAACATTCCAACACCCAGGGAAAAGAACGCTAGTTCGACATAACCAAGGAAGAACAGAGCCGGGCAACCCAACACCACAGCCAGGACTAGAAACCCGAACCCACCAGACCCATATCCGATTACCACGGCATCCACCCCCTCCGTCAAGAAATCATGGGTGTCCTCTTTTTCTGAACTCATGGGCATCCCCTTCTTCGTGGCTCTCCTTTAATTCAACGATTCATAAATCTCTTTTTTTGCTTGCATCAAAAGCCGGACAAAGTC
The DNA here is from genome assembly GCF_000377825.1 of Thioalkalivibrio sp. AKL9. Lineage (NCBI taxonomy): Bacteria > Pseudomonadati > Pseudomonadota > Gammaproteobacteria > Chromatiales > Ectothiorhodospiraceae > Thioalkalivibrio > Thioalkalivibrio sp. AKL9. Next base: position 1,372 of record NZ_KB905127.1, on the reverse strand, counting down.
TTTCGCATCAGAAAAATAATTCTTAAATGCCATTCTTATTTCTTCGCTTGAATCTGCCTTTACCAAAACTATATCTAGCTCTGGATTTTCATTTTCTAGCCTGAATAGGTCGTCTAGGGCCTCAGTTGAGTCCCTATAAGAAAAGACCTCCAGATCTCCATTGGGCTTAAATACTAGAATGGTATTTCGGTTTCTCGTGGCCTCAGTCTCGGCGGTGTTCAGGCCTGTCAGAGTCCGAATTAAATTCAACTCATTGTCTAGGGCTTCAAATTCCTTCAGCAAATCACCGTCAGATAAATCCGGGTGAGGACCCTTATTATCTTCGCAAACCCTGGCCAAAATCTCGCTTGCGAGCGACATGCAATTCAAATAACGCCTATCACCTTGCTGGAACTTTGGCTGGTTTTCCGTGATAAATCCAATAACCTCAACAGCTGTGGCCCAAGCATGTTGCACCAACGTCCTATACTGAATTTCAATCAGCAACCCTTTATATTTGTCTCCGTTCTTGGAATTTACATCATAGGAATAGACATCATGAATTCCCCTGTACCCTGTATCTTTCGGGTTCTTAATATAGTCATATTTATCAATCTCATTTTTCCGCTTATGCTTGAACCTAGCCTTGTGGAACTGCTTACGGAAATTATAAAGCTCGTCGATTGAATTAAAAATTAGCCTGCAGCCAGCAATATCGTCCATTCTGGACAATTCCATCTTCGGCAGACGTTGTAATTTGTTAAATATTGTATTTCGACGCTTATGCCTCTGGGCAACTACAATCGATTGGTTTCTAGTCCTTGTTCGAAGACTTGCTTGAAACGTATTAAGAACGGCTCGGTGGGCCGCCCGCCAGTCCTCAATAGACCGAAGATCATCTGAACTAGCCGTTCCCGCCCGGACGTTTTCGCCTGCTACATTCACGCGGCTTTTTGAGCCACCGGGAAATTCCGACATATTCATATTCCTAATGTGAATTGCTCGTCTCTCTTAGCGCTTATCACTCGTCACCGCGTTCTCGTGGTGTGCATAGAATAGTCATTTCTATCTTGTTTGGAATCACGGGGCCCATCCACTGCTGTCCCACTTAATTCAACGAGATAGCCCGATTCCTGGGCCGTTTTCGATACAATGGTTTCACCACAAAACGTTGAATCGAAACGAGGAATCGGGCTATGGCCTACCATGCTACTGTACTTCGTCAGCTTCTCCAATCCGTGCCGCGACTTGAATTTGAGCGACTGGCGACGAAGCTGGATGGGCCGCGGCGCAGCGACGCCTTGTCCCGCTGGAGCCAGTTTCTGGCTCTGGTGGTTGGGCATGTGGGCCAGCGGCACAGCCTGCGTGATATCGAGTCCGCGCTGATGAACGA
>NZ_KB905126.1:0-6613 GCF_000377825.1 Thioalkalivibrio sp. AKL9 | reverse complement strand
GAACTCCTTGGTCCCATCCGGCAGGACCCCGATGATGACCAGCACGCAGGCGCGCTCGTCGTCGTCACCGCGCAGGTTGAAGTGGATCCCATCGGCCCACCAGTAACTGTAGCGGTAAGCGCTGAGATCGCGCTCGCGCCAGTCGGCGTGCTCGGTGAGCCACTGCTGCTTGAGCCGGCCCAGCGTCGAGGCCGACAACCCCTTGGGCCTCTTCTCCCAGAAGCGCCGTGAGCGCCTCCTGGAAATCGCCCGAGGACACGCCCTTGAGATAGAGCCAGGGCAGCAGCTCCTCGACCGAACGCGCCCGGCGCAGATACGGCGGCAGCAGGCTGGAGGTGAAGTGCCTCCCCCCGCCCGCGCGATCCCGGGTCTTGGGCACCTGCACCGCGACATCGCCGATGCCGGTCTGGACCCGGCGCTCCGGCTGGTAGCCATTGCGCACGACCGCCCGGCGACCATCCGGCAAGCGATCCGCCGCGTAGGTCTCCATGAACGTCTGCAACTCCGCCTCCACCGCTTGCTTGATCAGGTCCCGCGCCCCGCGGCGCAGGAGCGCGGTCAACGGGTCATCGGGCGTGTCCGCTGGCCCGTTCGAAATCTCTGTCGTATCGTAGGTCATGGTGGCGTATCCCCCTTGGCTGGTTGGTTGCTGGTACTTCCATTCCAGCCGGATACGCCGCCTTTCTCAATCCCTCCCGTACACCACTTTTGACAGTAACTCCTTGATTGTGCGTCTTGCCTTGAGCACGTTTGCGGTCGTAGTACGCGCGGGACTCGGGCACATGGGCCATGTGCCGTGCCACGCAGGTCATCAGTGCATTCTGGCATCGGGTATTAACGGAGCGGGGGCGTTTACCCCGATCGCGAACGCCCGAACTGTTCGCTAGCGGGGCCATCCCCACATAGACGGCCAGCCCCGATTCCTTGGTGAACCGATCCAGTGTGCCGATCTCGCCCACTAACTCCGCAACACCCGTCGGGCCGAAGCCGGGGATGGATCGCAGGAGCCGAGCCGGTTGGCTCTCGCACGCCAAGCGTTCGAGCTCGGTGTCCAACTCCGTGATCCGCTCACTCAGCGTCAGGATCGATCGTGCATCGGTGACCACATCCATATCGCCGAAGGCGATATCCGGGGCAAACTGTGCGGTCGGCTGCCATGCCTGGATCTTGGCGAGATAAGCGCGCCCAACACCCCGTATCCTTAACAGCGTCGAGGCGCGTACTCGTGGCAACGCCGTGAGGCGGTCTCGGCAGGTCAGGAAGCGGAGGAACCACCGGTTGTCGATCGAACCCGTGATCGACAGCAAGCCCGGGCAAAGCGCCTGTAGATCGCAGTTCAGCCGCGTCAGACGCCCAGCCCGCTCCTGTACCAGCACCCGCCGCCGGCGCGTCAGATACTTCAGATGGCGGTGCGCCTTTGGGATCAGCGTCACCCGCTGTAGGGCATTGCGGGCTACCCCGGGTTGCTGATCCAGCGCGAATAGCTCGAGCATGCGGCGCGAGTCGATCGCGTCCGTCTTGGCAGGAGCCGGAAAGATCTCCTTATACCGTGCTAGCTTCAAGTTATTGACGTTGTACAGCGCCCAACCGCGGGCCAGGGTCTGGCTATCCAGCGGGCGTGCCCAGCCGTTGTAACCTTCCATCGCCACCTGGACCCTCTGGTCCGGCGACCGACGATGGCGTTCCACTCGTTCGAAGAACGCTGTAAATCCAGACGGTTCGTGATCGATTCGGAACTCGTCCAGCACATGTCCCGTACCATCGCCGACCGCCACTTGGTGGAAACGACTGCCGACATCCACGGCTACAAGAAGAGGGGTATCCATAGCGGTGACCTCCAGGCAAGATCCGACGCCAAAACTCATCCGGCGTCTCGTCTACCTTTCAGCCATCACTCCAGAAGAGTGGGCACCATCCACGTGGGACGCTCCGGATGATGCAGGGGCGGCGAAGGCGGCATTTCAGAACCGAGCACGTCCAAGCGGAGTGCGGACCCCACAAGCCACACCTCCGCCGCCGTCTCGAGTCTAGAACACCTCAACACCCTTCGCCGGCCTGCGAAATCCAAAGGTAGCTCTCGTGGAATCACGGGGTCACACCTTGCCCTTTGCCTCTCCCCTGATGCGGGGGCAAAAGGCAAGGTCTGACCCCGACCCCCGTCCGTCGTTGATGCGCGAGGCGTTGCAGCGCGGCCAACTCACCGGCAACCAGCGTTTTGTGGATGAGGTGGAGCAGATCATCGGCTGTCGCGTTGAGCGGCGGCATCCTGGCCGTCCGCCGTCACGTTAGCCATGAGAAAATAAATCTGTCTATCTGTCCCAGTTTTTCTTTAGGTCTGACTCCGGAGCCCTCGCGTAGGAGCTTGCTTGCAAGCGAAGCTCCTGCCCGCGTCCGGCTTTGGCTGGGGCTACGCTTGCAAGCAAGTTCCTACAGGGCTTTCGGTGTTCTGAAACGGCCGTCGTCCCGGGAACCGCGCAGCGGTGATCCGAGATCGTGCAGCCGGGTTACTCGTAGTGGCTCCATAAGCGGATCACCTTAACCACTCGCTCGTCTTCGAGCACTTGGTATACCAACCGGTGTTGAATGTTGATGCGCCGCGAGTACGCGCCGGAGAGATCACCCACCAGCTTCTCGAAAGGTGGGGGCTTTCGATACGGATCTTCCGCGATCAGCGTCAGCAGTTCCTGTGCGTTCGGTTTCAGGCCGCTGGCAGCCAGCTTCTTCGCATCTTTTTGAGCCTGCCGGGTGTAGACCAACTTCCATGTCACCAATCCAGCTCCTCGTGGCATTCATCCGCCGGGGTATCCATGCCCTCGCGGATCGACTCGCGCATACCCGGCACCGATAGCAGGTACAGGGTCTCCTGAATCGCCGACCAGTCCGACTCGGATAGTAAGACGGCGTTGTTCCGCTTGCCGGTGATGACAATCGGTTCATGAGACTCCGCCGTTTCGTCGATCAGCCGGTAGAGGTTGCTGCGCGCCTCTGTAGCCGTAATTCCCGTCATGGCGCACCTCGCAAGTGTGTGGGTTTAGATCAAGAGTACGCCTTGGCGTACGTTCCGTAAACCGTACGGCTACTCCGTCACTGCCAGACACCGCAGAAACTGCGACAACGGGTCGGATCGTTCCAGGAATTATCCTTTCGCCCAGCCTGGAAGGTCATCCCGGAAACCGCGCAGCGGTTATCCGGGATCTCGGGCTCCGTGGCCGGGGCGGACGTCAGAGCTCCCGGCTCTACGCTTCGCTCCGGCCGGGATGACGGTCTGCCGCCAGGGAGAAGATGGGTGTCCTCTTTCTCCGATCTTCCTCCGCAGGGTGCTCTCCATAGCCCTTTTAACAGGTGCTATAGTCCGCCCTAACGGCGGCTTATGATGGAGCGGATTGCGATGATCAAATTTTCCGAAGACCTGGTCCCCCTGACCGACCTGAAGACGAATCCCGGACGGGTTATGAAACACGTGGCCGAGGTTCACCGGCCCGTACTGCTGACTAGTCGGGGCAGGGGTGTTGCCGTGGTTCAGTCGGTGGCGGATTACGAAAAGGCCGAGGAAGAGCGGGAATTCATGCGGGCCGTCGTCGCGGGTCTGGCGGACCTGGAGGCCGGTCGGGAAGTCTCGCTGGACGAGGCCAGGGCGCAGCTCGGTCTCAACTAGCAATATGCCCGGCATTACGATCACGTTTGCCGAATCCGCCCTGCGCGATCTCGAGCAGATGCAGGAGTGGTACTCGGAGCAAGGAGTGCCGGAGGTCGGACAGAGGCTGGTGCAAGAGATTTTCCAACGAGTCCAGGCCCTGAACGACCACCCCGACATCGGCAGGGTAGTGCCCGAATTTGACCAGCCGTTCCTGCGAGAGCTCGTCCATCCACCTTTCCGCATCGTGTATCGGCGTGATCCCGGTCGGGTGAGGGCTGTCCGCGTCTGGCGAAGCGAACGCCTGCTGCACCTCCCTGGTGGAGCGTCGAACAGGAACTAGGCCGCCACCAGACCTCCGCTCATGGTTCGTGGCGTTTGAGCGCCATCCCGGAAACCGCAAAGCGGTTATCCGGGATCTCGGCCGGCGGGGTAGGCGTTAGCGTCAGCGATCTCGATTCTCCGCCTCGCTCCGGCCGAGATGACGTTTTGGCCGCGGAGAAATGAATCTGTCCCCGTTTCCGTCCCCATAGGCGCCCCCAGAGGCCGATTTCAGCATCGAAACGGGCGCTTTAAAGCCTTGAGGGGACGTTAATCGTCTGCAAGACAGATGGTTACCGTGGTCCGACCCCGTCCTTTGTTCAATCGGCCGGACTGGCCCCAGACCTTCCCAGGCGCATTGGCGTTGCCGGATCTTACCTGAAAGGTCGGTGTCCTCTTCCTCCGGTACGTCATGTGGGAACGGTGCGCCGGAAGACGCAATTGAACCGAACCTGAAGGATGTCTATAGTTGTACGGTACTCCCGTACGTTTGAGGTCCGGCATGGAAACAGTCAGCGTGAACCGGTTTCGCGAGAACCTGAAGGCCTTGGTGGAAGAGGCCGTCACTACGCACACGCCGCTCAAGGTCACGCGCCGAGCGGGTGAGGCCTTTGTGGTGATGAGTGCGGATGACTGGGAGCGGGAGCAGGAAACGCTCTACGTCCTCCAGAACTCCTGCCTGATGCAGCAGATCGCCGATTCGGCCGTTACCCATCGGAAGGGAGAAGGCTACCGTCCCACGGAAGGGGAGATGGATGAGATCACTGGTATTCGAGGGTAATACCTGGGCCGCCTACGAAACGCTCCGGGAGCGCGACCCAAAGCTACATCGAGCCCTGCGCCGGATCCTCAAGGAAATGCTCCGGAACGATCCAGCTACGGGAACGGGTAAGCCAGAGCCCCTTCGGCATTCGCTCTCGGGCTTCTGGTCACGACGTCTCTCCGCCAGGGACCGCCTGATCTATCACTTCGACGATCAAGCCATCTACATCTTCGCGATCGGCGGCCATTACGACACGTTGTGACCCGAGCCCATGTTGCCCCTCGCTCGGGGCATCATGGGCAACAGGCAGGGTCCGACCCCGAGCCCCGTTCGTGCCGGGAAGGCACCATTTCGGGGGCGAAATGCCCTCGCTAAGGCTCAGAAATCATCCTTGAGCGCACGAAAGTCCTTCTGCTACAGCAAGTTATCGTGGTCCGACCCCGTTATGTGTGGGCCTGCTGGCCCGTTGCCAGGCGGGCTGCTATATCAGCCCGGATACCTCCATTTGCGCCGAGCGCGCGGATCAGGATGGCGTCTGGCATCCGCTGGAAGGGGATATCCGCCTCAGTGGGTTCCCGGTACGGCCGATGGAGATCCGCGTGCGGCGAGGTGACCGCCTCACCCTGACGCGGGATCTCTCCCCCGGTGAACCGGCGCGCCTGGATGGTCAGGGGCACGTACTCGCGCCCGCCCGTATCAGCTGTACCACGCCGCAGGCCCTTGAGCGCCTTGCCCCCGGGCAGCCCGTCTGGATCGACGACGGCAAGCTGGGTGGCATTGTGGAAGGGGTGGATGCCGAGGGCATTCATCTGACGGTCACCCATTGCCGCCCACAGGGTGTACTCGTGAAAGCGGACAAGGGGCTGAATTTTCCCGGCGCCGATCTCGGACTGCCTCCGCTTACGGGCAAGGACCTCGAGGACCTGGATTTCATCGCGGAGCATGCGGACCTGGTGGGGTATTCCTTCGTGGAGAGCCGCGAGGACATGCTGGCGCTCATTCTGGCCCTTTCCCGGAGAGGCGTCGCCGGTCTCGGTATCGTGGCCAAGATCGAGACCCAGCGCGCCCTTTCCCATCTGCCCGAGATCATCCTGAGTACGATCGGCAGACATCCCCTGGGCATCATGATTGCTCGGGGCGACCTGGCCGTAGAAATTGGGGGTGAGCGCATGGCCGAGATCCAGGAGGAGATCCTCTGGCTGTGTGAGGCTGCCCACGTGCCGGCGATCTGGGCCACCCAGGTCCTGGAAACCCTGGCTCAGAAGGGCATTGCCTCGCGCCCGGAGATCACCGACGCTGCCATGTCCGGCCGGGCCGAATGCGTCATGCTCAATAAGGGGCCGTACGTACTCGACGCAGTGCACACGCTGGACGGCATCCTGCGCCGAATGCAGGAGCACCAGCACAAGAAGACCGCGCGCCTTCGGGCGCTTGGCCTGGCGGGGACCCTGGTCTGATCCGGCCTTTGGGACGCATCGGCTCAGGTGGTCTTGCCGGCTACCGTTGCCTCCTTGATCTCTTTTCAGCTTCCCGATTTTTCAGTCGTAAATGCAGCCGTAGACGGGGATGTAATCGGGCAGCAGCGCCCGCACCTCGATGCGCCTAACGTATGGTTCATCGAAGGATACCGGGGAGGTGTTCGACCGCTGAAGGGCATCGTAGTCTCGCGTGGAGCCAGGAAGGACACGGGAGGGAGCGATGCTGGACAAGAAGACGTTGCAGAAGCTGGGCGGCTGGGAAGGCTATCGGCTGGAGCGTGCGGTTTGGCCGGAGGAGGCCGGCGGCACGCTGGAGTTGCACCTGAAGCCGACGCGGCAGTGGATGCACTGCGAACGCTGCGGTCATCGGACCCGGCAGGTGCACGAGACGACGCTGCGGCGGGTCCGGGATCTTCC
>NZ_KB905125.1:0-13934 GCF_000377825.1 Thioalkalivibrio sp. AKL9 | reverse complement strand
CGGCGTTCGACGCGGCTGACGCCGAGGCCGGGAAGAACGATCCAGGAGGCCGGCAGGGCCCGCCTCCTGGAACCGTTGCACCCAGCGGCGCACGACTTTCGGGTCCACGTCACAGGCGCGGGCCGTGGCTCGAATGCTCCAGCCTCGATCCACGACACAACGGACCATCCGCTCTCGACCGCGCGGTCCAAACAAGGCATTTTGGTGAAGGTTCACGGGGCGTCCTCCTTGGAATGGCTAAGTCGGCAAACTCAGCATCCTTCGGAGTCGCCCCGTGGACAACCTATTGAGAGATCACATCTAGGGAGACGCTGATTGAATCGCGCGTCCGCGCTCGAGTCGCTTTTGCGTGCGAACAAGGCGCGGTGACTGCCGTGCAGTCACTCTGCACAAGGGAACCGCAACGCTGTTCGCGCACAAAAGCGGCCGAGCCCCTGCTTTCAATGGCTTGTGGGGTTGGTGCCCCCTGTTCCCCGATCCTGCGTTGCGCCGCTTGCGGGTAGAACCACTACCCGCTGCACGCCGCGCCTTGTCTCGGAAAACAGGGGGCACCAACGCGGACGTGCGATTCAATCAGCGTCTCCCTAGGCGAGTGGTACGACACGCACCGTCCATGGAGTATATCGCATTTTTGCTATCTTCCTTCGCCATCCATGGCGTAATACCGCCCCCCAAGCCACAGCGCCCCCGACCCCGCCATCCCGGCCGCACCACCACCCCGTCATCCCGGCCGCAGCACCACCACTACAACGTCATCCCGGCCGCAGGGCCGCCCCACCTCGTCATCCCGGCCGTAGCGCAGCGAAGAGCCGGGATCTCCCACGTCGAAGACACACCAAACGCCAGTACCACCACCCACGCCAGAGATCCCGGATAACCGCGACGCGGTTTCCGGGATGACGACGCATAGGACCTGGCTGTGAGGTAGTGCGGTAACCCACACTCCGACCCTACGGCCGAACCCGATCCCCCGATCCCCGCCCCAGCACCGTCAACACCAGATACCGGAAATATGCCCAAACCGTCAGCGCATCCAGCATCTGCCGGTCCACCTCGGCCAGTTCGCGCGGCGTGGACATATCGATCCCGCGAATCTGTACCAGCCCGGTAATCCCCGGTCGCACATCCAGCACCCCACGCGATGGCCGCTCCTGCAACAGCTCTTCCTGATTAAACAACCCCGGCCGCGGCCCCACCAAGCTCATCTCGCCCTTCAGCACATTCCACAGCTGCGGCAGCTGAGCCAGCTTCGTCTTGCGCTGGAAGTGGGCCCATGCGTACTCTGTACACTAGCGAGAACCGGCATAAGGATATGCCTCAAGTGCTCCATGCCATTGAATTAATTGAAACTCCAACGTTCACCCGGCAATCTCAGACGATCGCCACGGATGATGAACTGAAAGAACTCCAGTGCACTCTGATCGCCCAACCCGACAAAGGCGACCTGATCCAGGGAACGGGAGGATTGCGCAAGATCCGCATCGGGTTGGGTCAACAAGGCAAGCGGGGCGGCGGGCGCGTCATCTACTTTCTGGCGAGCAAGGAGATCATCTACCTGATCCTGGCCTACCCGAAGAATGCGAAAGACAACCTCACCGCCACCGAAAAGGCGGCCCTGAAAGCACTAACCTCACGGCTAACAGAGGGAGCTCCCTGATGAACATCTACGACGAACTCCAGACATCACTACAGGAAGCGGTCGACATCAAGCAGGGCAAGAAAGCGGCCAGCCGCGTCACCCGCCACGAAGTGGCGGACGTGAAGGCCATTCGCGCCCACTTGCGCGTTTCCCAGGCGGAATTTGCCAAAGCCATGGGAACGAGCCTCGACACCATCAAGAGCTGGGAAGCCAAACGCCGCAACCCCACCGGACTGGCTGCCAAGGTCCTCGCTACCATCCAGGACAACCCGAGCTTCTTCAACGAAATCGCCGCGCACTGACCCGAGCGACGCCAGGAACCTCCGCATCCCCCGTAGGAGCCCAGCCCACTGGGCGACGGGCCCCAACCAACACCCCCATCGCCGAGAGGCCCGTCTCCGACACGGCCCAGAGCCACTGCAGCCACATGCCCCCTGTAGGAGCGGGCTCGCCCGCGAAGCCCCCGCCAAAGCCCGAAAACCACCAACTCTCTCCACCCTGACGGGCCGCTCCGGGCCCCCTCCGGTCATCGCCAGGAGCAAAGCAACGCCGCGACCTCCAAGGGCGACCGCACAGGCCATCCCATTACCTCACCGTAGGGCCCTACCCCATCACGCCGGCCGTGGTGGAACGAAGAGCCTGTATCGCGCCCAGTCAGGCGAACGTGGCGCGCGCTACCGCTACCCGGCCACCGCATCGTCAGGACGTCGCAGCCGCGCGGCCTCGCGGGCCACATTCACCTGCATGCTCTCCCGCGCCACTTCGTGCAAAGTTGGATCAACGGTGCGCCCCTGGCGATCAAACCACTCCAGCACATCCGCCAAGTGCCACAGCGACGAATGCCCCTCGTGCAGCGGCAACGGGAAGCTGTCCCGGTGAGTTTGCACCAGCTTGCGCATATTCTGCCGGGAAAACTCGAACAGATCGGCCATATCGGTCACGCCCACGAGATCCGGCGCCGCCTCCACCAGACGGGCCTCTGGTATCGCATTGCGTACATCACGAATCGCACTGCCCACCGCCTCGCGTGCCGCGCCTGCCTCGCGGACAAAAGACAGCGCGAGCCGACCTTTCTGGCCCGTACCGATCAGGGCATCATCGCAGCCACCCTCAAACAACCGGCCCTCTAGCGTCTGCCGATCCAATCCCTCCGGGATCGCGAATTTCAGCGTGAACTCGTATGCGCTCATGATCGCTCCTCTTCACCGACACGGCCTCCGGTACACCCCTCCACCACGCGGCGAATCTGCCCTGCGTGGGAGGACGGGTTCCTCGGTGTACTCCAGACGCTCACGATGCAGAATTCTCCACAACGGCATTCCCGTTCATTCCAGGGGCAATACAACCGCGCCCAGGCATGACCACCAGCCATCTCGACCCGCCAACCATTGGCCTCGGCATGGGCCACAGCCGCTTCAACGTCCTTGTTGGGATGTCGTCGCCTGCCCATCTCTCTCCCTGTGAAACTAGCCCTAGGAGCAATGGTTGTCAACTGACAACCATTGCTCGCCATATCCCTGTTAACCTAGCCGAAGCCCCACCACCAGCTCGTCGTCCCAGTCGCAGCACCCCCACTCGATCATCCCGACCGCAGGCCTCACACTCTGTCATCCCGGCCGTAGCGCAGCGAAGAGCCGGGATCTCCCCCGCCGGACCAACACCAAACGCCAGTACCACTACCCACGCCAGAGATCCCGGATAACCGCGACGCGGTTTCCGGGATGACGGCGCATGGGACCTGGCTGTGACGTAGTGCGGTAACCCACACTCCGACCCTACGGCCGAACCCGGTCCCCCGATCCCCGCCCCAGCACCGTCAGCACCAGATACCGGAAATATGCCCGGACCGTCAGCGCATCCAGCATCTGACGGTCCACCTCGGCCAGCTCGCGCGGCGTGGACATATCGATCCCGCGGATCTGTGCCAGCCCGGTAATCCCCGGTCGCGCATCCAGCACACCGCGCGCCGCCCGCTCCTGCAGCAGCTCTTCCTGGTTGAACAACCCCGGCCGCGGCCCCACCAGGCTCATCTCGCCCTTCAGCACATTCCACAGCTGCGGCAGCTCATCCAGCTTTGTCTTACGCAGAAAGCGCCCCAGGGGTGTCACCGACGAGGCCTCGGCCAGATGCGTCGCCACCGACGCCGTATCCGGCCGCATCGTGCGGAACTTCACCAGCACAAAAGGTCGCTGATAACGCCCCACCCGCTCCTGCCGAAACAGCGGCGATCGCGACTCCATCCAGCCCAGCACCCACAACACCAGCAACACCGGCGCCGCCACCACCAGCCCCAACACCGACAACACAACATCCAGAACCCGTATCAAAACACCCTCATCCTTATCGCCAAATGTGGAGCCGAGCCCTCTCGGCGAACACCCGAAAAAGCCCCGTCATCTCGACCACAGCACCCTCACCGTCATCACGACGAGGAAAGCGAAGCGGCGATCTCCAAGTTCAACCCCCAAAGCCGGCCTTACCTCAATCGTGGGGGCGACCCTGGCCGCGAAGCCCCCGCCAAAGCCCGAAAACCACCAACCCTCAACGCCGCAACGTTCCCACCACCCACCGCGCTACCACCACCTGGTCATCCCGGCCGCAGCGCAGTGGAGAGCCGGGATCTCCCACGCCCACATCACCCCCAAAACGAAAAATCCCGAGCAACCGCGACACGGCTCCCGGGATGCTCATTACTCATACCACTACACCGACTCACAGCAGCCTCCGCACCGAACTCCAACCCTGTTCTGGGCCTATTGTGGGAACGGGCTCGCCCGCGAAGCCCCCGCCAAAGCCAGAAAACCACCAACCCCGGGGAAACAGTGCTCCGCGCACACAGCCGCCCCGGGCAAAACTTGCACGCCAGTCAGGCGCAGCCAGCGCGTCGATGGATCAATCCCTGGTTAGGCAGGCGGACCGGTTTCGGCCGAACGCCGGGCTCGCTCCAGAATCCGCGGCGCAACGAACAGCGCCACCATACCGAACAGGTCGAGTGTCCCAATAATGCCAGCCGCAACCGCACTGAAGGGCGCAATCGCAACCGCCGCACCCAAGCCCGCAACCGCAATGATCACTCCATAGCGTTGGCCTCGGCGGTCTTTTTCGATAGCGCCTTCCAGGCCGCGCTCCCGCACTCGGTGCGCGTGCATCTGCTCATCCACCGCCATCTGCACGATGGCGCGGCGAGTCGGCTCGTCAAAACGATTCAAGAGATCAGGGTGCGGCAATGGTCCGCTATATGATTCATGCCGCGTTGCCGCCATCACCAGCTCCGGTGGCCCGGCAACCAAAAGATCGGCGAGCCGCCGTTGCTCCTCCGCCGACAGGGAACCGGCCTCCAGCCTGTCCACCAATGCCACGAACGTACCGCCACTTTCGCTGGCGGCATCTGGCGGGTCCTCAGGTAGGCCCTCCGTCGGCCGATCGCTCATCCGTCATCTCCCTTCCCTGGCTGGATTCCACGCGCTCAATCCCTGCGCGCAACCGATCGCCCGCATAGGCCCAATGCAACGCCATACGCTGCTGTAGGGAACCAGCGGGCATAAATGCCGAGTAATCATGCGAAGGCCAAAAGTCCATCACCGACCCGGCGGCCAGCCACATCCTTCCAGTACTTCGCTGTCTCGTCTTCACCTTTTCACCACCATTGCTTCGATACCTGCCACAAGCCCATCTTGGCCCAGCCCGCCGCCACGTACAAATGCACCCGCCCCACCATCCACAACCCGCCCTCGCACCCGGCGTGCCCCCTACATTGTGGGAGCGGGCCTGCCCGCGAAGCCCCGCCAAAGTCCGAAAGCCACCAATCACACCCTCATTACCAGGAGACACCCCAACCACCCCGTCATCGCGAGGAGCCAAGCGACGAAGCGATCTCCAGAGCCAACCCACGCGGCCGATCCATCATCGGCGGCCGCAGCACCACCCCGTCATCCCGGCCGTAGCACCACCCCGCCCCGTCATCCCGGCCGTAGCACCACCCCGCCCCGTCATCCCGGCCGCAGCGAAGCGAAGAGCCGGGATCTCCCACGTCAGGAAAACACCAACGCCAGTACCACCACTTACGTACGAGATCCCGGCTCTTCGCTTCGCTGCGGCCGGGATGACAGCAGGACCGCAAGCCAGCAGCATAGGGTCTTCGAACCCCCAGCAAGGGCATTCCCGGTACACCCAGTAGTCACGGAACGATTGGCCAGGCGACACCCTCGAACATATAATCCCACTTATATGCCTAGCAGGAGGAACGTATGGGCCAAGTCACCATCTACCTCGACAATGACCACGAACAGCGCCTCAAGCGCGCAGCCCAATCGGCCGGCATCCCCGTCAGCCGCTTCGTCGCACGGCTGGTAGAAGAAAACACCCGAACCGAGTGGCCCGACTCCGTCCGCACCCTGGCCGGTCAATGGAATGACTTCCCCACGGCCGAGGAACTGCGCGACACGCCCCCGGACAGCCCCCGCGAAGCGCTGTGAAATACGCCCTGGACACCAACACCCTGATCTATTTCTTCAAGGGTCACGGCAAGGTCGCCGAAAGCCTGCTGGCCACAGCACCCTCCGACGTCCTCGTTCCCGCCATGGTGGTGTACGAGCTCGAAACCGGCATCGCCAAGTCCAGCGAGCCCGAAAAACGCCAAAAGCAGCTGGCCGAGCTACTCCATGTCGTCACCGTCCTCCCGTTTGACCGACCCACCGCCAGCCATGCCGCCCGCATACGCGCCCACCTCGAGCAACAGGGCACACCCATCGGCCCCATGGACACACTGATCGCCGCCACTGCCCTGGCCCACAACGCGACCCTCGTCACCCGCAACGTGGCCGAGTTCCAACGGGTCCCCAGTCTCCCACTCACCGACTGGTTCACCTGACCCACAAGCCCCTCCGGCCATCCCGACCACACCCCACTACAACCCGTCATCGCGAGGAGCAAAGCGACGAAGCGATCTCCAAAGCCAACCCCCGCAGCCGATCCATCATCGGCGGCCGCAGCACCACCCTACCCCGTCATCCCGGCCGCAGCGCCACCACTACAACGTCACCCCGGCCGTAGCGCAGCGAAGAGCCGGCATCGCGCACGGATGGGATTCCACAGCCACTGTGCTATCACTGGACGGTGGAGATCCCGGATAACGGCTTCGCCGTTTCCGGGATGACCCGGGAGGTTAATCCTGCGGGGCGACGGAGCAGGCAGTCTCCGTGGTAACCCCTTGCCGTCATCCCGGCCGCAGCACTACCCCACCCCGTCCTCCCGGCCGCAGCGCCACCCCAAATCGTCATCCCGGCCGCAGCACTACCCCACCCCGTCCTCCCGGCCGCAGCGCCACCCCAAATCGTCATCCCGGCCGTAGCGCAGCGAAGAGCCGGGATCTCCCACGTCAGAGAAACGCCAAACGCCGGTGCGGCCACCCACGCCAGAGATCCCGGGTAACCACTCCACAGTTTCCGGGATGACGGCCAACAACAAAATCCTCCCCGCCCCAGTGTTGCCTCTACCAAGGAGACGCCAATCGCCCATGAATGCGAACGTGCACATTCAAAGACATCTCCCTACACTGGGATGCATGAGCCATCCCACCGAAATCGATCGCATTCGTGCCGTGTTGCGACACCATCACGAGCTGGAGCTAGCCATTCTGTTCGGCTCCCTGGCGAGCGGAAAAATGCATCCACATAGCGATGTCGACCTCGCCGTCAGCTCGGGCGCGCCGCTTCCAACCACCACGCGCATCGCGCTCATCGAAGAAATTGCCTCCACCACCGGTCGTCCCGTGGACCTTGTAGACCTCACCCAGGCCGGCGAACCCTTACTGGGCGAGATCGTCACACGCGGCATCCGCCTGACCGGACAAGACGAGGCCCACGCCCGCTTCCTCACGCGCCACTTACTCGACCAGGCCGATTTCTCCCCCTACCGCGACCGCATTCTGGCCGAACGGAGACAAGCGTGGATCGCCGGGTAATCGAACAAAAGCTCGAAACGCTCCGCTATTGCGTCCAGCGGGTCGCGCAACGTTGCCCGGACGACCCCAACAAACTCCAGCAAGATCCGGATACACAGGACATCATTGCCCTGAACCTTTCCCGTGCGGTGCAACAATGTGTCGACATTGGAGCCCATCTCGTGACCGCGCTCGAGCTACCACCTCCGGACACCATGGGCGAGACATTCGACCGTCTCGCTGAAGGCGGCATCATTGAAGCGAGCCTGGCCGACCGGCTCAAGAAGGACGTCGGCTTTCCCAACATCGCAGTCCATAACTACGAGCGCATCAACTGGGAGATCGTCCACGCCGTGTGCTCACGCCACCTCGACGACTTCCGGACCTTTGCACGCACAGTCAACGAGCGCCTCTAACGCGTCACGCTTCAACCAGGTGCAACCATCGATTCGCACGAGCAGCCCCCGTAGGAGCGGCCTTGGCCGCGAAGCCCCCGCCAAAGCCAGAACACCACCAACGCTACCGCCGCAACGGCGCCACCGCCCGCCGCAACCCCTCATCCAGCGGAACCGGCGGCACCCACCCCAGCACCTCCCGCGCCTTCGAAGCATCCACCTGCAACGACCCCAGCAGCCGCCGCGCCATCTCCCGCTTGCCCAGCGCCGCCGCCCCAGCCCGCAACAACCACACCGGCACCGACACCAACCGCGCCGGCCGCTCCAGCGCATCCCCCACCTTGCGCAACAACCCGGCCGTGGACACATCCTCCCCATCCGCCACCAGAAAGGTCTCCCCCGCCGCAGCCGGATGGTCCAGACACGTCACTATCAGATCCACCAGATTATCCAACGCCACCAGACTGCGCCGGTTCTGCGTCACCGCCCCCAGCGGCAACGGCACACCCTTGTTCACCCAGCACAGCAGGCTGCCAAAATTCCCCGGCGCCCCCGGGCCATAAACCAATGGCGGCCGGATCACCACCACCTCCATGCCCGTCTCCGCAGCCACTTTCCAAAGCCCCTGCTCCGCCTCGTACTTGGAAACCGCATACGGCTCCTGCGGCGCTGGCGCATCCCGCTCCGTAAACGGCCGCTGGGACACGTTCCCGTTCACCCCCACCGAGCTCACAAACAAAAAGCGGCGGACCCCAGAGTCCGCCGCTTGTCGCGCCAACCGCAATGTCCCTTCCACATTCACCCGCCTGAACGCCTCCA
The DNA here is from genome assembly GCF_000377825.1 of Thioalkalivibrio sp. AKL9. Classification (NCBI taxonomy): domain Bacteria; kingdom Pseudomonadati; phylum Pseudomonadota; class Gammaproteobacteria; order Chromatiales; family Ectothiorhodospiraceae; genus Thioalkalivibrio; species Thioalkalivibrio sp. AKL9. The sequence goes on along the minus strand of NZ_KB905125.1, from coordinate 5,140 downwards.
GCGGATCCGCCGCCGGCTCATCCAGCACATGCGCCCGCGCCGCCAGGTGCACCACCGCCTCCAGCCCCCCGGGCAAGCCGACCTCCCCCCCGAACGCCTCCAGGGGCCCCAACGCCCATTCCTCTCCAAACAGGCCACGACGCTCCCGAACTCCAGCCACCGGCATCCAGCCCGAACCATCATCCGCGAGACGACCGACCAGATCCTTCCCGACAAAACCGGACGCCCCCGTCACCAGCACCCGGCCCATCAAAGCCCCCACATCACCGTCAACACACACCCCTCATGCGTAACACAAACACCGTAGGAGCGGGCTCGCCCGCGAAGCCCCTGCCAAACTCTGGGAACCACCCAATCCGGCCCAGCCCCCTGCGGGCGCCCGCCCCCGGGCGAGAACGCCTTCAACACCAACGCGGCCTCAATCACCCACCCACCGGATGCAGCCACCCCAACCGCCGCGCCACCCGCGGCAAATGATTCCGCACTGCAGCCCGCCCTGTCTGATGCGCCAGACAATACGCCGACCGCACCCGCGACAACCCCTCCAGCTCCCGATACACCCGCCAGGTGTATCCCGCCGTCGTCAGCTTGTTGGAAGAAACCGACCCCGACCGAACGGTATACCGCACCAGCGGCTCATTCAGCCCGTGCGCAAACTCCACCCGTTTCAGCAGCCGAAGCCAAAGCCCATAGTCCTGTCGCCGATCGATCAGCGGCATCTCCACCTTGCCGAAAAACCGGGTATCGTACATGGCCGTGGAGCAACCAATGTAGTTCGTCTTCAGCAGTTCCTCATACCCGACCCGCTCCGGCACCCCGGCCACAGCCAGCCGGTTTCCCTGCTCATCGAACCGCTCCATCGCCGTAAAGCTGAACACCGCGCCCTGCTCCATCAACGCCACCTGCCGCGTCAGCTTCTCCGGCGCCCAGGCGTCATCACTGTCCAGGAACGCGATATACCGCCCGCGCGCCTCCCGAATGCCCGCATTCCGTGCTACCGCCGGCCCGCCATTGCGCTCCAGGCGCAACACCCGAATCCGCGCATCACCCGCCGCCAGCGCCTCCACCCGAGCCACCGAGTCATCCGTGGAAGCATCGTCCACCACCAGCAGCTCCCAGGCCGCCAGCGACTGCCCCAGCACCGAACGCACGCCCGCCTCAACCCGATCCGCCGCGTTGTGCAGCGGCATCACCACAGAAACCAGCGGCGTGGCCGAATCCTGAGAAAAAGGGGACAGCCCCCTGTATCCACCTTTATCCACTACACAATCTCGCCAACCCTTTCCCAGCCCAGCACCCGCACATCCTTCCGCTGGTGCTCGCCCTCGCCCCCGTAAATCAGTGTCGGCGAACGGGCCATGTCACCGGCCAGCGCGATCCAGCGCTCCAGCCCGGTGAAGAAATCCCGGTTCAACGTCTGCCCGGACTTGATCTCCACCGGCATCAGGCCACCCGCCCACTCGATCAGCAGGTCGACCTCATTGCCATTGCTGTCCCGCCAGAAGTGGAAAAGCGGCGGCTCGCCGCGATTGAGAAAGGCCTTGCGCAACTCCGAAATCACGTACGTCTCGAACACCTGCCCACGCAGCGGATGCACCACCAGCTGTTCCGGCGTCTGCACCCCCAGCAGCCAGCACAACAACCCGGTGTCGTGAAAATACAGCTTCGGCGACTTGATCAGCCGCTTGTTGAAATTCGCATGGTGCGGCCGCAGGAGAAACAGTACATAGCTGGCCTCCAGCACCGAGATCCACGCCTTGGCGGTGTTGTGGGTAATACCGCAATCGGTCGCAAGGGATGAGAGGTTCAACACCTGACCACTGCGCCCGGCACACAGCCGCACAAAACGCTGAAAGGCGTCCAGATCCTGCACCTGCAGCAACTGGCGCACATCCCGCTCCACGTACGCCGTCACATACGCCGGAAACCACTGACGGGGAGAAACCGGGCGGTCATACAATGCCGGGTAACCACCGGTGAACATCATCGCATCCAGAGCCGATGGCGCCTGTCCGGCTCCCACTAACTCGGCATGACTCAAGGGCAGCAGCTCCACAAACGCCGAACGCCCGGCCAGCGACTGCGAAATCCCCGACATCAACCCGAACTGTTGCGACCCCGTGAGCAGAAACCGACCCATGCGGCCATCGCCGTCCACATGGGTCTGCAGATAGGAGAACAATTCCGGTGCCCGCTGAACCTCGTCCAGCACCGCCCCATCGGGGCACTGCGACAGAAACCCGCGTGGATCATCCAGCGCCAGCGCACGCACATCCGGATCTTCCAGGGAGCGATAGGGCCGATCCGCCATCACCTCGCGCGACAGCGTCGTCTTGCCGGACTGGCGCGGCCCCGTGACCGTGACGATGGGAAAGCCGCTCAACAGCTCCCGGACCAGTGTTTCGGCAGTGCGCGGTATCATGCGCGTACCCTACCGCCACTTATGCACATTGGCAATTTCTTTTACATTTTTCATACATCCGTCATGCGCGGGCGAGCCCGCTCCCACAGAACCCCGGGCCCGGACCACCACCGCGTAAACACCACCCCCGCAGGAGGCCAGCCCCCTGGCCGATCACCCAGCTCCACCTCGTCCACGAACCGCGGGTTGCCGGTGAGCTGGCCGCGCTGGAGGGCCTCGCGCATCAGCGTCAGCTCCTGCTCCGGCACGCCCTGCTCCACGAACCGGGCATATAGCGCGCGCCGGTCGGCTTCGCGATGCGCCAGGTCCGGGTACGCCGGATCCGGATCGATCCAGCAGTCCTCCTCGCCCGGCCCCAGCAACAGGTGAACATGGTTGGCCATCAGGCAGTACGCATACACCCGAATCTCCAGCGCACTACTTAGCTCCCGCAGATCCTCCAGGTACCGCTCGTAGTCCTCGCCCCGGCAAACACCACCTGCCGGTTATGTCCCCGCTGCACCACATGGTGCGGCATATGCGGCAACACCACTCGCGCCATCCTTGGCATGCCTTCCCTCCCTGGTCATTCCTCCCGACCGCCCCATCCATGCAGCGGAAAATAAATCTGTCCCGGTTTTGGTTTTGCGGTTTTGGGTCCGTCCGGTTTTGGGTCCACGATGCCCTTCAGCGGACGAACACCTCCCCGGTATCCTTCGATGAACCAAACACTAGCGCAGCAGGCGTTCGTACAGGGCCAGGAGCTTCTCCGCCTCCGGCGCCCAGCTGTACTGGCGTTCCACTGCCTCGCGGCCGCGCCGACCCATGGCTTCGGCCTCTTCCGGGTGGGCCAGCAGCCACTCCATGGCCTCGGCAATCGCGGCCGAGTCCTGCGGATCGACCAGCAGGCCGCATCCGGCGCCGTCCACGATCTCCCGCCACAGCGGGAAGTCCGAGGCGATCACCGGCAAGCCCGCCGCCATGTATTCGAACATCTTCACGGGGTAGGCATCCGGGTAGTTCTTGGTGGGATGAAGCACCACCAGTCCCGCCCGCACGTTACCCAGGATCGCAGCCACCTCCGGGCGCGAGGCCCAGCCATGAAACACCACCCGCTGCCAGCCCGGCAGCCCGGCCAGTTCGTCGCCGTGGGTGGAGGGCGAGAACCCGCCGGCCAGTTGCAGCCGACATGCGGACTCACCCACGCGCCCCGTGGCCTCCACCATCTCCCGCGACCCGCGTATGCCCGTAATCCCACCGACATAGGCGAAGTGCGGCGGGCGCTGCTCGTACGGCACCGGGTCCGGCGCCACCAGCTCGGCCAGGATGGGGAAGTTCTGCACTGTAACGGTCTTGTGATCCGGGAAGCGCCGCGCGATGGTCGGTGTGGCAGCAACGACACCGTCGAACACCCGCCCCGCCAGCCACTCGAACGCTTCCGCCGCCCAGGCCACCGGCCGCCGCAACCACGCCGAAATCCAGTGCTTGCCCAGGATCTGCCGGGGCACGTCCTCGTGCACGTCATACACCACCTTAATGCCCGACAGCTTCAAGGCCAGCCCCACCGGAATCAGCTCCGGATCATGGAAATGCGCCACCCGCGGCCGAGCCGCGCGCACCGCCCGGTACATCCGCCAAGCCCCCCACACCATCCGTCGACCACGACTACCTAGCGGCGATCCCGTATTAACCACCTCAACGTTCGCAGCTTCATCACATTCGGACCCCTTCCCATCCTGAACATACAGCCCGACACCCCCGCCAAGACCTTCGGCAAGCGAAGACGCCTCCTTCACCCGGATGCGCGTATCACCCCGCGGATGCACGGTCGTGAAGTGGATGATCTGTGTCATCGCCCGCCACCGTCATGTATGAGCACATCACTGTGCATCGCCGTCAATATCTTTGATTCCCTTTCCCCAAAGAGTCCGCATACTCGTTCCTAAAATCCCTGACGCAGCGCGGCACGCTCGGTTTTCGTTAAATTAGCTATCAGGTCTCGCCCGGTCATATACATCGTCGATAAAACAGGCACTCATGTATGCTCACAATCGAATTACTGTCATCGGTCAACCTTCCTGAAGCTATCAAATATTTTCCCGAACCAGAAACCGGCAACCCTAGGTCGGGAATAACGCACAATCTCGAACCCAAACTGATACAGGCGCTTTTTGGATTCCCTTAACTGCAGGTTGTCACATGAAATTCTCGATTTGCCCCAATTCGCCTCGTATCCGAAGAACTCACTGACTTCTTTCGCGCTTCTCGCCGGCCCTTCATAGCCCATAGCGACGAGAGCTTCATGATTCAGCGTTGCATTGTTTAATAAACAGGACACCGCATCAGAAATGGCACCAGCCTCCGCGTGTGTTTTGATAATTTCCCCTTGGGGTTCGAATTGCCACTTCGACGCTGCTCCGGACGTTGCCTGAATCGTGGGATCCGAACCTGTTCGCTTGGAGGTGCGCCGGGCAACCATGGCGTCCGCTTCGCCATCGTCCTGCACATCAAGAAAACGACAAAGGTCTTTTGAGACATCAAGCGGGTTAGTAGTTAAGTCTTCGTACCGGACTATCAACACCCGACTTCCAAACGATTCTTTGACATTTTGTGCAAAATTCATCTTCGAAAGCCAACGTGCGACACCTAGGGAAACACTGATCAATGGGCCTGCATCCGGCTCGGTGCCCCGCCGAAGCGTTTTGGAAGGGCACTGGGGCCATTACGGCCGGCCTGGGC
>NZ_KB905124.1:0-15691 GCF_000377825.1 Thioalkalivibrio sp. AKL9 | reverse complement strand
TCGGCATTCGCGACACGCAGAAGACCACCGTCACCGGTGTCGAGATGTTCCGCAAGCTGCTGGATCAGGGCGAAGCGGGCGACAACGTCGGCATTCTGCTGCGCGGCACTAAGCGTGACGACGTCCAGCGAGGTCAGGTGCTGTGCAAGCCGGGTTCGATTACCCCGCACACGCACTTCGAAGCCGAGGTGTACATCCTGGGCAAGGAAGAGGGCGGTCGTCACACGCCGTTCTTCAACGGGTACCGTCCGCAGTTCTACTTCCGCACGACGGACGTGACGGGCTCGGTGGAGCTTCCGGAAGGCACCGAGATGGTGATGCCGGGTGACAACGTGAAGATGACGGTGTCCCTGATCAATCCGATCGCGATGGAAGACGGTCTGCGCTTTGCGATCCGCGAAGGCGGCCGCACTGTGGGCGCCGGCGTCGTCTCCAAGATCATCGAGTGATATAGTAGACAAGTTGACAGACTGACCGCGAGAGGCGGCGCCGTGTGCGTCGTCTCTCGCGTTTGTTTCTTGTCGATTCGATTTCTAGGCCAGTAGCTCAATTGGCAGAGCAGCGGTCTCCAAAACCGCAGGTTGGGGGTTCGAGTCCCTCCTGGCCTGCCATCTTCGAGATGGCGGCAGCACCGGGTGATACGTATTCATGAGTGAACAATCGGAACAGACCGGCGTGCTTGATACCGTCAAGCTCGCGGTGGCCGTGGCGCTGCTGATTGCCGGCGTCATGGGCTTCTATTGGTTCCAGGACGAATCCACTCTGATTCGCGTCCTCGGGCTGCTTGCCGTCGTGGGGGTCGCCATCGGGATCGCGATGACGACCGCCAAGGGCAGCCAGCTCGCCGGCTTTATGGGCAACGCGCGCACCGAGGTGCGCAAGATGGTGTGGCCCACCCGCGTAGAGACGACCCAGACCACGCTGATCGTCATTGCCGTCGTGATCCTGGTGGGGATCATGCTCTGGCTCCTGGACATGTTCCTGGGCTGGGGCATCAGTCGGTTCATCGGATAAGCAGCAGGATTTTCCCCATGGCACTACGCTGGTACGTCGTACAGGCATTCTCGGGTTTCGAGGCACAGGTGAAGCGGTCCCTGGAGGAGCGCATCGAGCGTTTCGGCATGCAGGACCACTTTGGCGAAATCCTGGTGCCCACCGAGGAGGTCGTCGAGATGAAGGACGGCCAGAAGCGCAAGAGTGAGCGCAAGTTCTTCCCCGGCTATGTCCTGGTTCAGATGGACCTCAACGACGAGGCCTGGCATCTCGTCAAGGCCGTGCCGCGCGTGCTCGGCTTCATCGGTGGCACCGCGGACCGTCCGGCGCCGATCAGCGACAAGGAAGCCGACGCGATTCTGCAGCGCATGCAGGAAGGTGCCGAGAAGCCGCGTCCGAAGGTGCTGTTCGAGGTGGGCGAGATGGTCCGCGTAATCGACGGCCCGTTCAACGATTTCAATGGCGTGGTCGAGGAAGTCAACTACGACAAGAGTCGTCTGCTAGTGGCGGTTCAGATTTTCGGGCGGTCGACGCCCGTGGAACTCGAGTTCCACCAAGTCGAGAAAACCTGAGACGCGCAAGCGTCATCACCTGTTAATCGGGGAGCCGCAAGGCGTTCGCACCCGAGGGAGTCCTCATGGCAAAGAAAATCGAAGCGTATATCAAGCTTCAGGTGGCGGCTGGCAAGGCCAACCCGAGCCCGCCCGTGGGCCCGGCGCTGGGTCAGCGCGGCGTGAACATCATGGAGTTCTGCAAGGCGTTCAACGCCCAGACCCAGGAGATGGAGCCCGGTCTGCCGATTCCGGTGGTGATCACCGTGTACGCGGATCGCAGCTTCACGTTCATTACCAAGACGCCCCCGGCGGCGGTCCTGCTGAAGAAGGCGGCCGGCATTCAGTCCGGTTCCGGTCAGCCGAACACCAACAAGGTCGGCACCGTGACGCGCGCCCAGCTGGAAGAAATTGCGAAGACCAAGGAACCGGATATGACCGCGGCTGATCTCGATGCCGCCGTGCGTACCATCGCCGGCAGTGCCCGCAGTATGGGCCTCGAAGTGGAGGGTCTCTGACATGGCGAAGCTTTCCAAGCGTATGCAGGCCTATCGCGAGAAGGTGGAGCCGGGTCACCTGTATCCGGTCACCGAAGCCTTTGATCTCCTGCGTGACCTGCCCAAGGCCAAGTTCCGCGAGTCGGTGGACGTTGCCGTGAACCTCGGCGTGGACCCGCGCAAATCCGACCAGGTGGTGCGCGGTTCCACCGTGTTGCCGCATGGCAATGGCAAGACTGTGCGCGTGGCCGTGTTCACCCAGGGTGCGAACGCTGATGCCGCCAAGGAAGCCGGGGCCGATGTCGTCGGCATGGACGACCTCGCCGAACAGGTGAAGGCCGGCCAGATGGACTTCGACGTGGTGATCGCCTCCCCGGATGCGATGCGCGTCGTCGGCCAGCTCGGCCAGATTCTCGGCCCGCGCGGCCTGATGCCGAACCCGAAGGTCGGCACCGTGACCCCGGATGTGGCCACCGCGGTGACCAATGCCAAGGGTGGTCAGGTGCGCTACCGCACCGACAAGGGTGGCATCGTCCACTGCACTATTGGCGCGGCCGATTTCGACACGAATTCGCTTACCGACAATCTGAACGCCCTGCTGGCTGACCTGCTGAAGATGAAGCCGGCGACCTCCAAGGGGCAGTACGTCAAGGCCGTGGTCGTCTCGACGACCATGGGTCCGGGCGTCAAGGTCGATCAGGGCTCGTTGGAGCTCTAAGCAAGAAAATACGGTTTTTGGTCGGCTGTCGCGCAAGCGGCACGCCATCCAAGACCGCAGGCGCCGAGCTCCAGGGCCCGGCTTAATACTCCAGCCTGCGCAGATGGTGTCACCCGATTCAGGAAGTACCTGCGACGGGAGCACCGAAGTGCCGGGTTCGCCCGGTTTCACGATCACCTCCGGGTGGTCTTACTAGAGGAGAGTCAACGTGGCTTTGAATCTCGACGACAAGAAGGCGATTGTCTCGGAGCTGGCTACGGTTGCTGCCTCGGCGCATTCCGCGGTCGCCGCGGAGTACCGGGGTCTCTCGGTCGCGCAGATGACCGACCTTCGTCGGCAGGCCCGCACTACCGGGGTCTATCTGCGGGTGGTGAAGAACAACCTCGCCAAGCGTGCCATTGAGGGTACGGATTTCGCGTGCATGCAGCCCGAGCTGCAGGGTCCGCTGATCCTTGCCTTCAGTGAAGAGGAGCCTGGCTCCGCGGCACGCCTGGTGAAGAACTTCGCCAAGGAAAACGATCAGCTGAAGGTCCGGCTGGTGTCCTTTGGTGGGCAGCTCATGGGGGCGAACGATCTCGATCGCCTCGCGAGCCTGCCGACCCGTGATGAGGCGCTCTCGCAGCTGCTCGCCACGATGAAGGCACCGCTCGACAAGTTCGCCCGTACGGTGAACGAAGTCCCGGGCAAGCTTGTGCGTACCGTTGCAGCAATCCGTGATCAGAAGCAGGCAGCCTGAAGAACCCTTCAAGCCTGCTTCTGCAGCATGTACTGAATGAATTCGGGCTCGACCCGTTAGGAGATTAAGAAATGGCCGTTTCGAAAGAAGATATCCTGGAAGCCATCGGCAACATGACGGTCCTGGAGATTGTGGACCTGATCAGCGAGATGGAAGAGAAGTTCGGCGTGTCCGCCGCTGCCGCTGTTGCGGCCGCCCCGGCTGCCGCTGGTGGCGAAGCCGCTGCCGCTGAAGTCAAGGACGAGTTCGACGTCGTGATGTCGAGCTTCGGCGAGAACAAGGTCGGCGTCATCAAGGTCGTCCGCGGCCTGACCGGTCTGGGTCTGAAGGAAGCCAAGGAAATGGTCGAAGGCGTGCCGGCGACCGTGAAGGAAGGCGCTCCGAAGGACGAGGCCGAGAAGATGAAGGCGGAGCTGGAAGGCGCGGGCGCCACCGTCGAACTGAAGTAAGAAGGCGCTTGCGCCTGTTGTTTTCGTGTACATCACGAAGCCCTGAGGCTGGCGGCCGTTTGGTCGCCAGCCTCAGCCCGTGGTGGCGCGTGTTTTGTCGCGCGTTGTTCAGCTAGCCTCCGAGGTAAGCCATGGCCCTCAGTTATACCGAAAAGAAACGTATCCGCAAGGACTTCGGGAAGCGTCCCCAGATCCTCGAAGTCCCGTACCTGCTGGAAACCCAGCTGACCTCCTATCGGGATTTCCTGCAGGCGGACCGAGCGTCCGACGGGCGGGATCCGATGGGCCTGCATGCGGCGTTTCAGTCGGTTTTCCCCATCGTCAGTTATTCCGGTCATGTCCAGCTCGAGTACGTGAGCTATCGCCTGGGCGAACCGATGTTCGACGTGAAGGAATGCCAGATCCGTGGCGTGACCTATGCGGCCCCGCTGCGTGTCCTCTTGCGCCTGGTGATTCACGACAAGGAAGCCCCGGCGGGTTCCACCGTGGTCAAGGAGGTCAAGGAGCAGGAAGTCTACATGGGCGAAATGCCGCTCATGACCGAGAACGGCACCTTTGTCATCAACGGTACCGAACGCGTAATCGTGTCGCAGTTGCACCGCTCGCCGGGCGTGTTCTTCGACAGCGACAAGGGCAAGACCCAGGGCAGTGCACAGAAACTGCTTTATAACGCCCGCATTATTCCGTACCGCGGCTCCTGGCTCGATTTCGAGTTCGACGCCAAGGACGGGGTCTTCGTGCGCATCGACCGTCGCCGCAAGCTGCCGGCGTCGATCCTGCTGCGCGCACTGGGTATGGATACCGAAGAGATCCTCACCACCTTTTTCGAATTCAATCAGCTCACCCTCGACGATGACGGCGGCGAGCTGGACCTGATCCCCGAGCGCATGCGCGGCGAGACTGCCGTGATCGACATTACCGATGGCGAAACCGTCATTGTCGAGGCCGGTCGGCGTATTACGCCGCGCCATATCCGGGAGATCGAGAAGGCCGGCATCAACACCCTGCGGGTGCCGGACGAATACCTGCTGGGTCGGGTGCTGGCCAAGGGCGTGGTGGATGAGTCCACCGGGGAACTGATCGCCAATGCCAATGACGCCCTGACCCAGGAGATGCTCGACAAGCTGCGCGCCGAGGGCGTGAAGTCGCTGGAGACCATCTACACCAACGACTACGACCACGGTCCGTACATGTCGGATACGCTGCGTCTGGATCCGACCAAGAGCCAGCTGGAGGCCCAGGTCGAGATCTACCGCGTGATGCGCCCGGGCGAGCCGCCGACCAAGGACGCTGCGGAGAACCTGTTCTCCAACCTGTTCTTTTCGGAAGATCGCTACGACCTGTCCGCCGTGGGCCGGATGAAGTTCAACCGCCGCGTGGGTCGCGATACCGACGAGGGCGCGGGCGTGCTGTCGCCGGAAGACATCCTGGATGTCCTCAAGGTGCTGATTGACCTGCGTAACGGCAACGGCCGTACCGATGACATCGACCACCTGGGCAACCGTCGCATCCGCAGCGTGGGCGAGATGGCGGAAAACCAGTTCCGCCTTGGCCTGGTGCGTGTCGAACGCGCGGTCAAGGAGCGTCTCACCGTCGCCGAGAGCGAAGGCCTGATGCCGCAGGAACTGATCAACGCCAAGCCGGTGGCCGCCGCGGTCAAGGAATTCTTCGGGTCCAGCCAGCTGTCGCAGTTCATGGACCAGAACAACCCGCTGTCCGAGGTGACGCACAAACGGCGTATCTCGGCCCTGGGTCCGGGCGGGCTTACCCGCGAACGTGCCGGCTTCGAAGTGCGCGACGTGCACCCGACGCATTACGGTCGCGTGTGCCCGATCGAGACTCCGGAAGGCCCGAACATCGGTCTGATCAACTCGCTGGCCGTGTATGCCCGCACCAACCGCTACGGCTTCCTGGAGACGCCGTATCGCAAGGTCGAAGAGGGCAAGGTGACCGAGGAGATCGTCTACCTCTCCGCGATCGAAGAAAGCCAGTACGTGATCGCCCAGGCGAACGCGGCGATGGACGAGGAAGGTCGCCTGAGCGATGACCTCGTGTCTTGCCGTCACCAGGAGGAGTTCACGATCTCGTCTCCGGACAAGATCCAGTACATGGACGTCTCGCCAAAGCAGATCGTGTCGGTGGCCGCCGCGTTGCTGCCCTTCCTGGAGCATGACGATGCCAACCGCGCCCTGATGGGCGCGAACATGCAGCGTCAGGCCGTGCCGTGCCTGCGGGCCGACAAGCCGCTGGTGGGTACCGGTATCGAGCGCGCCGTCGCCATCGACTCCGGGTCCGCGATCGTCGCCAAGCGCGGCGGTACGGTGGACTCGGTGGACGCCGGTCGTGTGGTGGTCCGTGTGAACGACGACGAAACCGTCGCCGGCGAGCCGGGCGTGGATATCTACAACCTCACCAAGTACTCGCGTTCCAACCAGAACACCTCCATCAACCAGCGTCCCCTGGTTGCGGTCGGCGACGAAATCGCCCGCGGTGACGCGATTGCCGATGGCTCGTCCACGGATCTGGGCGAGCTGGCGCTGGGGCAGAACATGATGGTCGCGTTCATGCCCTGGAATGGCTACAACTTCGAGGACTCGATTCTGATCTCGGAGCGCGTGGTGCAGGAGGATCGTTACACCACGATCCACATCGAGGAGCTCAACTGTGTCGCTCGTGACACCAAGCTCGGCCAGGAAGAGATCACCGCGGATATCCCGAACGTCTCCGAGTCGTTGCTGAACAAGCTGGACGAGTCCGGCGTGGTCTACGTCGGGGCCGAGGTGAACCCGGGCGACATCCTGGTCGGCAAGGTCACGCCGAAGGGCGAGACCCAGCTGACGCCGGAAGAGAAGCTCCTGAGGGCGATCTTTGGCGAGAAGGCCTCGGACGTGAAGGACACCTCCCTGCGTGTGCCATCCGGCATCGAGGGGACGGTGATCGACGTGCGTGTTTTCACCCGCGACGGTGTGGAGAAAGACGCCCGCGCCCGGTCGATCGAGGCCGACGATCTGGCCGCTGTGCAGAAGGACCTGAAGGACCAGCTGCGCATCTACGAGGATGACATCTACGCCCGCGTCGAGCGGCTGCTGGTCAACAAGACCGCCGCCGGTGGCCCGGATGGGCTGGGTGATGGCTCCAAGGTGACCAAGAAGTATTTGCAGGGGCTGTCCCGCGACAAGTGGTTCGAGGTCCGCCTGCAGGACGATGCGGTCAACAGCCAGCTGGAAGACCTGGGTCGCCAGATCAAGGATCAGCACGAGGCGTTCGAGAAGAAGTTCGAGCACCAGAAGGCCAAGCTGGCCGCGGGCGACGACCTGCCGCCAGGCGTGCAGAAGATGGTCAAGGTCTACGTGGCCGTGAAGCGCCGCCTGCAGCCGGGCGACAAGATGGCCGGTCGCCACGGGAACAAGGGCGTGATCTCGATGATCGTGCCGGAAGAGGACATGCCGTTCCTCGAGGACGGTACCCCGGTCGACGTGGTGCTGAACCCGTTGGGCGTGCCCTCGCGCATGAACGTCGGCCAGGTGCTGGAAGTGCACCTGGGTTGGGCGGCCCGAGGTCTCGGCCACAAGATCAACCGCATGCTCGAGGCGCAAGCCGAGATCGCCAAGCTGCGCGAGTTCCTCGACAAGATCTACAACAACCGCGAACGCAAGGTGGACCTCGACTCCATATCGGACCCCGAGATCATCACCCTGTGCCGCAACCTGCGCGGTGGCGTGCCGATGGCGACGCCGGTGTTCGACGGCGCCGAAGAGGCCGAGATCAAGGAGATGCTGCGTCTGGCGGACCTGCCGGAAACGGGGCAGGCCCAGTTGTACGACGGGCGCACCGGGGACGGCTTCGACCGCCCGGTCACCGTGGGCTACATGCACATGCTGAAGCTGAACCACCTGGTCGACGACAAGATGCATGCACGTTCCACCGGCCCGTACTCGCTGGTCACCCAGCAGCCGCTGGGCGGCAAGGCGCAGTTCGGTGGTCAGCGCTTCGGCGAAATGGAGGTCTGGGCACTGGAGGCCTACGGCGCCGCCTACACGTTGCAGGAAATGCTGACAGTGAAGGCGGACGACGTGCAGGGCCGCAACAAGATGTACAAGAACATCGTTGACGGTGAGCACCACATGGAGGCCAACGTCCCCGAGTCGTTCAACGTGCTCATGAAGGAGATCAAGGCGCTCGGCATCAATATCGAGCTCGAGCAGGACTGATCTTCTCCGATCCGATTGTGATCCGACGGGGCGCAGTGCGCCCCTCGAAACCAAGTTTGTGAGGCAAGCGAATGAAAGACCTCCTGAATCTGTTCAAGCAACAGACCCAGCCGGAAGAGTTCGATGCGATCCGCATCGGTCTTGCGTCCCCGGACCAGATCCGTTCCTGGTCCTTTGGCGAGGTGAAGAAGCCGGAAACCATCAATTACCGGACGTTCAAGCCGGAACGTGATGGCCTGTTCTGCGCGAAGATCTTCGGGCCGGTGAAGGACTACGAGTGCCTGTGCGGCAAGTACAAGCGCCTGAAGCATCGTGGCGTGGTGTGCGAGAAGTGCGGCGTCGAAGTGACCCAGACCAAGGTCCGGCGCGAGCGCATGGGCCATATCGACCTGGCCTCGCCGGTTGCCCACATCTGGTACCTGAAGAGCTTGCCGTCCCGTATTGGCCTGCTGCTCGACATGACCCTGAAGGACATCGAGAAGGTCCTGTACTTCGAGTCCTTCATCGTCACCGATCCGGGCTTCACCACGCTGGAGAAGCGCCAGCTCCTGACCGACGAGGAATACCTCGAGGCGATGGAAGAGCACGGTGACGACTTCACCGCGCTGATGGGCGCGGAGGCCGTGCTGAGCCTGTTGAAGGAAATGGATCTGCCGGCCGAAGCGACGAAGCTGCGCCAGGACCTGACCGAGACCGGTTCCGAGACCAAGATCAAGCGCTTCGGCAAGCGGCTCAAGCTGGTCGAGGCCTTCCTCGATTCCGGCAACAAGCCGGAGTGGATGATCATGAAGGTGCTGCCGGTACTGCCGCCGGACCTGCGTCCGCTGGTGCCGCTGGATGGCGGCCGGTTTGCGACGTCCGACCTGAATGATCTGTACCGCCGGGTGATCAACCGCAACAACCGTCTGCGTCGCTTGCTGGAGCTGAATGCCCCGGACATCATCGTGCGCAACGAAAAGCGCATGCTGCAGGAGTCTGTGGACGCGCTGCTGGATAACGGCCGTCGCGGCCGTGCCATCACCGGTACCAACAAGCGCCCGCTGAAGTCCCTGGCCGACATGATCAAGGGCAAGCAGGGCCGCTTCCGCCAGAACCTGCTGGGCAAGCGTGTCGACTACTCCGGTCGCTCGGTGATCGTGGTGGGCCCGACTCTGCGCCTGCACCAGTGCGGTCTGCCCAAGCGCATGGCCCTGGAGCTGTTCAAGCCGTTCATCTTCGGCAAGCTGCAGCGCCGTGGTCTCGCGACCACCATCAAGGCCGCCAAGAAGGCGGTGGAAAAGGAAGGTCCCGAGGTCTGGGATATCCTGGAAGAGGTGATCCGCGAGCACCCGGTCATGCTGAACCGCGCGCCGACCCTGCACCGCCTGGGTATCCAGGCGTTCGAGCCGGTATTGATCGAAGGCAAGGCGATCCAGCTGCACCCGCTGGTTTGCGCCGCGTTCAACGCGGACTTCGACGGTGACCAGATGGCCGTGCACGTGCCGCTGTCGCTGGAGGCCCAGCTGGAGGCGCGCACGCTGATGCTGTCCTCCAACAACGTGCTGTCCCCGGCCAACGGCGAGCCGATCATCGTGCCGTCGCAGGATATTGTCCTGGGGCTCTACTACCTGTCGCGCGAGAAGGTGAACGCGAAGGGCGAAGGCATGACGTTCGCCGACGTGGATGAAGTCCACCGCGCCTACGAACACAAGCTGGTGGATCTGCACGCGCGCGTTACCGTGCGGATTGGCGACACCATGGCCGAGGTCGGCGAGGGCGAGAGCCTGCCGTACCTGCGCCAGGAGACCACCGTGGGTCGCGCGATCCTGTCGCGCATCATGCCCAAGGGTCTGCCGTTCGAGCTGATTGACCGCGAGCTGAACAAGAAGGCGATCTCCGGCCTGATTAACCAGTGCTATCGCCGCCTGGGTCTGAAGGATACGGTGGTGTTCGCGGACCAGCTGATGTACGCGGGCTTCTACTACTCCACCCGTGCCGGCGTCTCCTTCTGCGCCGACGACATGGTGATCCCGGACGAGAAGCAGCCGATCCTGCAGGGTGCCGAAGAACAGGTTAAGGAGATCGAGAACCAGTACGCCTCGGGTCTCGTGACCAAGGGCGAGCGTTACAACAAGGTCGTGGATATCTGGTCTCACTGTAATGACCAGGTCGCCAAGGCCATGATGGAGCGGCTCGGCAAGGAGAAGGTCGTCAACAAGGACGGCGAGACGGTCGAGCAGAACTCGTTCAACTCGATCTTCATGATGGCCGACTCCGGTGCGCGTGGCTCCGCTGCGCAGATTCGTCAGCTGGCCGGCATGCGTGGCCTGATGGCCAAGCCGGACGGCTCGATCATCGAGACGCCGATCACGGCGAACTTCCGCGAAGGTCTCAACGTCTTGCAGTACTTCATCTCCACCCACGGCGCCCGTAAGGGGCTGGCCGATACGGCGTTGAAGACCGCGAACTCGGGTTACCTGACCCGTCGCCTGGTGGATGTCTCCCAGGATGTAGTGGTGACCCAGCCGGATTGCGGGACCCAGCAGGGCCTGCAGATGAAGCCGATCATCGAAGGTGGCGACGTGGTCGAGCCGTTGCGCGACCGCGTGCTCGGCCGGACCACTGCGGTCGATGTGCTGCGCCCGGGTACCGATGAGGTATTGATCCCGGCCGGCACGCTGCTGGACGAGGCCATGGTGGACTCCCTGGATGCCGCTTCGGTCGACGAAGTGCTGGTGCGTTCCGCGATTACCTGCGAGACCCGCCAGGGCATTTGTGCCAAGTGCTATGGGCGTGACCTGGCGCGTGGCCACGAGGTCAACGCCGGCGAGGCCGTGGGCGTCATCGCCGCGCAGTCGATCGGCGAGCCGGGTACCCAGCTGACGATGCGTACCTTCCATATCGGCGGGGCCGCGAGCCGTGCCGTGACGGTCAGTGCGATCCAGGTGAAGAGCTCCGGTTCTGTCCGTCTGCATAACCTGAAGACGGTCACCAACAAGGCCGGCAACCTGGTCGCGGTCTCGCGCTCGGGCGAGCTGGGTGTGATCGACGATCAGGGTCGCGAACGGGAGCGCTACAAGATTCCCTATGGCGCGCTGATCACGGTCCACGACAGCGATGCCGTCGAAGCCGGCCAGGAAGTCGCGAGCTGGGATCCGCATACGCATCCGATCGTCACCGAGGTGGCCGGTAACCTGCGCCTCGCGGACTTCGTGGAGAACGTGACGGTCACCAAGGAGACCGATGAGTTCACCGGCCTGTCGTCCAACGTGGTCCTGGATCCGAAGAGCCGCTCTACGGCGGGCAAGGATCTGCGCCCGACGGTGAAGCTGCTGGACGACGACGGCAACGAGGTGTACATCCCGGGGACCGACATGCCCGCGCAGTACATGCTGCCGGCCAATGCGATCTTCAACCTGGAGGACAACGCCCGGGTCGAGGTGGGTGACGTCATTGCCCGTCTGCCGCAGGAGTCCTCCAAGACGCGTGACATCACCGGTGGTCTGCCGCGTGTGGCCGACTTGTTCGAGGCGCGGCGTCCCAAGGAGCCGGCGGTGCTGGCCGAGATCTCGGGCACCGTGTCCTTCGGCAAGGAGACCAAGGGCAAGCAGCGTCTCGTGATCACCCCGGACAAGGGTGACCCGGTCGAGATGATGATTCCCAAGCTGCGTACCGTGAACGTGTTCGAAGGCGAGCGTGTCGAGCGTGGCGAGGTCGTGGTGGACGGTGAGCTGGATCCGCATGACATCATCCGTCTGCGCGGCGTCACCACCCTGGCCGAGTACCAGGTCCAGGAGATCCAGGACGTTTACCGTCTCCAGGGTGTGAAGATCAACGACAAGCACATCGAGGTGATCGTCCGCCAGATGATGCGCAAGGTGAACATCGAGGACGCCGGCGACACCAAGTTCCTCGCCGGGGACCAGGTGGATCGCATTCGGGTGCTGGAGGAGAACGAGCAGCTGGGTGCCGACAAGCAGCCGGCAACCTACGAGCGCGTGCTCCTGGGTATCACCAAGGCGTCGCTGGTGACCGAGTCGTTCATCTCTGCGGCCTCCTTCCAGGAGACCACCCGCGTGCTCACCGAGGCCTCGACCCGAGGTGCGCGTGACGATCTGCGCGGCCTGAAGGAAAACGTGATTGTCGGACGCCTGATCCCCGCGGGGACGGGCCTCGCCTATCACAAGGAGCGTCGCCGCAAGCGCGCACTGGAAATGCCCGAGTTCGAGACGGTAGCGGAGGCGCCGGCGGTGATCGCCGACTCCGAACCGGCTACGACCGACCCGGGTACCACGGAAGACGGGTCCGAGTGACCCGTCCCACCTTGACACTCACGGGGGCGGCGATTAGACTTCCGCTCCCTCGACAGTCCGGTCTCGGCGCCGGCCTGTCGTTATTTTTAGGCTAGGAGAAAGGGTTTCATGGCCACGATCAACCAGTTGGTACGCAAGCCCCGCAAGCGCCCCGTCGAAAAGAGCGACGTGCCGGCGCTGCAGGGTTCCCCGCAGAAGCGCGGGGTCTGCACCCGTGTCTACACGACCACCCCGAAGAAGCCGAACTCCGCGCTGCGCAAGGTTGCGCGCGTGCGGCTGACCAACGGCTACGAAGTCAGTAGCTACATCGGTGGGGAAGGCCACAACCTGCAGGAGCACTCGGTGGTCCTGATTCGTGGCGGCCGTGTTAAGGATCTCCCGGGTGTGCGTTACCACACGGTGCGCGGCAGCCTGGACACCCAGGGTGTGCAGAAGCGCATGCAGGGCCGGTCCAAGTACGGCACCAAGCGTCCCAAATCCTAACCGTGATCCATGATCCAGTCCGGGAACTGAAACATGTCTAGAAGAGCAGCAGCCCCCAAGCGTCACATCCTCCCCGACCCGAAGTTCGGAAGCGAGCGCCTGGCCAAGTTCATCAACACGGTGATGCGTGACGGCAAGAAGTCCGTCGCCGAACAGGTCGTGTATGGCGCCCTGGACCAGATCGAGTCCAAGCAGGGCGACGGGATGGGTGCGCTGGAACGCGCCCTGGACAACATTCGCCCGCGTGTCGAGGTGAAGTCCCGCCGCGTTGGTGGTGCGACCTACCAGGTTCCGGTGGAAGTGCGCTCGGTGCGTCAGGATGCGCTGGCCATGCGCTGGGTGGTCGAGGCTGCCCGCAAGCGGGGCGAGCGCACCATGGCCCTGAAGCTGGCCGGCGAACTGATGGACGCCTCGGACAGCAAGGGTTCGGCCGTCAAGAAGCGCGAAGACACTCACCGCATGGCGGAAGCGAACAAGGCGTTCGCTCACTTCCGCTGGTAAACCAGATTTAGAGAGGCTCACCGTGGCACGCAAGACACCACTGAAGCGCTACCGGAATATCGGGATCAGCGCGCACATCGACGCCGGCAAGACGACGACGACCGAGCGCATCCTGTTCTATACCGGTCTGTCGCACAAGATCGGCGAGGTGCATGACGGCGCCGCCACGATGGACTGGATGGAGCAGGAGCAGGAGCGCGGGATCACCATTACCTCCGCGGCGACCACCAGCTTCTGGTCCGGCATGGCCAAGCAGTTCGACGAGCATCGAGTGAACATCATCGATACGCCCGGGCACGTGGACTTCACCATCGAGGTTGAACGTTCCATGCGCGTGCTCGACGGCGCGGTCATGGTGTATTGCGCCGTGGGCGGTGTGCAGCCGCAATCCGAGACGGTCTGGCGTCAGGCAACCAAGTACGCCGTGCCGCGTCTCGCGTTCGTCAATAAGATGGACCGCGCCGGCGCCGATTTCCTGCGTGTCTACGAGCAGATGAAGGAGCGGCTGCAGGCCAACCCGGTGCCGATCCAGTTGCCGATTGGCGCCGAGGACCAGTTCAAGGGTGTGATCGACCTGGTCAAGATGCAGGCGATCTACTGGGACGAAGAGAACTTCGGTATCAGCTTCGAGTACAAGGACATCCCCGATGACCTGAAGGCCGAAGCCGACAAGTGGCGCGAGAATATGCTCGAGGCCGCCGCCGAGGCGAACGAAGAGCTGATGGACAAGTACCTCAACGAGGGCGATCTCAGCGAGGCAGAAGTCAAGTCGGCCCTGCGCCAGCGGACCCTCGCGCTCGAGATTGTCCCGATGCTGTGCGGTTCCGCGTTCAAGAACAAGGGCGTTCAGGCAATGCTGGACGCGGTTGTCGAGTACCTGCCCTCTCCGGAGGAGGTCAAGGCGATCAAGGGCGTGAAGGCGGGCACCGAAGAGCCGGTGGCCAAGCACGCGTCGGACGACGAGCCCTTCGCGGCTTTGGCGTTCAAGATCATGACCGACCCCTATGTGGGTTCCCTGACCTTCGTTCGCGTTTATTCGGGCGTGCTGTCGGCCGGGGACTCGGTGCTGAATACGCAAAACAACCGCCGCGAGCGGATTGGTCGTATCCTGCAGATGCACTCCAACTCCCGCGAGGAGATCAAGGAGCTGCGTGCAGGCGACATCGGCGCGGTAGTCGGCCTGAAGGACCTTTATACCGGTACGACGCTGTGCGATCCGAATGACCCGGTCGAGCTCGAGCGCATGGAGTTCCCGGAGCCGGTGATCTCCATCGCGGTCGAACCGAAGACCAAGACCGACCAGGAAAAGATGGGTATCGCGCTGAACAAGCTGGCGCAGGAAGATCCGTCCTTCAAGGTGCATACCGACGAAGAGTCCGGTCAGACCATCATCTCGGGTATGGGCGAGCTCCATCTCGAGGTGCTGGTGGACCGCATGAAGCGCGAGTTCAAGGTCGAGGCCAACGTTGGGCAGCCCCAGGTGGCCTACCGCGAGACCATTCGCAAGACGGTCGAGCAGGAAGGCAAGTTTGTGCGGCAGTCGGGTGGTCGCGGCCAGTATGGCCACGTGTGGCTGCGCCTCGAGCCGCTGGAACCCGGTAGCGGGTACCAGTTCGAGAACGCCATCGTGGGCGGTGTGGTGCCCAAGGACTACATCCCGGCGGTCAACAAGGGTGTGGCCGAGCAGATGTCCAATGGTGTGCTCGCCGGCTATCCGGTCGAGGACGTGAAGGTCACGCTGTTCGATGGCTCCTACCATGACGTTGACTCCAACGAGATGGCGTTCAAGGTTGCGGGCTCCATGGCCTTCAAGGAAGGCGCGCTGAAGGCCGGCGCCGTGCTTCTTGAGCCGATGATGAAGGTCGAGGTGGAAACACCCGAAGAGTACATGGGCGACGTGATGGGCGACCTCAATCGCCGTCGTGGCCTGGTGAAGGGCATGGAAGACGTCGCCGGGCAGAAGCTGCTGCGGGCCGAGGTTCCCCTGTCCGAGATGTTCGGCTACTCGACCCAGTTGCGCTCGATGAGTCAGGGTCGCGCGACCTACTCGATGGAATTCGAGAAGTACGCCGAGGCCCCCGCGCAGATCGCCGAGGCGGTAGCCGCCAAAGCGTCCTGATCCCGAATTCGCGTTATTTGAAAGAACTGTAAAGAGGTTTGAGCTGTGTCCAAGGAAAAGTTCGAGCGTAAGAAGCCGCATGTGAATGTGGGTACGATTGGTCATGTGGACCATGGGAAAACGACGCTGACGGCGGCGATG
>NZ_KB905123.1:0-20801 GCF_000377825.1 Thioalkalivibrio sp. AKL9 | reverse complement strand
TCGGCATTCGCGACACGCAGAAGACCACCGTCACCGGTGTCGAGATGTTCCGCAAGCTGCTGGATCAGGGCGAAGCGGGCGACAACGTCGGCATTTTGCTGCGCGGCACCAAGCGTGACGACGTCCAGCGTGGTCAGGTGCTGTGCAAGCCGGGTTCGATTACCCCGCACACGCACTTCGAAGCCGAGGTGTATATCCTGGGCAAGGAAGAGGGCGGTCGTCACACGCCGTTCTTCAACGGGTACCGTCCGCAGTTCTACTTCCGCACGACGGACGTGACGGGCTCGGTGGAGCTTCCGGAAGGCACCGAGATGGTGATGCCGGGTGACAACGTGAAGATGACGGTGTCCCTGATCAATCCGATCGCGATGGAAGACGGTCTGCGCTTTGCGATCCGCGAAGGCGGCCGCACTGTGGGCGCCGGCGTCGTCTCCAAGATTATTGAGTGAACCAGATGGCTAACCAGCGCATTCGAATTCGTCTGAAGGCCTTTGATCATCGACTGATCGACCGTTCCGCGGCCGAGATCGTCGAGACTGCGAAGCGGACCGGTGCCCGAGTCAAGGGCCCGATCCCCCTGCCGACCAAGAGCGAGGCGTATACCGTCCTGGTTTCGCCGCACGTCAACAAGGACGCGCGGGACCAGTACGAGCTGCGCACGCACAAGCGACTGATGGATATCCTCGATCCGACCGACAAGACCGTGGATGCCCTGATGAAGCTGGATCTGGCTGCAGGCGTAAATGTTCAGATCAGGCTTAACTAACGTTAAATTTTCTGCCATACTATTGGGCTTTCCGTGGCCCGGCGGAATTTTCGCCGGGCCACGGCTTTAGGGCGCTTGTTAGCGCCGTCTGATACGGAAGGGGTTTTGTAATGGCTCTTGGACTCATCGGTCGCAAGCTCGGCATGTCGCGCGTCTTTACGGACGATGGCGTCTCTGTGCCGGTTACGGTGCTACAGGTGGACAACAATCGCGTGGTCCAGATCAAGCGCACCGAAGGCGACGGCTACAACGCGGTCCAGGTGACGGCGGGCTCGCGCAAGCCGTCCCGGGTAAGCAAGCCGGAGGCCGGGCACTACGCCGCGGCGTCGGTGGAGCCCGGGCGCGGTCTGTGGGAGTTTCGCGTCGACGAGACCGACCTCGAAGGCCTGGCTGCCGGTGATGCAATCACCGTCGACCGGTTCGAGGAGGGGCAGATCGTGGATGTGACCGCTCAGAGCAAGGGCAAGGGCTTCCAGGGTGCCGTGAAGCGTCACAACTTCCGCACCCAGGACGCGACCCATGGCAACTCGCTGGCGCATCGCGCTCCGGGTTCCATCGGTCAGAACCAGAGCCCGGGCCGTGTGTTCAAGGGCAAGAAGATGGCCGGGCACATGGGCGCCGAGCGTAAAACCATCCAGAACCTCAAGGTGGTGCGCGTCGACGCTGATCGCAGCCTGGTCCTGGTTCAGGGTGCCGTGCCGGGCGCGCCGAGTACCGACGTGATGATTCGTCCGGCCGTGAAGGCGAAGGGTTAAAACAATGCAAGTTACGACTGCCGATACCGGGGCCAGCGTGGAGCTGTCCGCCACCTGCTTTGAGCGGGATTTCAATGAACCGCTGGTGCATCAGAGCGTCGTCGCTCAGCTGGCCGGCGCCCGCAGCGGGACCCGTGCCCAGAAGACCCGGGCCCAGGTCAGTGGCGGCGGCATCAAGCCGTTCCGCCAGAAAGGGACTGGGCGCGCTCGCGCTGGTACGATTCGCAGCCCGCTGTGGACGGGCGGCGGCAAGGTGTTCGCTGCGCGCACTCAGGATTTCTCGCAGAAGCTGAACAAGAAGATGTACCGCGCCGCCATGGCGTCCATCCTCTCCGAACTGCTGCGGCAGGATCGCCTGAAAGTGGTCGCTGCATTTGCCGTCGACTCGGGCAAGACCCGTGACGGTATTGCCAAGCTCGGCGAGCTTGGCCTGGAGCGGGGGCTGGTGGTGCTGGCCGAGGATGACGCGATGACCGAACGTGCGTTGAGCAACGTCCCGCACGTGGATGTGATCGATGTGAGCGGTGTCAATCCCGCCAACCTGGTCGGGGCCGATACGGTCGTGATTACGGAAGGCGCCATCCGCAAGCTTGAGGAGTGGCTGGCATGAATTCGCGTCTGATGCAGATTATTCAGGGTCCGGTGGTGTCGGAGAAGTCGACCAACGCCGGCGAAGTGGGGCAATACGTGTTCCGTGTGCTGCCGGATGCGGACAAGGCCGAGATCAAGGCCGCGATCGAGAAGCTGTTCGAGGTTCGGGTGGAGCACGTGCGCACATTGAACCAGCAGGGCAAGAACAAGCGCTTCGGTCGCATGTTCGGGCGTCGCAACCACTGGAAAAAGGCCTATGTGGCCCTCGCTGAAGGCGAGAGCATCGACATGGGTGAAGGAGAACAGGTCTAGTCATGGCGATTATCAAGACCAATCCGACCTCTGCCGGGCGCCGTCACGCGGTGAAGATCCGTGGCGACGGTCTGCACAAGGGCGCGCCGCACGCGGCGCTGCTCGAAAAGCAGACTCGCTCGGGCGGCCGCAACAACGCTGGTCGCATTACCACGCGGCACGTCGGTGGTGGCCACAAGCAGCGCTACCGCATCGTTGACTTCAAGCGGAACAAGGACGGCGTGCCCGGCAAGGTCGAGCGGCTGGAGTATGATCCGAACCGCAGCGCTCATTTGGCGTTAGTACTGTACTCTGACGGCGAACGCCGGTACATTATTGCGCCCCGCGGGCTGAAGCAGGGTGATGCCGTGACTAGCGGCTCGCAGGCCCCGATTCGCGTGGGTAACGCGATGCCGCTGCGCTCCATTCCGGTGGGCACGGTGATTCACTGCATCGAGATGAAGCCGGGGAAGGGAGCGCAGATTGCGCGGTCCGCCGGTGCCTCGGCCCAGGTCGTGGCACGTGAAGGCGCGCACGCGACGATTCGCCTGCGCTCCGGTGAGATGCGCCGCATCCAGTCCGAGTGCCGGGCCACGATCGGCGAAGTCGGTCACAGCGAGCACAGCCTCAAGAAATTCGGGAAGGCCGGTGCCAAACGCTGGATGGGTGTCCGCCCAACCGTGCGTGGTACCGCGATGAACCCGGTCGACCACCCGCATGGTGGTGGTGAAGGTCGCAACTTCGGGCGTCACCCGGTGACCCCGTGGGGCCGCCCGACCAAGGGTTACAAGACCCGCAACAACAAACGTACCGACGGCATGATCGTGCGTCGGCGCAAGAAGTAACGGAGTGCCAGCATGCCGCGTTCACTGAAGAAAGGCCCGTTCGTCGATCATCACCTTCGCAAGAAGGTGGATGAGGCGCTCGAGAAGAACGATCGGCGTCCGATCAAGACCTGGTCGCGCCGCTCGATGATCATCCCGCAGATGGTGGGTCTCACCCTCGCGGTACACAACGGGCGTCAGCATATTCCGGTGCTGGTCAACGAAAACATGGTCGGCCACAAGCTGGGCGAGTTTGCGTTGACGCGGACCTTCAAGGGTCACATCGCCAACAAGAAGTCGCGCTGAGGACGAACGATGGAGACGATTGCAAAACTGCGCTACGCGCGCATCTCGCCGCAGAAGACGCGGCTGGTCGCCGACCAGGTTCGTGGCATGCGGGTGGAAGAGGCTCTGAACGAGTTGACTTTCAGCCCCAAAAAGCCGGCAGCGATTGTAAAAAAGGTGCTGGAGTCCGCGATTGCCAATGCGGAGAACAATGACGGTGCAGACATCGACGAGCTGCGCATCTCGCGCATCCAGATCGACGAAGGCCCGGTTCTCAAGCGCATGCAGGCGCGAGCCAAGGGTCGCGGCAACCGCATCATGAAGCGCACCAGCCACATTGTAGTGGGCGTGAGCGAGAAGGGAGCGAACTAACCATGGGTCAGAAAGTACATCCAACCGGCATCCGGCTGGGCATTTCTCGCCCGTGGTCGGCGACCTGGTACGCGGACGGTCGCGAGTTTGGTGAAACGCTGAACAACGACATCAAGCTGCGCACGTTTCTGCAGAAGAAACTTGCCCACGCGTCGGTCAGCCGAATCACCATCGAGCGTCCCGCGAAGGCCGCGCACATCACCATTCACACGGCACGTCCGGGGATTGTGATCGGCAAGAAGGGCGAGGACATCGAGAAGCTGCGCCGCGAAGTGGCAGCCGAGACGGGCCTGGAGCAGGGCAACGTCAAGATCAATATCGAAGAGGTGCGCAAGCCCGAGATCGAAGCCCAGCTGGTCGCGGAAGGTATCGCCCAGCAGCTTGAACGCCGCATTATGTTCCGTCGTGCGATGAAGCGCGCCGTGGGTAATGCGATGCGCCTGGGTGCCCAGGGCATCAAGGTGCACGTGGCCGGTCGCCTCAATGGCGCCGAGATCGCGCGTTCCGAGTGGTACCGCGAAGGCCGCGTACCGCTGCACACCCTGCGTGCGGACATCGACTACGGTTTCGCCGAGGCGCGTACGACCTACGGGATCATCGGCGTCAAGGTGTGGATCTTCAAGGGCGAAGTTTTCGGCCTGGAACCGGTCGAAGGGACGCGCGCTGCGGCCAACGCGAGCTAGGACATAGACCATGTTGCAGCCAAAAAGAACCAAATTCCGCAAGCAGTTCAAGGGCCGGAACCGGGGCATGGCCTCCACCGGCGCCAAGGTCAGCTTCGGCGAGTACGGCCTTCAGGCCGTGGAACGCGGTCGCATTACCGCGCGCCAGATCGAGGCGGCGCGGCGTGCGATGGTGCGTCACATCAAGCGTGGCGGGAAGATCTGGATCCGGGTGTTCCCGGACGTCCCGGTCACCAAGAAGCCGCTTGAAGTGCGCATGGGCAAGGGCAAGGGCGGTGTCGAGTACTGGGTCTGCAAGATCCAGCCCGGCCGCGTGCTCTACGAGATGGAAGGTGTGCATGAAGACGTCGCGCGTGAGGCAATGCGTCTGGCCGCCGCCAAGCTCCCGGTCAAGACGGTGTTTACCCGTCGGCAGGTGATGTGATGAAAGCAGAAGAGCTCAGAAAGAAGTCGGACGGCGATCTGGACCAGGAGCTGGAAGCGCTCTACAAGGAACAGTTCGGCCTTCGCATGCAGAAGTCGGTCGGGCAGCTTGCGCGCCCGGATCGTGTCGGCAAGGTGCGGCGCGAGATCGCGCAGATCAAGACGCTGATGAATGAACGTAGAAGGGCAGGTTAAGACAATGACCGAAGAAGGTTCCAGGACTCAGCGTTCCGTCGTCGGGCGCGTGATTAGCGACAAGACGGACAAGACCCGCACGGTTCTTGTCGAGCGTCGCGTCCGTCATCCGCTGTACGGGAAGTTCATTCGTCGCAGCACGAAACTGCACGTCCATGACGAAGAAAATGTATCGCGCATGGGCGATCGGGTTCGTATCCGTGAATGCCGGCCGATTTCCAAGCAGAAGCATCATGCCCTGATCGAAGTGGTCGGGCAGGACGCGCTCTGAATCGGCTGCCAGGAGATAAGTCATGATTCAAATGCAGACCGTGCTCGAGGCCGCCGATAACAGCGGTGCCCGACGCATCCAGTGCATCAAGGTGCTGGGCGGGTCGCACCGCCGGTACGCCCGGGTGGGCGACGTCATCAAGGTGAGCGTCAAGGATGCGATCCCGCGTGGCAAGGTGAAGAAGGGCGATGTCTATGACGCCGTCGTGGTGCGCACGGCCGCGGGCGTGCGCCGTGCGGATGGATCGCTGATCCGCTTCGACCGCAACGCCGCGGTCCTGCTGAACAACCAGCATCAGCCGATCGGCACCCGTATCTTCGGGCCGGTGACGCGTGAACTGCGAGGGGAGAAGTACATGAAGATTATCTCCCTCGCCCCGGAAGTGCTGTGAGGACGTGATGAACAAGATTCGCAAAGGCGACGATGTCGTCGTGATTTCTGGCAAGGACAAGGGTCGCCGGGGCACCATTATCAAGGTCCTCGATGGCAAGGTTCTGGTTCAGAACATCAACATGGTGAAGAAGCATCAGAAGCCGAACCCGCAACAGGGCGTCGGCGGTGGAATCATCGAGAAGGAAATGCCGATCGATGTGTCCAACGTGATGGTCTTCAACCCAGCAACCGACAAGGGTGATCGCGTGTCGTTCAAGACCCTGGAAGACGGCCGTAAGGTGCGGGTCTTCCGCTCGAACGGCGAAGTCGTGGACGCATAACGCGGGACGGACGGTTTTATGGAACGCTTGAGAGAAGAATACGAATCCACGGTGAAGCAGGCCCTGCGCGAGCAGTTCAGCTATGCCAACGTGATGGAAATCCCGCGTGTCACCAAGGTGACCCTGAATATGGGTCTGGGTGATGCCGTCGCGGACAAGAAGGTGATCGAGCACGCGGTCAGCGACATGACGGCCATTGCCGGGCAGAAGCCGGTCGTGACCAAGGCGCGCAAGTCGATCGCCGGGTTCAAGATCCGCGATGACTATCCGATCGGCTGCAAGGTCACCTTGCGCCGGCGGCAGATGTACGAGTTCCTGGATCGCCTGATCAGCGTCGCGCTGCCGCGCGTGCGGGACTTCCGTGGGTTTTCCGCGAAAGCCTTCGATGGCCGTGGCAACTACAGCATGGGCATCAAGGAACAGATCATCTTCCCGGAGATCGATTACGACCGTGTCGACAAATTGCGCGGCATGGACATCACGATTACCACCAGTGCAAGAACGGACGCGGAAGCCAAGGCCCTTTTGGAGGCCTTCCGATTCCCGTTCCGGCAGTAACCGAGGTAGGCGCACATGGCAAAGACATCGATGCTCGAACGCGAGAAAAAGCGCGAGCGACTGGTCAACAAGTACGCGGCCAAGCGGGCCGAACTGAAGGCGATCCTGGTCGACGAGACCAAGTCGTCCGAAGAACGCCTGGCGGCCATGCATGCGCTGCAAAAGCTGCCGCGTGATTCCGCGCGCGTTCGGCAGACGAACCGGTGCGGCGTCACTGGTCGGCCGAAAGGGTATTACCGCCGGTTTGGCCTGGGGCGCAACAAGCTGCGCGAACACGCCATGAAGGGCGAGATTCCGGGCCTGCGCAAGGCGAGCTGGTAAGGAGATTTGAACCGATGATGACCGATCCGATTTCCGACATGCTCACCCGTGTTCGCAACGCCCAGCGTGCGAACAAGGAGCAGGTCGCCATTCCTTTCAGCAAGGCCAAGGAGCGTATCCTTAAGGTCTTCGCCGATGAGGGTTTCGTAGGCGACATCCAGGTCGAGGGTGAAGTTGCCCAGAAGAAACTGGTGGTGAAGCTGAAGTACTTCGAGGGACGGCCGGTCATCGAGACCGTCGAGCGCATCTCGCGTCCGGGCCTGCGGATTTATCGCGGCAAGGACGAGCTGCCGCGGATTAACGCCGGTCTCGGGGTTGCCGTGGTCTCCACGCCACAGGGTGTCATGAGTGACCGCGCTGCCCGGGCCGCAGGCCAGGGCGGCGAAGTCCTCTGCAAGATTTACTGAGGAATCAGCCATGTCGCGCATTGCAAATCTGCCGATCAAGCTGCCGAACGGCGTCTCCGTCGAGCAGTCGGACAGCGAGATCAAGATCAAGGGTCCGAAGGGCGAGCTTCAGCTCACCTGCCCCGAAGCCGTGATCGTTACCGTCGAGGACGGGGTGGTTCGAGTGAAGGCCACGGAAAACGCGAAGAATGTCGCGTTGGCGGGTACTATTCGGGCACTCCTGGGTAATCATGTCCACGGGGTGAGCGAAGGGTTCGTCCGGGCGCTGGAATTGGTCGGCGTCGGCTATCGCGCCCAAATGCAGGGCGCGAAGCTGAACCTGACGCTCGGGTACTCGCATCCGATCGACTTCGACATTCCGGAAGGCGTGACGGTGGAGACCCCGACCCCGACCGAGGTCGTGGTCAAGGGAACGGATCGCCAGAAGGTGGGCCAGGTGGCTGCGAATATTCGCGCCTTCCGCCCGCCGGAGCCCTACAAGGGCAAGGGCGTGAAGTACAAAGACGAGCGCATCGTGCGCAAAGAAGCCAAGAAGAAGTAGGTAGGCACCAGTGGACAAGAAAGAGGCCAGACTTAAGAGGGCGCGGCGCGCACGGTTCAAGATCCGTGAGCTGGGGGTGCATCGTCTCTGTATCCACCGGACGCCGCGCCACATGTACGCGCAGATCATTGCCCCGTCGGGCGACGCGGTGCTTGCCGCGGCGTCGACCGTGGAGAAGGATCTGAAGAATGCCGGGGGTTCCACCGGCAACGCCGAGGCCGCCGCCCGCGTGGGCCAGGCCATCGCGGAGCGTGCGCGCAAAGCAGGGATCGAACAGGTCGCGTTTGACCGCGCGGGTTTTCGTTATCACGGACGGGTGAAGGCACTTGCCGACGCTGCCCGTGAAAACGGCCTGCAGTTCTAGTCAAACGCGATCGAGCGGAGAGAGAAATGGCACGTAACGATGTAAGCGAAGCGCAGGACGGCCTCCAGGAAAAGCTGATTGGCGTCAACCGCGTTGCGAAGGTGGTCAAGGGCGGCCGGCAGTTCCGGTTTGCCGCACTGACCGTCGTCGGTGATGGCGAGGGACGAGTCGGATACGGATACGCGAAGGCGCGCGAGGTGCCTGCGGCGATTCAGAAGGCAATGCAGCAGGCGCGCATGGAAATGCGCAATGTGTCGCTGAATGAAGGCACGCTGCACTATGCGGTGAACGGGCATCATGGCGCGGCCAATGTCTACATGCAGCCGGCCTCTGAGGGTACCGGGATCATCGCCGGCGGCGCGATGCGCGCAGTGCTCGAAGTAGCGGGCGTGCGTAACGTGCTGGCCAAGTGTGTCGGTTCGCGCAACCCCATCAACGTCGTGCAGGCGACCATCGACGGGCTCACCATGGTGAACTCGCCGGAACGGGTTGCGGCCAAGCGCGGCAAGTCCGTCGACGAAGTGAAGAGCTAAGCCATGAGCAAGCTGAAACTGACACTGGTACGCAGCACCGCCGGCCGTATCGCCACGCACAAGGCGTGCGTGCGTGGACTCGGGCTGCGCAAGACCCACAGCAGCGCGATCATTGAGGCCACGCCCGAGAACCTGGGCATGGTCAAGAAGGTCTCGTACCTGCTGAAGGTAGAGGAAGTCTAATCATGCGACTGAATAACATTTCCAGCCCCGACGGTGCCCGCAAGCCGGCCAAGCGCGTCGGTCGGGGGATTGGCTCCGGTCTGGGCAAGACCGGCGGCCGCGGCCACAAGGGCCAGAAGTCTCGCTCGGGTGGTTACACGAAGGTCGGCTTCGAAGGCGGCCAGATGCCGCTGCAGCGTCGCCTGCCCAAGGTGGGCTTCCGCTCGCGCAAGCAACAGTATTCGGCCGAAGTGCGTCTCAGCGAACTGGCCAAGGTCGACGGCGACGTGACCCTGGACACCCTGAAGGCTGCAGGCGTCGTGCGCAGCGATGCGCAGAGCGCCAAGATCTTCGCCTCCGGTGAAGTCTCGAAGGCCTGTGCCGTGAAGGGCGTGGGCGTGACCAAGGGTGCGCGGGCGGCGATCGAAGCCGCTGGCGGGAGCGTTGAGGCCTAAATAATGGCACGTGGAGCGACAGCACGTTCCGGTGGCGGGCTCACCGGTTTTACCGAGTTACGCCAACGCCTGCTGTTCGTTCTGGGTGCCCTGGTGGTGTACCGGATCGGTACATTCATTCCGGTGCCCGGTATTAACCCGGTGGCCGTCTCGCAGTTCTTCGAGCAGCAAAGCGGGACCATCCTGGACATGTTCAACATGTTTTCCGGGGGGGCGCTGGAGCGCCTGTCGATCTTTGCCCTGGGGGTGATGCCGTATATCTCGGCCGCCATCATCATGCAGCTTCTGGCCGCGACCGTACCGGCGCTCCAGCAGTTGAAGAAAGAGGGCGAACAGGGACGGCGCAAGATTACGCAGTACACGCGCTACGGGACCGTGGCGCTCGCGCTGTTCCAGAGTATCGGGATCGGGATTGCCTTGAATGGTCAGACCATCCAGGGGATGCCGATGGCCCTCAACCCGGGCCCGATCTTTATCTTCACCGTGGTGGTCTCGCTGGTGACGGGGACGCTGTTCCTGATGTGGCTGGGTGAGCAGATTACGGAACGCGGCATTGGCAACGGGATCTCGATCATCATCTTCGCCGGTATCGTCGCAGGGCTTCCGGGCGCGATTGGCGGAACCCTGGAGTTGGCCCGCACCGGAGAACTGGCGGCAGCATTCGTGGTGATTCTGATCGTCTTGGCCCTGGCGGTGACCGCCTTCGTGGTGTTCGTCGAGCGCGGGCAACGCCGAGTGACGATCAATTACGCCAAGCGCCAGGTGGGAAGGAAGATGGTCGGTGGCCAGTCCTCGCACCTGCCGCTGAAGCTGAACATGGCCGGGGTGATCCCGCCGATCTTCGCGTCGAGTATCATTCTGTTCCCGTCGACGTTGGGGCAGTGGTTCGGCCAGGCTGAAGGGATGGACTGGCTGCGCGAGATCTCGACGACGCTGGCCCCGGGACAGCCGCTGTACGTGATGTTCTATGCGGCTGCGATTATTTTCTTCTGCTTCTTCTATACCGCGCTGGTGTTCAACTCACGCGATACGGCGGAAAATCTGAAGAAGCAGGGCGCCTTCATTCCGGGGATCCGGCCAGGTGTCCAGACCGAGAGATTCATTGACGGGGTCATGACTCGACTGACGGCGGTGGGGGCGGTGTACATCACCGCAGTGTGCCTGCTGCCGGAGTTCCTGATCCTGTATTGGAACGTGCCCTTCTACTTTGGCGGGACCTCGCTTCTGATCATCGTGATCGTGGTGATGGATTTCATGGCGCAGTTGCAGTCGCATCTGGTGTCCCACCAGTACGAAGGCTTGATGAAGAAAGCGAATCTGAAGGGTTTCGGCGGGACCGGGATCCGCTAGACCAGGAGAAAGACCATGAAGGTACGTGCATCTGTAAAGCCGATGTGCCGGAACTGCAAAGTCATTCGGCGTAATGGCGTGGTCCGGGTGATCTGTTCCGACGCCCGCCACAAGCAGCGTCAGGGCTGAAGCTTGGCGTAACGCATAATCATTGCTACTATAGCCGGCTTTGCCGGATTTTGATGGAGAAGTTGGATGGCTCGCGTCGCTGGAATCAATATTCCTGACCAGAAGCACACGGTAATCGCGCTGACCGCGATCTATGGCATTGGCCCGACTCGGGCCGGCCTGATCTGCGATGGGGCGGGTGTGCGTCGGGACATCAAGGTGCGGGATCTGACGGATGCCGAAGTGGATGCGCTGCGCGCCCAGATCGACAAGATCCCCGTGGAAGGGGATCTGCGCCGGGAAGTCAGCATGAACATCAAGCGATTGATGGATCTGGGCTGCTACCGTGGCGTGCGCCACCGTCGCGGCCTGCCGCTGCGCGGTCAGCAGACGCAGACGAATGCACGCACCCGAAAGGGCCCGCGTCGCCCGATTCGCAAGTAATCAGACTGGGATCTCAGGTACATGGCACAAGCGCAAACACGGACCAAGAAAAAGGTCCGCAAAAATATCGCCGAGGGCGTGGCTCATGTGTACGCCACGTTCAACAACACGATCATTACGATCACCGACCGGCAGGGGAACACGATCAGCTGGGCCACCTCCGGTGGTTCGGGTTTCCGTGGTTCCCGCAAGTCGACGCCGTTCGCCGCGCAGATCGCGGCCGAGCGCGCCGGGACGACTGCGGCCGAACACGGCGTGAAGAATCTCGACGTGATGGTGCGGGGCCCGGGTCCGGGTCGCGAGTCGGCGGTACGTGCGCTGAACAATGCCGGGTTCAAGATCACGAATATCAGTGATGTAACCCCGATCCCTCACAACGGCTGCCGGCCGCCCAAGAAACGCCGCGTTTAAGGCTGGAGTTGAAGAATGGCTCGTTACATTGGACCGAAATGCAAGTTGAGTCGCCGTGAAGGCGTGGACCTGGGCCTCAAGAGTGGGGTCCGTGCGCTGGAAACAAAGTGCAAGCTCGACAAGCCGCCGGGTCAGCACGGCGAACGCCGTACTCGCCTGTCGGACTACGCCGTGCAGCTGCGCGAGAAGCAGAAGCTTCGCCGCATCTACGGCGTGCTGGAAAAGCAGTTCCGCAACTATTACAAGAAGGCCGCTCAGCGCAAGGGCTCGACGGGTGAGAACCTGTTGAAGCTGCTGGAAGGTCGTCTGGATAACGTGGTGTACCGCATGGGCTTCGGCTCCACCCGCTCCGAAGCGCGCCAGCTGGTTGCGCATCGTGCGATCCAGGTGAACGGGCAGGTGGTAAACATCGCGGCCTACCAGGTGCAGCCGTCCGACGTGGTTACGGTCCGGGAGAAGGCGCGCAAGCAGGTGCGCATCCAGGACTCGATGACGCTGGCCGAGCAGACCGGGTTCCCGAGCTGGATCGAAGTGGACACCAGCAAGTTCGAGGGTACGTTCAAGGCGATCCCGGATCGTTCCGATCTGCCTGCGGACATCAACGAGTCGCTCGTCGTCGAGCTGTACTCGAAGTAATCGTTTTTCGGCCTGGCGCCAGGAGTCACAATGCAGTCGAACGAACTGGTCAAGAAACAGCAGATCGAGGTCGAGGCCGAGAATCGGAATCAGGCCAAGGTCGCCCTCGAGCCGCTGGAACGCGGCTTCGGCCACACCCTGGGCAATGCCCTGCGACGTGTGTTGCTGTCGTCCATCCCGGGTGCCGCCATTGTCGAGGCCCGGATTGAAGGCGTGCTGCACGAGTACACCACCATCGAAGGAGTACAGGAAGATGTCGTCGACATTCTGCTGAACCTGAAGGGTGTTGCGCTGCGTATGCACAGCCGCGACGAGTCCACGCTGACCCTGAGGAAGAAGGGTCCGAGCGTGGTGACGGCCGGCGACATTCAGGTCGACCATGATGTCGAGGTGGTGAACCCGGAACACGTGATCGCGACGATCACCAAGAACGTGGATCTGGACATCACTCTGACGGCTCGCGCGGGTCGCGGGTACGAACCCGTCAGCACGCGTCGGCAAGCCGAGGGTGGGGATGACACGGGTATTGGTCGACTGTTGCTGGACGCCAGCTTCAGCCCGATTCGCCGCGTGTCCTATCGCGTCGAAAGCGCGCGTCTGGCCCAGCGGACCGATATGGATCGCCTGGTGCTCGAGCTCGAAACCAATGGTGCGATCGCCCCGGATGACGCCGTGCGTCAAGCCGCGACGATCCTTCAGGGCCAGCTGGCGCCGTTCGTGGACTTGCAAGAAGAGTCGGCCGAAGTGGCGGGTGCCGTGGGTGGCGCGATCGACCCGGTGCTCCTGCGTCCGGTGGACGAGCTGGAACTGACGGTGCGTTCGGCCAACTGCCTGAAGGCCGAGAACCTGTACTACATTGGGGATCTCGTCCAGCGCACCGAGGTCGAGTTGCTGCGTGCGCCGAACCTCGGCAAGAAGTCGCTGACTGAAATCAAGGACACGCTGGCGACCCACGGGCTGTCGCTCGGCATGCGTCTCGAGAACTGGCCGCCGCCGGGTCTGCGCGACGACAACGAGTAATCACGGCGCCCCGCGCCCATCGTTTTTTAGAGGAAGCCTCTCATGCGTCATCGTCATTCCGGCCGTCAGCTTGGCCGCAACAGCTCGCACCGCAAGGCCACGTTTCAGGCCATGTCCGTGGCCCTGTTCCGGCACGAACTGATCAAGACCACGCTGCCCAAGGCGAAAGAGCTGCGTCGCGTCGCCGAACCGCTGATCACGCTGGCCAAGGAAGACAGCGTTCACGGTCGTCGGCTGGCGTTTGCCCGTCTTCGTGACAAGGAGATTGTGGGCAAGCTGTTCGCCGAACTGGGTCCGCGCTACCAGGCCCGGCCCGGTGGCTACCTGCGGATCCTGAAGTGCGGCAACCGCGCGGGTGATAATGCCCCGATGGCCTACGTTGAACTCGTGGATCGTCCGGAACTGGATGCCGGAGAAGGCGAAGCCGCCTGAGGGTTCGTCGCCAGAGGAAAGCGCGCTCGCAGGTTGAGCGCTCGGAAAGCCGGCCTTGGGCCGGCTTTCTTGCGTCTGGGTAACGGCGAATTTAGAAAGAGAGAGGGAAGCGCGGTCTGTGGGGGCGGTGCGCAGGCGCGCAGCCAGTGGAGCTGGAAAGGGCCGCGGGTCGTTAACCGTTGGCGGCGTGAGAAGAGCTTGCGGCGGGGAGCAGCGGTGCAAGGAACTGCCCGGTGTGGCTGTGGGCGGTGGCGGCCACCGCTTCGGGGGTGCCTGCCACGAGGAGTTCACCGCCGCCGCTGCCGCCTTCCGGGCCGATATCGATCAGCCAGTCGGCGGTCTTGATGACGTCGAGGTTGTGCTCGATCACGACGATGGTATTGCCATGGTCGCGGAGGCGGTGGAGCACGAGGAGGAGCTGGGCGATATCCTCGAAATGGAGGCCGGTGGTCGGCTCGTCGAGGATGTAGAGCGTACGACCGGTATCGCGCTTGGAGAGCTCCCGGGCGAGCTTGATGCGCTGGGCCTCGCCACCGGAAAGGGTGGTGGCATTCTGCCCCAGCTGGATGTAGGACAGGCCCACCTCCATCAGCATCTCGAGCTTGCGGTGGATGACCGGTACCGGCTGGAAGAAGTCGAGGGCCTCTTCGACGGTCATCTCCAGGACTTCGTGGATATTCTTGCCCTTGTAGCGCACGTCCAGGGTCTCGCGGTTATAGCGATGGCCCTTGCAGACGTCGCAGGGGACGAAGACGTCCGGGAGGAAGTGCATTTCCACCTTGATCACGCCATCGCCCTGGCAGGCCTCGCAGCGCCCGCCACGGACGTTGAACGAGAAGCGCCCGGGCTTGTAGCCGCGCGAGCGGGCCTCGCCGGTTGCGGCAAACAGTTCGCGTATGGGCGTAAACAGGCCGGTATAGGTGGCCGGGTTGGAGCGCGGGGTACGCCCGATCGGGCTCTGGTCGATGTCGACCACTTTGTCGATCAACTCCATCCCGTCGATGCGGTCGTGATCCTCGATGTGGTGCCGCCCGCCATGGAGGGCGGTGGCGACGGCCGGGTACAGGGTGTTGTTGACCAGGGTGGACTTGCCGGAGCCGGAGACCCCGGTCACGCAGGTGAACAGCCCGGTGGGGAAGGCGAAATCACCGCCCTTCAGGTTGTTGCCACGCGCGCCGATTACGCGGATCTCGCGCTCCGCGTCGGGCTGGGTCCGCTGGTCCGGCACCGGGATGCAGCGGGTGCCGCGCAGGTATGCGCCGGTGAGGGAATCCGGATGATTCGCGACCGCCTCCGGGGTGCCCGACGCCACAATGTGGCCGCCGTGGCGACCCGCGCCGGGGCCGATGTCCACGACATAATCGGCTTGGCGGATGGCATCTTCGTCATGCTCCACCACGATGACGGTGTTGCCGAGGTCGCGCAGGTGGCTCAGGGTCTTCAGCAGGCGTGCGTTGTCGCGCTGGTGCAGCCCGATTGATGGCTCGTCGAGGATGTACATCACCCCGACCAGGGCCGAGCCGATCTGCGAGGCGAGGCGGATACGCTGGGCCTCGCCGCCGGAAAGCGTGTCGGCGGAGCGGTCCAGGGTCAGGTAGTCGAGGCCGACATCGTTGAGGAACCCCAAGCGCGCGGAGATCTCGCGCACGATCTTCTCGGCGATCTGGGCGAAGCGTCCCGGCAGGCGGAGGTCGTCGAAAAAGGCCTGCGCGTTGGCCACGCTCATGTGCGTGACCTCGGGCAGGGTCATGTCGCTGACAAAGACGTTGCGTGC
The DNA here is from genome assembly GCF_000377825.1 of Thioalkalivibrio sp. AKL9. Lineage (NCBI taxonomy): Bacteria > Pseudomonadati > Pseudomonadota > Gammaproteobacteria > Chromatiales > Ectothiorhodospiraceae > Thioalkalivibrio > Thioalkalivibrio sp. AKL9. Next base: position 5,116 of record NZ_KB905123.1, on the reverse strand, counting down.
GGCCGAGTTGAGGCGCGTGCCGTGGCAGTCGGGGCAGGGCTGTTCCGCCTGGTAGCGGCCCAGTTCCTCGCGCACTGCCGCGGAGTCGGTCTCGCGGTAGCGCCGCTCCAGGTTCGGGATCACACCCTCGAACACGCGTTCGTCGGTGCGCAGTTGGCCGTTGGCGGCCGGGGTCGACAGCTTGACCTTCTCCGTGCCCGAACCATGCAGGACCACCGCACGGACCTCGGCCGGCAATTCCTGCCAGGGGGCCTCCACGTCGAAGTCGTAATGCCGGGCGAGACTGGTCAGCAGGCTGAAGTACCAGGCGTTGCGCCGATCCCAGCCCCGTACGGCCCCGCCACCAAGGCTTAGCTCGGGCTGCGACACGACCCGTTCGGGGTCGAAGAACTGGTGCACACCGAGGCCGTCGCAGGTGGGGCAGGCGCCTGCCGGGTTGTTGAACGAGAACAGCCGGGGCTCCAGCTCGCGCAGGGCATAGCCGCAAATCGGACAGGCGTAGCGCGCCGAGAAGATCATCGGCTCGCGTTCCGGCTCGTCCATCCACGCGATCAGCGCCAGGCCATCGGCCAGTTCGGTGGCGGTTTCGAAGGACTCGGCCAGGCGCTGGCGCAGGTCCTCGCGCACGCGGAAGCGGTCGATCACGATCTCGATGTTGTGTTTGCGCTTGGGGTCCAGCGCCGGCAAGGCGTCGAGGTCGTGGATCTCGCCATTGATACGCGCGCGCAGGTAGCCCTGGGAGCGCATGGCCTCGAGCATCTTGTGGTGTTCGCCCTTGCGGCCGCGGACCACCGGCGACAACAGCATGACCTTGTCGCCCTCTGGCAGATCGAGTACCTGGTCGACCATCTGCGAGATGGTCTGGGCGGCCAGGGTCTCGCCGTGTTCCGGGCAGCGCGGCTCGCCGGCGCGCGCGAACAGCAGGCGCAGGTAGTCGTAGATCTCGGTGATGGTCCCGACGGTGGACCGCGGGTTGTGCGAGGTACTCTTCTGCTCGATGGAGATCGCCGGCGACAGACCCTCGATTTGGTCGACGTCGGGCTTTTCCATCATCGACAGGAACTGCCGGGCGTAGGTCGACAGGCTCTCCACGTAGCGGCGCTGGCCCTCGGCGAACAGGGTGTCGAAGGCCAGCGAGGATTTGCCCGAACCGGAAACGCCGGTAATCACGATCAGCCGTTCGCGCGGCAGGTCGAGGTCCACGTTCTTCAGGTTATGGGTGCGGGCGCCGCGAATGCTGATGCTGTCCATGGGGCTGGATCGACTCCACTGGGTTACGTCGCGCGGCGCGCAAGCGAAAACACGGATCAGTGTTTTCATTGGGGCGCCGCAAACCATCCATGGTAACACCCGGGCCGCGCTCGCCATGGTTTCCCCGGCGCGCTTGCCGGTAAACTCCCCGGACATGAAGAGCTCTTCTTGCCCGCGTCGGTCCCGGACGCCATGAATCCCCGCGAGCTGCGCGCCACCACTGGGCTGGCGGCGATTTATGGCGTGCGCATGGCCGGCCTGTTCATGGTCCTGCCGGTGTTCATGCTGCATGCCGACCGTATCCCCGGCGCAACCCCGCTGCTGATGGGCCTGGCGCTCGGGATCTACGGACTCACCCAGGCCGTGCTGCAGATCCCGTTCGGTCTCTTGTCGGACCGGGTCGGCCGCAAGCCGCTGATCCTCGCCGGGCTGTTGCTGTTCGTTGCTGGCAGTGTGCTCGCCGCAGTCGCCGAGACCATCCACGGCATCATCCTCGGGCGGGCCCTGCAGGGGTCGGGCGCGGTGGCGGCGGTGATCCTGGCCCTGACAGCGGACCTGGTCGGCGAGGAACGGCGCATGCGGGCGCTCGCCGTGATCGGGCTGACCATCGGCCTGACCTTCACCGCAGCGATGGCCCTGGGCCCGGTGGTGGACCAGGCGGCGGGATTGTCCGGGATCTTCGGGCTGTCGGCATTGCTCGGGCTGGTTGCGATCGTGATCCTGTTCCTTTGGGTGCCAACCCCGGCACGGGCGCGGGCACACCCGGACATGGTGCCGGTCTGGTCGGCACTGCCCCGCGTGCTGCGCGCCCCGGACCTGTTGCGCCTGAACCTCGGCATCTTCGTGCTGCACCTGGTCCTGGCCGCGAACTTTCTGGTTATCCCGGTGCTGCTGGTGGAGACGCTCGGGCTAGCGGGTGCCAGCCACTGGAAGTTCTATGTGCCGGTGCTGCTGGCGGGGTTCGCGCTGATGCTCCCGGGGATCATCTTCGGGGAGCGCCGCCGGCGCGTGCACAGCGTGCTGCGCGGGGCGATCGCCCTGCTGGCCGGGGTGCAGATCCTGCTGGCGCTGCTGGTGCTCGACGGCGGCGGTCTGTGGACGCTGGCGGCGCTGATGGTCCTGTTCTTTGCCGCCTTCAACCTGCTTGAGGCGGGACTGCCGTCGCTGGTTGCGCGCGTGGCGCCGGTCGCCCACAAGGGCACGGCGATGGGCGGCTTTGCCACCGCGCAGTTCCTTGGGATCTTCGCCGGCGGCGTGCTGGGAGGTGTCCTGCTGACACTGGTCGGGCCGGTCGGGGTGTTCCTTGCTGGGGTGCCGTTGCTGCTGGCCTGGTGGTGGATCGCCCGCGGGATGCATCCGCGCTACCGGTCAAACCGGGTGGTCGCGGTACCCGACCACTGGTCCGGTCGTGACGCGGAACTGCTGCGGGCGCTTGCCGCATGGCCCGGCGTGCACGAGGCGGACCTGTCGCCGGATGCCGGTTCCTTGTACCTGAAGGTGGAGCCAGGAGGCCCGGACACCCCCGAGCTGACGGCCTGGTTGGCGCGCAAGCCAGGCGCGTAGAACGCGCGCAATGCCTCCCCCGGCTGGCCGCGCGAATCTGTCCACATCCCGGACCGGTGCACTGTCGCGGCCGGGGTGGGCTGCTACACTACCGAATCTGTTTCTCCATGCTGGACACAAGGAGGCCCCATGGCCCGCGGCGTCAACAAAGTCATCCTGCTCGGCAACCTCGGGGCCGACCCGGAAAAGCGCGAGACCCCGAACGGGGTTACCGTCACCAATCTGCGTCTGGCGACGTCGGAGCAGTGGACCGACAAGAACTCCGGCGAGAAGCGCGAAAATACCGAATGGCACCGGGTGGTGATGTTCGGGCGCCTGGCGGATATCGCCGCGCAGTACCTGTCCAAGGGCTCGCAGGTCTATGTCGAAGGCAAGATCCAGACCCGCAAATGGCAGGACCAATCCGGTAACGATCGTTACAGCACCGAGGTCGTGGCCAACGAGATGCAGCTGATCGGCGGTCGCGGTGGCAGTGGCGGCGGTGGTGGTGGCGGTTTCGACCAGGACCCGGGTTATGGCGGCGGCAATGCCTACGGCGGCGGTGGCCAGCAAGGCGGCAACCGCAGCAGCGCGCCGGCCTCCGGCGGCGGCTTCGATGACGACGACGTCCCGTTTTAACGTCCATATAAGCCACTGTTCACCCACTAGAGAAGTACCGAGAGCATGATCCGCAAGGTCTACATCCAGACGCACGGCTGTCAGATGAACGAGTACGACTCCGATCGCATGCTCGACGCACTGCGTGAGCTGCACGGGGCGGAGCGTACCGATGATCCGGAGCAGGCCGACCTGCTGCTGATGAACACCTGCTCCATTCGCGAGAAGGCGCAGGAGAAGGTCTTCTCGCTACTGGGGCGCTGGCGGCAGATCAAGGAACGCCGGCCGGAGGTGATCATCGGTGTGGGCGGTTGTGTTGCCAGTCAGGAGGGCGATGCCCTGCGCGCCCGGGCCCCGTACGTGGATCTGGTGTTCGGCCCGCAGACCCTGCACCGCCTGCCGGCCATGATCCAGTCGGTGCGCCGTGAGCGCGCCCCGGTGGTGGATATCTCCTTCCCCGAGATCGAGAAATTCGACCGCCTGCCGGAGCCGAAGGCCGACGGTCCGAGTGCGTTCGTCTCGGTGATGGAAGGCTGCTCCAAGTACTGCAGCTTCTGCGTGGTGCCCTACACGCGCGGCGACGAGATCAGCCGCCCGTTCGACGACGTGATTGCCGAGGTGGTCGCGCTGGCCGCGCAGGGGGTCAGGGAGATCAACCTGCTGGGGCAGAACGTGAATGCCTACCGCGGGCCAATGGATGACGGCGACACTGCGGACCTCGCCCTGCTGATCCACTATGTCGCGGCGGTCGACGGGATCGAGCGCATCCGCTTCACTACCTCGCACCCGGTGGAGTTCTCCGATTCGCTGATCCAGGCCTTTGCCGACGAACCGAAGCTGGTCAGTCACCTGCACCTGCCGGTGCAAAGCGGCTCCGACCGCATCCTGGCGCAGATGAAACGCGGCCACACGATCCTGGAATACAAGTCCAAGATCCGCCGCCTGCGCGAGGCGCGCCCGGACCTGGATCTCTCCTCGGACTTCATCGTCGGCTTCCCCGGCGAGACCGACGCCGACCACGCCGCGACGATGAAGCTGATCGAGGAGCTGCATTTTGATTTCTCCTTCAGCTTTATCTACAGCGCGCGCCCGGGCACCCCGGCCGCATCGCTGCCGGATGACGTGCCGATGGCGACCAAGAAGGCCCGTCTGGCCGAGTTGCAGGCCCTGATCGAGCAGAACGGCCGCGCGCGAAACGAGTCCATGGTGGGCAACATCGAGCCGGTACTGGTAGAAGGTCCGGCCAAGCGCAACCCCGGCGAACTGGCCGCGCGCACGGCGAACAACCGCATCGTCAACTTCGCCGGGGACCCCGGCCTGATCGGGCAGTTGATCCCGGTCGAGATTACCGAGGCCCTGGCACATTCCCTGCGCGGGCGCACGGTGGAGCGGACAATGCCCGCCGCCGTCGGCGCCTAGGTGTGGAGTCTCACGAGGTTGTCCTCGGGTAGGCCGAGGATGCTGATGGGTGGTTGTTGGTTCAGGCTACCGTGTGGACGGTGCCAGTTGTAGTCATGGATCCATCGGGGAAGATGGTTTTTGCGTTCCTTTGACGTGGCGTAGGTGAAGGCATAGGCCCACTCGCGCAAGGCGGTCTGGATGAAGCGCTCGGCCTTGCCGTTGGTTCGGGGCGTGTAGGGCCGGGTGCGACGGTGGCGGATCCCCAGTCGTCGGCAGGCCTGACTGAACGCCCGGGCGTGATAGC
>NZ_KB905122.1:0-22901 GCF_000377825.1 Thioalkalivibrio sp. AKL9 | reverse complement strand
TGTGCTGAAGAACCTGTTCGGGTATCGCAAGGTGCGTTACCGGGGCCTCAAGAAGAACACCGCGCAGCTGCACAGCCTGTTCGCCCTGGCGAACCTGTACCGTGCGCGACGATGGGGACTCCTGCCGAAGGGGTAGTGTGTCCGCAGGACCGGAAATCGCCCCTGTAACCGCCAAAAACGGCGGTTACAGGGGCCCAGGCCGGCCGTAATGGCCCCAGTGCCCTTCCAAAACGCTTCGGCGGGGCACCGAGCCGGATGCAGGCCCATTGATCAGTGTTTCCCTAAAGTGAAGTTGATCGGTGCGGCGTCTGGGCCAGCACGCTGTCCTTGCCGTCCATATCCACTTCCGTCAGCGTGGCCTGCCCGGGCTTCTGGAAGCCGTCTTCAGGTTTAATCCGCGATGAAAGAGAGTCCGTCCCTGCCCCCGAGTCACCCCCTGCGGGAGTCGATTCACGATGAAGTCCATGCGCGTTTCTACGAGCCGCTGGACGCCCCTGCGACTGCCTCGTGGCTGGCGCTTTTGTCGCCGCGCGACTCCGCCGAGCGCGAACGTGAACTGGTAGCGGAGCTCTGCCGTCGTTTTGGCGTGAACGAGCCGGTCCCGCAGAAGAACTTCGTCGCCTGCGATCTGGGGCCGTTTCGCTTGCGCTGGGAACGCCACAACGAGTTCTCCACCTGGTCATTCTTCGTGACCGGAGAAGCCTTCAGCGACCCGTTCGCCGACCCGGCGATCAACCGCGTGCCGGCCGACTGGCTGAGCGAGCTGCCAGGGAGCACCATCGCCGCGATCCATCTGGCGCTGGAGTCGCGTGACATGCCGGAGCGATCCTTCGAGCAGCTGGAAGCCGTATTCGCTCCGCATCCCATTGTCGGCAACGGCGTGGCTGGCGGGGATGGCCTGGTATGGACCGATTTTCGGGTCCACGAGGACGGTTTCTCCCGCTTCCTGGTGCGCGATGTCGATCTCACCCGGCGTGAGGCCGGGCGTATCGCCCAGCGCCTGTTCGAACTGGAGACCTACCGGCTGCTGGCCCTGCTGGCGCTCCCGCTGGTCCGCGAGCTGATGCCGGAACTCGACGAACTCGAGGGCCGGCTGAACGACATTAACGACGAGATGGCGGGGATCACCGAGCAGTTCGCCGCATCGGATCGCGAGCAGCAGTTGCTGGCGGTGCTCTCCGACCTTGCATCCGACGTCGAGCGCCTGAGCAGCTATGCCGGCAGCCGCTTCCACGCATCCCGCGCCTATGCCTCGCTGGTGGACAGAGGCGCTGAGGAACTGAGGACCAAGCGCATGCCGGGGCTGCAGACCCTGTGTGAATATTTAAGCTGGCGCATGGCTCCGGCCATGGGTACTTGCGCGTCGCAGGCGGAACGGCTGGAGGTACTGTCCACGCGCATCCACCGCACCGGATCGCTGTTGCGCACCCGGGTGGACGTGGCGCTGGAACGGCAGAACCGCGACCTGCTGAGCTCGATGAACCGGCGCGCCGACCTGCAGTTGCGCCTGCAGCGGACAGTGGAGGGGCTTTCGGTGGTGGTGATCAGCTACTACCTGACCAGCCTGGTGGCCTACCTGTTACGCGGGGTGGACGCGGCGGTCGCGTTGCCGCTGCCGGTGAACATTGCCATCGGGATGACGGTGCCGGTGGTGGTCGCCGGGGTGTGGTTTTCCCTGAGGCGGATGCGCGCGCGAATCGAGCGGAAGGCCGGGCGCGGGGCCTGACTCCCGGCACCCGGTGGGGCGCGGGCCCTTCAGGCGTCAGAGCGGGCGGTGGTGTCCTTTTCGGCCTTGTGCAGGCGCTGGAGCATGGCCTTGAGGACCTTCGGGTTGCCGGCGACGACGTCGCCGCGGCGCATCACGTCCGGGTTGCCCTGCCAGTCGCTGACCACGCCGCCGGCTTCCTGCACGAGGAGCAGGCCCGCGGCCATGTCCCAGGGCTGCAGGCCCATTTCCCAGAAGCCGTCAAAGCGCCCGCAGGCGACCCAGGCCAGGTCCAGTGCGGCGGACCCGGGCCGGCGGATGCCGGCGGTGCCCGGGATCAGGTGGCGCAGGCTGCTCAGGTAGCGCTCCAGGTCCTGGCCCTCGCGGAACGGGATGCCGGTGCCCAGCAGCGCGCCGTTCAGGTCCTTGCGTTCGGAGACGCGGATACGGCGACTGTTGAGGAAGGCGCCGGCGCCGCGCGTGGCGGTAAACAGCTCTTCCTTCAGCGGGTCGTAGACCACCGCCTGCTCCAGTCGGCCCTTGTGCTTCAGGGCGATGGAGATGCCGTACTGCGGGATCTCGCGCAGGTAGTTGGTGGTGCCATCCAGCGGATCGATGATCCAGACGAAGTCGGCGTCGCTGCCGCTTTGTTCGCCGCCTTCCTCGGCCATGATCGAGTGGTCGGGGTAGGCGCGGCGCAGGGTGCTCACGATGGCCTGCTCGGCGGACAGGTCGACATCCGACACCCAGTCGTTACGGGCCTTTTCGCGGGTGTTCATGCGATCCGGCCGGCCCCAGGCGCGGGTGGTGATGCGTCCGGCCTCGCGGGCCGCCGATACCGCCGTGTTCAGCATGGGGTGCATGGGGTGTCTCCTGGTGTTCTTCGGGGTGTCCGGCGGGCGCGCGCACGCGCCGCGGGAAGGCCGCGAACAATACACAAGCCGCTCTTTTTTGGGAAGTCGAGAGCCCCCCTGTGTACAATCCGCGAGCTTTGATGCGGGCATGGCAACGGAGACTCCACGAATGGAAGAACGCCTGAACCGGGTGCGCGTCGTGCTGGTGGGTACGACGCATCCGGGCAACATTGGGTCCGCCGCACGTGCGATGAAGGCCATGGGAGTGACGGATCTGGTGCTGGTGGCGCCGGAGCGGTTTCCGCATGCCGATGCCACGGCGCTGGCGTCCGGGGCGGATGACCTGCTGGCGCGGGCGCGCGTGGTGGATGATGTGGCCGCCGCGGTCTCCGACTGCGTGTGGGTGGTGGGCACCAGTGCCCGGCTGCGCACCCACTCGGTACCGGTGCTGGGCCCGGACGTGGCGGCCGGGCAGGCGCTGGAGAACGCGGCCCTGGGACCGGTGGCCCTGGTTTTCGGACGTGAACACAGTGGTCTGACCAACACCGAGCTGGATTACTGCAACGCGTTTGTGCAGATCCCGACGGTGGCGGATTTCAGCTCCCTGAACCTGGCCGGCAGCGTGCAGGTAATGACCTATGCGCTCCGCATGGCGGCCCTGACCGGAATGGATCCCGGGCAGGCGAGTGCGGCAGGGGAGGCACGCGACCCGCTCGCGACCCAAGACGAGATGGAGGGCCTGTTCCGTCATTTCGAGCAGGCCCTGACGACCATCGAGGTGCTCGACCCGGACAATCCGCGCAATCTGATGCGGCGCTTGCGGCACCTCTATATGCGCGCCGGACTGACCGGCAGCGAGGTGCGCATGCTGCGCGGTATATTGACGCACACGGAAAAGGGCCGCTGAGGGCGCCGGAAACCGGCGTGATAACCTAGCGGATGACTCGGGAATTGAGGCCGGCCCATGTTTGACAGGATGCGCGAGGACATTCGCTGCGTGTTTGACCGTGACCCGGCGGCACGCAACGCCTTCGAGGTGCTGACCGCATACCCCGGCCTGCATGCGCTGTGGTATCACCGCCTCGCGCACTGGTTGTGGAACCACCGGATGCGCTGGCTGGGGCGCGTGATCGCGAACTTCAGCCGCTGGGTGACCGGCATCGAGATCCATCCGGGGGCGACCCTCGGCCGACGGTTCTTTATCGACCATGGCATGGGGGTGGTGATCGGCGAGACCGCCGAGGTCGGCGACGACTGCACGATCTACCACCAGGTGACCCTGGGCGGCACCACCTGGGAAGGCGGCAAGCGCCACCCGACGCTCGGCAACGAGGTGGTGATCGGTGCGGGTGCCAAATTGCTGGGCCCGATCCACGTGGGCGACCACGCGCGCATTGGCTCCAACGCAGTGGTGCTGAAGGATGTTCCGGCGGAGGCGACCGCGGTCGGCATTCCCGCCCGGGTGCTCGGCCCGCGGCCCGAGCCCGATCCGCGCTTCCAGCAGATGGCGGACCGCATGGGCTTCGATGCCTACGGCCTGTCGCGGGACATGCCGGATCCGGTGGCCAACGCGATCCACCGCATCGTGCAGCGCGTACACGACCTGGACGAGCGCATGGAACGGGCCTGCCAGGCGCTCAAGCGCGCCGGTATCGATCCGGGCGAGGCCCTGGGCGAGGACGATTCGGGCCCGCTGGAGGCCTGCGATCTGGAAGGTCTGGAGCCGGACGAGTGCGAGGTTCCGCCGAACGTGGCGCCCCAACAAGAACGTAAACAGCAAGGGAATACTTGATCGTTTTGCTCGGGTATTGCTAAGCTTGCCGGCAAATGACTGACAAGTGCTCTCAACCATGAAACTGACGACCAAAGGCCGGTACGCCGTCACCGCCATGCTCGATGTGGCGATGCACACCCGCAACGGGCCGGTATCCCTGGCCGAAGTGGCGCGGCGGCAGAAGCTTTCGCTGTCCTATCTGGAGCAGCTTTTTTCCAGGCTGCGCCGCAAGGGGCTGGTGAACAGCAGTCGCGGGCCGGGCGGGGGCTATGCCCTCAGCCGTGAACCGGAGGGGATCAGCGTGGCCGACATCGTGGTGGCGGTGGACGAGCCGGTGGACGTCACCCGCTGCGGCGGCAAGGCCAACTGCAATTCGGATTCGCGCTGCCTGACCCACGACCTGTGGACCGATCTGAGTCAGCAGGTCTATGACTTCCTCAGCACCCGCTCGCTGGCGGATGTACTGCAGCGCCATCGGGAACAAATGGAAAAAGACGGCGTGCAGGAGGTCGTGATGCACGGCGCCCCTCTGCAAGCCTCGACCGGAAAAAGCCATGCGACCGCCAAAGCGGCCGCGGAAAGGAGCTAACGCGCAATGAGTGACCTGAAACTGCCGATCTACCTCGATTATTCCTCGACCACGCCGGTCGACGAGCGTGTGGCCGAAAAGATGGCCGGCTGCCTGACCAAGGACGGCCTGTTCGGCAATCCCGCCTCGCGCAGCCACAGCTTTGGCTGGAGCGCGGAGAAGGCGGTGGAGAACGCTCGCGGCCAGGTCGCCGAGCTGGTGGGCGCCGATCCCAAGGAAATCATCTGGACCTCCGGTGCGACCGAGGCCGATAACCTGGCGATCAAGGGTGCCGCGCACTTCTACCAGCGCAAGGGCAAGCACATCATCACCGTGAAGACCGAGCACAAGGCCGTGCTCGATACCACGCGTCAGCTGGAGCGCGAGGGCTTCGAGGTCACGTACCTGGGTGTGAAGGAAAACGGCCTGATCGACCTGCAGGAGCTGCAAGACGCGATGCGTGACGACACCATCGTGGTCTCGGTGATGCACGTGAACAACGAGATCGGCGTCATCCAGGACATCGAGGCGATCGGCAACCTTTGCCGTGAGCGCGGGATCGTGTTTCATGTGGACGCGGCCCAGTCGACCGGGAAGGTCGCAGTCGACCTGTCCAGCCTGCCGGTGGACCTGATGAGCTTCTCTGCGCACAAGACCTACGGTCCGAAGGGCATCGGCGCGCTGTTCGTGCGCCGCAAGCCGCGCGTGCGGATCGAGGCGCAGATGCACGGCGGCGGCCACGAGCGTGGCATGCGCTCCGGCACGCTGGCACCACACCAGATTGTTGGTATGGGTGAGGCCTTTGCGCTTGCCGGTGCCGAGATGGGCCCCGAGCTGGAGCGCATCCGCATGCTGCGCGACCGTCTGTGGACGGGTCTCGACGGCATGGAAGAGGTCTATCTGAACGGCGATCAGGAACAGCGCGTGGCGCACAACCTGAACGTGTCCTTCAACTTCGTCGAGGGCGAGAGCCTGATCATGGCGCTGCGCGACATCGCCGTGTCCTCCGGCTCGGCCTGTACCTCGGCGAGTCTGGAACCGTCCTACGTCCTGCGTGCCCTGGGCCGCAACGACGAGCTGGCCCACAGCTCCATCCGCTTCTCCATCGGTCGCTATACGACGGTGGAAGAGGTCGACCACACGGTCAAGATTGTGCGCGCCGCGGTCGCCAAGCTGCGCGAACTCTCGCCACTGTGGGAGATGTACCAGGACGGCGTCGATCTGAGCACCGTCGAGTGGGCGGCCCACTAGGGGTCCGCTCGACACCACTAACGCAACGCGTACACACGCAACAGGAGAACGGTCATGGCTTACAGTGACAAGGTTCTGGACCACTACGAAAATCCGCGCAACGTCGGCAGCTTCGACAAGAACGACGACACGGTCGGCACCGGCATGGTCGGTGCCCCGGCCTGCGGCGACGTGATGAAGCTGCAGATCAAGGTCAATGACGACGGCATCATCGAGGACGCCAAGTTCAAGACCTACGGTTGCGGTTCGGCGATCGCTTCCAGCTCGCTGCTCACCGAATGGGTGCGTGGCAAGACCCTGGAAGAAGCCAGCCAGATCAAGAACACCCAGATCGCCGAGGAACTGGCGCTGCCGCCGGTGAAGATCCACTGCTCGGTGCTGGCCGAGGACGCAATCAAGGCGGCCGTGTCCAACTACCAGGAGCGCCACGGCGAGGCCGCGGAAGCCGAGAAGAAGTCTGCCTGAGGGTGCTATGTCGATTACAGTGACCGAACCCGCAGCCGAAAGGATCCACAACTTCCTCGACAAGAGAGGCAAGGGCGTGGGCGTGCGGCTGGCTGTCAGGACGACCGGCTGCTCCGGCATGGCCTACGTGGTGGAGTTTGCCGACGATATCGAGGATACCGATACGGTGTTCGAGGATCGCGGCGTGAAGCTGGTGGTGAATCCGAAGTCCCTCGTGTACCTCGATGGCACCGAGCTGGATTTCGGCAAGGAAGGCCTGAACGAAGGGTTCAAGTTCAATAATCCGAACGAGAAGGCCCGATGTGGCTGTGGTGAAAGCTTCAGTATCTGACTGACGATCGCATCCGGGGTGGTGCATGGCGGCCGATTGCTGGTCGTCGTCCCACCCCTTTTCTTTTGTCAGTGCGTCGCCAGTGCTTCCCGAGGCCGAGAGTTGATGAACGACCCATTCGAGCAGTTCGACCTGCCGGTCGCCTTCGAGGTGGACCGGCAACAGCTGGACGAGCGCTTTCGCCGCCTGCAGGCAGAGTTGCATCCGGACCGCTTCGTGCGCCAGGGCGACCAGGCCCGGCGCATGGCGGCGGCGGTGGCGGCCGACGTGAACGAGGCCTACGCGATCCTCGGGGATGACTACCGCCGTGCGCTGCACCTGCTGGAGCGCACGGGCGTGGCGTTCGACCCGGAACGCGATACCAGCCAGAACATCGAGTTCATCGAGGCGCAGATCGAGTGGCGCGAACGCATGGAAGAGGCCGCGGCGGCCAGGGATGGTGCCGCGCTGGAGGCCGCCGGCGAAGAGCTGGAGCAGGCCCGGGCCGAGGCACGGGCAAAGGTCGCGGATGCCCTGAAGGACCCGGCGGCCCCGGCGCCCGAGGCCAAGGACCGCGTGCTGGAATTGCGCTTTTTCGACCGCTTGCTGGACGAATTGAAACGAACCCGACAGAACCTGGCGCGCGGTTGATCCGCGGCCATGTGAAGGAGCCGAACACCCGATGGCGTTATTGCAGATCACCGAACCCGGAGCCGAGTCCGCGCCGCATCAGCGCCACCTCGCGGCCGGGATCGACCTCGGCACGACCCATTCGCTGGTCGCCACGGTGCGTAGTGGCGAGGCGGATACCCTGCCGGACGAGCAGGGCCGGCATATCCTGCCGTCGGTGGTCCACTACGCCGCGGATGGGGTGAGCGTGGGGTATGCGGCCGCGGAGCACGCGGCGGATGATCCGCACAACACCATCGCCTCGGTTAAGCGCCTGATCGGACGCGGCGCGGCGGATGTTGCGCGCCTGTCCGGCGAGCTGCCGTTCCGCCTCAAGACCGGCGAGTCCAGCGTGCCGCGGATCGAGACGGCCGCGGGTGACAAGACCGCCGTCGAGGTGTCCGCCGATATCCTTCGCACCCTGCGCCAACGCGCCGAAGCGACCCTGGGCGACGAACTCGAGGGCGTGGTGATCACCGTGCCCGCGTACTTTGATGATGCCCAGCGCCAGGCCACGCGCGATGCCGCGCAATTGGCGGGGCTGAACGTGTTTCGCCTGATCAGTGAACCGACTGCCGCAGCGGTGGCTTACGGGCTGGATCAGGGCGAGGAGAGCACCATCGCGGTTTACGACCTGGGCGGTGGGACCTTCGACATCTCCATACTGCAGCTGCGCCGCGGTGTGTTCGAGGTGCTGGCGACCGGTGGCGACTCGGCCCTGGGCGGCGATGACATCGACCGCACCATCGCCGACTGGCTATTGAACCAGGCCGGGATGGGCGGCGAGAACGACCCGCAGCGTCTGCGTCGGGTGTTGCTGGCCGCGCGCCAGGCGAAGGAGACCCTGACCGATGCCGCGAGTACTGCCGTCGAGGTTGTACGCGCGGACGGCTCCACCTGGTCCGGCGCGTTGGATCGCGAAACCCTCGTGGGGCTGGCTCGTCCATTGCTGGATCGCACCATGAAGGCCTGCCAGCAGGTCCTCGCGGATGCGGGCCTGGAGACGGGTGCGATTGACGAGGTTGTGCTGGTGGGTGGCTCCACCCGTATGCCTGCGGTGCGCGAGGCGGTGGAAGGGTTTTTCGGTCGGGTCCCGCATGCCGGGATCGATCCGGACCGCGTCGTGGCGATTGGCGCCGCGCAGCAGGCCGACATCCTGGCCGGCAACAAGCCGGATACGGAACTGCTGCTGCTGGACGTGATCCCGCTGTCCCTGGGCCTGGAAACGATGGGTGGGCTGGTCGAGTTCATTGTCCCGCGCAACACCACCATCCCGGTCTCGCGGGCCCAGGAGTTCACCACCTTCAAGGATGGCCAGACGGCGATGTCCCTGCATGTGGTGCAGGGCGAGCGCGACGTGGTGGACGCCAACCGCTCGCTGGCCCAGTTCACCCTGTCCGGCATCCCGCCGATGGTCGCTGGCGCGGCGCGCATCCGGGTGACGTTCCAGGTGGATGCCGATGGGTTGTTGAACGTGACCGCGCGCGAACAGACCCAGGGCGTGGAGGCGCATATCGAGGTCAAGCCGAGCTATGGGCTGACCGATTCCGAGATCGAGCAGATGCTGCGCGACTCGGCATCGTCCGCGCGCGAGGATATGGAGGCCCGCCGCCTGCGCGAAGAACAGGTGGAGGCCGACCGCGTGCTGGAGGCGATCGACGCCGCGCTGCAGACTGATGGTGATCGCTACCTGGAGCCGGAGGAGCGCCAGACCATAGAACAGGCGCGCGATGCCCTGCGCGCCGAACGCGAGAAGGGCGCCGACCCGGACGCGATCGAGGCCGCGCGCAAGCGCGTCGAGCAGGCCTCCGAGGCCTTCGTCGCGCGGCGCATGAATGACAGCATCCGGCGGGCACTCGCCGGTCACAACGTTAGCGAATACGACGCAGGGAACTGAGAACATGCCCCAGGTAATCTTTCTACCCCACGAGGAAATCTGCCCCGAAGGCGCCTCCCTCGAGGCCCCTTCGGGCATCAGCATCTGTGATCTTGCACTGCAAAACGGCATCGAGATCGAGCACGCCTGCGAGAAGTCCTGCGCCTGCACGACCTGTCATGTCTATGTGCGTGAAGGCCTCGACAGCCTGGGTGAGGCCACCGAGGACGAAGAAGACATGCTCGACAAGGCCTGGGGGCTGGAGCCGGATTCGCGCCTTTCCTGTCAGGCCGTTGTGGCCGACCGCGATCTCGTGGTGGAACTGCCGAAGTACACCATTAACCAGGTCTCCGAGAACCACTGAGCGAGGGATAGGCGATGAAGTGGACTGAAACCCAGGAAATTGCGATCCAGCTGGCCGATGAGCACCCGGACGTCGATCCGCGCCATATCAACTTCGTGGATCTGCGCCAGTGGGTGATGAACCTGCCGGAATTCGACGACGACCCCGAGCGCTCGGGAGAACGCGTCCTCGAGGCGATCCAGCTTGCCTGGATGGACGAGGCCGACGTCGACGACTGACGGGTTTTTGGATCGACCACGAAGCACACGAAGAAGGGCCAGACCCTTTTTCGCCACAGAGAGCACAGAGGACACCGGGACGGGCAAGGGGCTGAAACGCCTACCCGATGCCAGGATAGCTCACCGATGCGAAGTGGTATCCCGGCCTGTGCTTCTGTGTCGTCCCTCGACCTTCTGCGTGTCTGCGTGCGCTTCGTGGTGAATCCAGGCCGGTGACGTTGCTGCAGGGGCGTCAGGTCGCTAGACTACGCGCCGCACGTTGCGTCCGCGTCTTTTTTGCGTTGGGAACCCGCCGTTCGGCGGGTTCTCGCGTTTGCAGCCGGGCCCAGCGACCGATATTCAATCCAAGTACCAGGAGAGCCGCCCCATGGCCGTTGAACGCACCCTTTCCATCATCAAGCCTGACGCCGTTGCCAAGAATGCCATCGGCGACATCATCAGCCGTTTCGAAAAGGCCGGCCTGAAGGTCGTTGGCGCGCGCATGATGCACCTGAGCCGCGAGCAGGCCGAAGGCTTCTACGACGTGCACAAGGAACGCCCGTTCTTCAACGATCTGGTCGAGTTCATGATCTCCGGCCCGGCGCTGGTGCAGGTCCTGGAAGGCGAGGACGCCATTGCCAAGAACCGCGACATCATGGGTGCGACCAACCCGAAGGAAGCGGCTCCGGGCACCATCCGCGCCGACTTCGCTGTCTCCATCGACGAGAACGCCGTGCACGGCTCCGATGCCCCGGAAACCGCCGAGCGCGAGATCGCGTTCTTCTTCGGTGACGACGGCGTCTGCCCGCGTACCCGATAAGAGCTCCGCAGGCACTGCGGGGCCCGGCTGCACCGCGCAGCGGGCCCCGTAGGCAGGCATCCCTTCGGCACAGTACACTAGGGGACTTGAGCCAACCGGTCCCTGTTATGGCACACACATCCTCCACCCCCCTGAATCTCCTGGGCTACAGCCACCAACAGCTCGTCGAGCTGCTGGCGCAGTGGGGTGAACCGCGTTTTCGTGCCACCCAGCTGATCAAGTGGATCCATCAGCGCGGGGTCACCGACTTCGAACAGATGACCGACGTGTCGCGCAAGCTGCGCGATCGTCTGGAGCGCGAGACCGAGATCCGCGTGCCCGAGATCGGTCTGGAAAAGGCCTCCTCCGACGGTACCGTCAAGTGGGTGCTGCGGCTCCCCGACGGCAATGCCATCGAGACCGTCTTCATCCCCGAGGGCGGGCGCGGGACGTTGTGCATCTCCTCCCAGGTCGGCTGTGCGCTCGACTGCACCTTCTGCTCCACGGCCCAGCAGGGCTTCAACCGCAATCTCACCAGTGCCGAGATCATCGGTCAGGTGTGGCTGGCCATGCAGCGCCTCCCGGCGCCGGACGGCCGCAAGCGCGCAGTCAGCAACGTGGTCCTGATGGGTATGGGCGAGCCGCTGGCCAATTTCGATGCGGTGGTCCCGTCCTGTCAGTTGATGACCGACGACAATGCCTACGGTCTCAGCCGGCGCCGGGTGACCCTTTCGACCTCCGGCCTGGTTCCAGCCCTCGATCGCCTGAGCGCACATACCGATGTCGCTTTGGCCGTCAGCCTGCATGCGCCCAATGACGCGTTGCGCGACCGTCTGGTGCCGATCAACCGCAAGTACCCGCTCGCCGAGCTACTGGATAGTTGCCGCCGCTACGTGGAGGCAACCGACGCCCACAGTGGCGTGACGTTCGAATACGTCCTGCTGGCCGGCGTCAACGACCAGCCCGAGCACGCCAACGAGCTCGCCGGGCTGTTGCGGGGTATTCCCGGCAAGATCAACCTGATCCCGTTCAACCCGTTCCCGGGGGCTCCGTTCGAACGCCCGTCGGAGGCCACCGTTCTGGCCTTTGAGCGGCGCCTGCAGAAAGCCGGCTACGTGACCACCGTCCGGCGCACCCGGGGCGACGACATCGATGCCGCCTGCGGGCAGTTGGTGGGGCAGGTCGAGGATCGAACCAATCGTGGCATGCGCATGTTCCGCCTGCATGCCGAGTTGCCACAGACGGATCGGAGGGCTTCATGACTGGACGCGCGGGTTTGCGCATCGCCGGGGTTCTGACCCTGGCGCTGCTGCTGGGTGGCTGTGCCGCCACGGCCGACCGACCGGTCTCCGGCGAACGCGAGGATGCCGCCGAGGTGCATGCCGAACTGGGCATCGGCTATCTGCGCGAGGGCGAGTTCGAACAGGCCGAGCGCAACCTGCGGCGGGCGCTGGACTATGACCCCGGCTATGTCCTCGCCAATATCGGTATGGCAGCGATCTACGAGCGCAAGGACCAGCTGGACCGAGCCGAGGAACACTATCGCCGGGCCCTGCGCCGCGACGAGGACAACCCCTTTGCGCAGACCAATCTGGGCGCATTGCTTTGCGCCCGCGAGGACTTTGACGAGGCTCAGGAGCTGTTCGCCAAGGCGATTAGGAATCCGGATTACGATCGTCGCGACATCGCCCACATGAACTCCGGCGTCTGTCACGCGGACGCGGGCGATGCCGAGGAGGCCGAGCGGCAGTTGCGCCGGGCGCTGGAACTCAATCCGCAGTATCCCCGCGCGCTTCTGGAAATGGCGCGGCTGACTTATCAGGACGACCGGCCGATGCAGACGCGGGCCTTCCTGCAGCGATTGGACAGCCAGGGGGTCGAGAATGCCGAGACGCTGCTGCTGTGCTATCAGGCCGAAAGCGCGCTGGGCAACAGCCGCGCGGCCAACGCGTGTGCCGAGCGCCTGAGCCGCCATCACCCGGACAGCGACGAGATGGCCGAGCTGCGCCGGCTGGAGCGTGAAGGGTGAGCGATCCACGCGACAAGGAACCGGGCCTCGGGCGAGTCGAAGATGTCGATGATTCAACGAACAACGTCGCCTCCCTGCGCACCGAGGGTTCGGACCCCGATCCGGAGCCGTCCTTCTCCGCCGCGCATGGCCTGACCACCCGGGACCACCCGGAGGCATCCGGACCGGAGGCGCCCCGCGGTGAGGACGAGCCCGGCGCCAGTCTGCGGCGGGCGCGTGAGGCGGCCGGTCTGGACACCGCGACCCTGGCCAGCCGCATCCACCTCGGGCGCGGCACCCTGGAAGACCTCGAGGCCAATCGCTTTCATCACATGCCGCCGGCGTACGTGCGCGGCTATCTGCGCTCCTGCGCACGCGAACTGGGCGTGGCCGCGGACCCGTGGATTCAGTCCTTCGAGAGCCACGGGATGGTCGACCCCGAACTCCGGGCCGTCGCAACGCCCTCCGCGCGCGACCGTCAGCGTCGGCGCGGCCGCGGTATTTACTGGCTCGCCTTGCTGCTGGCCGTGATCCTGCTTGGGCTTGGGGTCTATGCCTGGAGCGAGCGCACGGACACGCCCGGGTGGCCGTCACTGAACCTGGGCGAGGCGCGGGATGCCGTCCCGAGCCTCGCCGATTTCCAGACCCCGGACGACGCCGAAGGGCGGAGCCCGTCGACTGCCGGGAGCACCGATCCGGAGCCCGCTACGCCCGCGCCGGAGGCCCTCCCGGAGGGCACCCAGCCGGAGCCGGCGGGTGCCGAGGGATCGGCCGGTGCCCCGGAAGCATCCTCGGAATCCACCGTGCTGGCTGAGGCCCTGACCGAACGCCTGGCCGTGCCGGAAGAGCCGGTCACGCCAGAGCCCCCCGTGCGGGCCGAAAGCGCAGCCCCTCTGGATGCTTCCCCGGTGATCGAGACTTCCGGTGAAGGTTCGGTGGCGGGTGAGGGCGCGCAACTGGTGCTGGAATTTGGCGAGACCTCCTGGGTGGAGATCCGCGATGCTGCCGACGAGGTGGTTTTGACCGGCGTGCTCAGCTCGGGTGACCGCGAGGAGATTCGCCTGGATCTGCCTGGCCGGGTGATCCTGGGCAACGCGTCCGGGGTCTCGCTGACGCTGGATGGCGAGCCGGTGGACGTCGAGACGCATATCCGGAGCGACCGCACCGCGCGCTTCGATCTGGAAGGCTGAGACCGGGTCTTTCCGGCAGGCCATCACGTACAAACAAAAAGACACCATGAAAGCGATCAAGTCGATCCGCGGGATGCATGACATCCTGCCCGAGTCCATTCATGTCTGGCAGCATCTGGAAGCCACCCTGCGCGAGGTTGTGGAGGCCTACGGCTACCACGAGATCCGCATGCCGATCGTGGAGTCGACCGAGCTGTTCAAGCGCTCCATCGGCGATGTCACGGATATCGTCGAAAAGGAGATGTACACCTTCGACGACCGCAATGGCGACAGCCTGAGCCTGCGCCCGGAAGGCACCGCGAGTTGCGTGCGCGCGGGGATCCAGCACGGGCTGCTGCACAACCAGGTGCAGCGACTATGGTACCTGGGGCCGATGTTCCGCCATGAGCGCCCGCAGAAGGGGCGCTATCGCCAGTTCCACCAGGTTGGGGTCGAGGTGTTCGGCCTGCCGGGGCCGGATGTCGACGCCGAGATGCTCGCGATGACCGCACGGCTGTGGCGCATGCTCGGGCTCTCGAACGTGCGCCTGGAGCTGAACACGCTGGGCACCCCGGAAAGCCGGCAGCGTTATCGCGACCACCTGATCGCCTATTTCGAGCAGCATCGTGACGCCCTCGACGAGGAGGCGCAGCGCCGGCTCTATGACAACCCGATGCGCATCCTCGACAGCAAGCATCCCGATACCCGCGAGGTGGTCGCGCAGGCCCCCAGCCTGATGGATGATCTGGACGCTGAGTCGCGCGCCCATTTCGACGGCTTGTGCGCGCATCTGGATGCGCTGGGCATCGCGTACGAGCACAACCCGCGCCTGGTGCGTGGGCTCGATTACTATACGCATACAGTATTCGAGTGGATCACCGAGGATCTCGGTGCCCAGGGTACGGTCTGCGCCGGCGGGCGCTACGACGGCCTGGTCGAACAGCTCGGTGGCCGTGGCACCCCGGCGATCGGGATGGCGATGGGCCTGGAGCGGCTGGTCGCGCTGCTGGAGGCGCGCGAAGACGCCCCGGCAGCGCCGGGTCCGGATGCCTACCTGATCGTCGGCGGCGACGAACTGGTCGGCCCGGCACTGCAACTGGCGGACCAGCTGCGTGGCGAATTGCCGGGGCTGCGACTGGTCCAGCACTGTGGTGGCGGCAGCTTCAAGTCGCAGATGAAACGTGCCGATCGTTTGGGGGCGCACTATGCCCTGGTGCTCGGTAGTGACGAGCATGCCGCGGGCACCGTCACGGTGAAGCCGTTAAGATCGCAGGGCGGCGAGCAGGTGGCCGTCGACCGTGCCGCTCTCGCCGACCATCTGCGCACGGCTCTGCAAGAGCGCTCGTAGTCAACGCAAGGATAGAGAACACGATGAGTTATCTCACCGACGAAGAAAAAGCCGAACGCATCAAGCAGTGGTGGGCGAACAACGGCATGGCGATTGTGGCTGGCCTGGTTCTGGGGGTCGGCGGCCTGTTCGGTTGGAACTGGTGGAGCGATCGCGAGGAATCGCGCGCCCAGGTGGCCTCCGAGATGTATCAGGCCCTGCAGGTCGCCGGTCAGACCGGCCAGACCGATCGCGCGCTGGAACTGGCCGACGCGGTGATCGAACAGGGACGGGGTACGCCCTACCGCGCGCTTGCCTGGGTCTACCGGGCCGATGTGGCGATCGCGCAGGACGACACCGATACCGCGATCGACGCGCTGCAGGCTGCGCGCGACGCGGCCCCCGATCGCGGGTATCGCGAGGTGCTGACGCTGCGTCTTGCGCGCCAGATGATCTTGGCCGAGCGCCTGGATGACGCCGAGGCGACCCTGGCGGACGTTCGCAGCGATGCCTTCACGGGGCTGAAGCGCGAGCTCGAAGGGGATCTGGCCCGCGCCCGTGGCGATCGCGAGCGGGCCCGCGAGCATTACGAGGCTGCACTGGACGCGGGGCACAGCCCCGAGTACCTGCGTCTGAAATACGAAGAACTTTCCGTCTAGAGGACCCGTCGCCTGATGTCTGTGCCTTCCCTTGCGAGTCCGGTCGTGCGCCTGCTGATTGCCAGTGCGCTGATCCTGTCCCTGAGCGCCTGCGGTCTGTGGTCGCGCGATACCACCGAGCCGCCGGCGGACCTGCCGGAGTTCGAGGCCGAAGGTCAGCCGGAGCGGCTGTGGTCGCGCTCGGTGGGCAGCGGTGGCGAGCGCTTCCTGTGGCAGATCTATCCCGGAATCACCGACGACCTGGTCGTGATGAGCGACGCCGCCGGGCGGGTTTCCGGTCTGAATCCCGACAGTGGCAGCCAGCGCTGGCAGGTGCGCCTGGATGATGCCCGGGTCTCCGCGGGGGTCGGCGTCGGTGGCGGCCTCGCCGTGGTCGGCACGCTGGACGGCTACGCCATCGGCGTGGATCTGGATGGCGATGGCGAACGCTGGCGTGCTGCGCTCTCCAGCGAGGTGCTGGCAGTCTCGGATGTGTCCGGCGGCCTGGTCATCGTGCGTACCAACGACGGCCGCATCCATGCCCTGGACGCCGACTCCGGCGCCACCCAGTGGACCGCGCTGCGCACCACACCCTCGCTGAGCCTGCGCGGGGCCCAGCGCCCGCAGATCACCTCCGGCCGTGTGCTGGCCGGGTTCGACAACGGCCGCCTGCTGATGCTGGGGCTCAACCGCGGCAACGTGCTGTGGGAGACCACCCTGGGGGTCCCCACCGGGCGCACGGAAGTCGAGCGCATGGTGGACCTGGACGGGCATATCCCGATGTATCGCGGCGCTGCCATTGCGGCCACCTACCAGGGAAGGCTCGCGGCGCTGGATCTCAACTCCGGCGAGATCTTCTGGGTCCGTGATTTTTCTTCCTATCAAGGCGGGGATGTGGATACGCGTTCCGATGTCCTGGTTGTGACCGATGCCGAGAGCCACCTGTGGGGCCTGGAACCCCGCAGTGGTGGTGACCTGTGGCAGATGGATGGCCTGCGCCTGCGCGGTGTGACTGCGCCGGTGGTGGTCGGCCAGCACGCCATCGTCGGTGATTACGAGGGCTACCTGCACTGGATCGACGTCGAGGACGGGCGCATTGTCGCCCGGCTGCGCGCCGGTTCCGGTTCCGTGGTTACGCGTCCCACCCTGGTGAACGGCACGCTGTATGTCGTCACCGACAACGGGCAGCTGACGGCCGTGAATCCCTCAATCCGGGGTGACGAGTGAGCCACAAGGTTTCAGGGCGCCGGGTTCTCCGCGCAGGGCGCAGCCGCAGATGATTCCGGTTATCGCCCTGATCGGTCGGCCGAATGTCGGCAAGTCCACATTGTTCAATCAGCTCACGCGCTCGCGCGATGCCCTGGTGGCGGACGTCGCCGGACTGACGCGTGATCGCCAGTACGGCATTGGCAAGGTCGGCGACTTTCCCTATCTGGTCGTGGACACCGGCGGGCTCTCGGGCGAGGGCGCGCAGATGGACCGCGCGATGGCCGAACAGACCCAGCGCGCGGTGGCCGAAGCGGATCATGTGCTGTTCCTGGTGGATGCTCGTGACGGCCTGACGCCGCAGGACCAGGCGATTGCCGCTCAGCTGCGTGGCGCCGGGGTAAAGGCGCGGGTCGTTGTGAACAAGACCGATGGTCTGGATGCCGATTCCGTCAGTGCGGAGTTCTATGCCCTCGGGCTGGGGCAGGTGACCTCCATTGCCGCAGCACACGGGCGCGGCGTACAGGGCCTGATGCAGGCGGTGCGCAAGGACGTGGCGGCCGCGCGCCGGGCGGCCAGTGAAGATGCCGAAGACGTCGAGGCCGCCAGTGACGGCCTCGACGAAGCCTCGCAGCAGGCGGCGCTGGATGACTGGCCGGGCATTCGCGTCGCGATCGTCGGACGCCCCAACGTCGGCAAGTCGACCCTGGTGAATCGTATCCTGGGCGACGAGCGCGTGGTGGCCACGGAAGTGGCCGGTACGACCCGCGACAGCATCTTTGTCCCGTTCGAGCGCGACGGTCAGGAGTACACCCTGATCGATACCGCCGGGGTACGCCGCCGTGGCCGGGTCCACGAGGTGATCGAGAAATTCAGCGTCATCAAAACGCTGCAGGCGATCGAGTCCGCCCACGTGGTGGTCCTGGTGGTGGACGCCCATGCCGGCCTGTCGGATCAGGATTCCCACCTGCTGGGGATGGTCATCGAGGCCGGGCGCTCGCTGGTGCTGGCCGTGAACAAGTGGGACGGCCTGGACGACCACGCGCGCGAGCGCATCCGCGACGAGCTGGACCGGCGCCTGGGGTTTGTCGATTTTGCCCGCATGCGGCTGATCTCGGCCTTGCACGGCACCAATGTCGGGCATCTGCTGGACGACGTGTGCGAGGCCCACGCCAGTGCCTTCCGCAAAATGTCCACGCCGGAGCTCACGCGTCTGCTGGAGGCCGCGGTGGCGGAGCATGCGCCGCCGATGATCAGCGGCCGGCGCATCAAACTGCGCTACGCGCACCAGGGGGGCCAGAACCCGCCGGTGATCGTGATCCACGGCAATCAGACCGACGCGCTTGCCGGGAGCTACAAGCGTTACCTGGAAAACTTCTTCCGCAAGCAGCTCAAGCTGGTCGGGACACCGTTGCGGCTCGAATTCCGCTCCGGGCGCAACCCCTACGCGGGCCGGCGCAACAAGCTCACGCCGAGACAGCAGTACAAGCGCAAGCGTCTGATGCGGCACGTGCGCCGCTGATCGCGCCGGTGGTCCCGGGGCATCCCGCCAATCCGATGCGTGACCCGGCGCTGTCCGGCTTCGCCGAGGTGGTGGAGCCGTTTCGGGTGATGGACATCCTGGCACGAGCCCAGGCGGCCGAGCGCACCGGGCGCGACATCATCCACCTGGAGGTAGGGGAGCCGGACTTCCCGACGCCGCCCCTGGTAATCGCGGCCGGTCGCGCCGCGCTGGCGGAGGGGGATACCCGCTACACCCCCGCGCACGGGACCCAGGCCCTGCGCGAGGCGCTGTCCGCCGACTACCGGCGACGCCATGGGGCCGAGGTCGACCCGGAACGCATCGTGATCACCGCGGGCGCCTCCGCAGCCATCCTGCTGGCGCTGGCGGCGGGGGTGAATCCGGGCGAGGAAGTCCTGCTGCCGGACCCCGGCTATGCCTGCAACCGCCAGTTCGTCGCCGCGCGTGGGGCGACCCCCGTGGGCTTGCCCGTCCAGGCCGAACATGCCTTCCAGCCGACCGCCGAGTCGATTGCCGCCGCGTGGGGCGCCAACACCCGTGCGGTGCTGCTGGGGTCGCCGGCGAACCCGACCGGGACCTGCCTGTCGCGTGATCGGCTGGCTGCGATCGTCGAGGTCGTGCGCGAGCGCGGAGGCCTGGTGATCATGGACGAGATCTACGCCCAGATCGTCTTCGATACCCCCGAGCCCAGTGCCGCGGCCGGCTTCCCGGATGTGGTGGTGATCAACTCGTTCTCCAAGTACTTCGCCATGACCGGGTGGCGCCTGGGCTGGATGGTGGTGCCGGAAGCCTGGGTGGACCCGGTACGGCGTCTGGCGCAGAACCTCTTCGTGGCCCCGGGCACTGTGGCGCAGGCCGCCGCACTCGCGGCTTTCGCCCCCGAAACCGAGGCCCTGCTGCAGTCCCAGGTCCAGGAACTAAAGGCGCGCCGGGATGTGCTACTGGACGCGTTGCCCATGCTCGGCCTGGAAGTGCAGGCACGCCCGGAGGGGGCGTTCTATGTCTGGACCGACTGTCGGGCGCATGGAGTGGATTCCGAGGCCCTTTGTGCCCGAATCCTGGACGAGACGGGGGTGGCCCTGACTCCGGGGACGGACTTCAGCCCCACCCGCGGTCGTGATTATGTGCGCATTGCCTACACTCAGTCCGAGTCCCGCCTGCGCGAGGCGCTGGAGCGCCTGCAAACCGTGTTCGCCCGCGGGTGACACGGCTCTCGCGGTTCCGGGACCATCGCACTGTAGGAGGCTAGCCCTCTGGCCGAAGGGGCGCTGGCGAGGCCAAGATCGCCGAAAGTACTCGGCTCCTATGCGCTGGTGGCTGCGGTTTCGGGGGCCTCGTGGCGAGCGCCCTCCGGGGAGGCCAACAGCAGGGAGTAGCGGCGCAGCAGCCAGACCCCGCGCTCGAACAGGCTGGTGGCACCGAACACTGCGTCGCGCGTGCTGCCGACGAGTTCGCCGCCGGTCAGTAGACGGCGCCGGATCGAGTCCATCAGTTCCGATCGATCATGGGTCAGCGACTGCAGCAGTTCGATGTCGTCGGCATCCTCGGTACGCGCCGCATCGTTCAGCGTCAGCAGCATCATGTGGAGGGTCTCGATCAGGCCATGGGTCAGCGCACGCGCCTCGGCCGAGTCCTTGCCAGTGCGCGCGCGTTCGACCTCGATGACCAGGTCGTTGAGGGTCTCCTGCAGCGACCCGATCAGTTCGTTCCGGCTCTTCAATACGATCGCATGGTCCAGGGTGGCGCCGCTGAGGGCGCCAGACAGGATCTCGTCCAGGAATTGTGCCGTCGCGTCCGCGACCTGGGTTCCGCCGCGCTGCAGGCTAACGCGGTCGTGACGGGGCTGTGGAATCTCGTCGCGCACGCCGTCGAGATATTCCGGCAGATGCCGCAGCAGGCGCAGCTGCTCCTGTTCAGCGAGCATCAGGGCACTGCCCGCGTCGTTCTGGGCCCCGGCGTACAGGTACTTCGGCTTTCCCAGGGTCTCCTCCGCGGTGGGTGGGGCCTTGCGTTCGAGATAGTCGGCGACGCGGTGGTGGAACGGGTGCATGACCATGTCGCAGGCAATCTGATAGAGCACATAGGAGAACGCGATCTGGAAGCCAATCCCGACCGGGAGTGCGGCCAGCAAGGCCGCGACCAGCGGGATGCCGCCGTAGAACTCGATCCAGAACAGTGGAAGCAGCAGGGCCAACCCCATGGCCTTGAGGATGAACTGGTACAGCGCTAGCTGCCGCCCGAGCCCCTTGTGCGAGGCGGCCAGCACAAGGGTGCTGATGCCCGTGCCGAAGCCCGCGCCGTAGACCACCATCAGCCCGTACTCCAGATCAATCACGCCACTGGCGGCCAAGGCCATGGTGACGATGGTGATGCTGGAGGCGGAGTGGGCGATGACCGCGAATACCAGCCCCGTCACGAACGCGATCAGCAGGGATTGCGCCGAGAGGGACATCAGTTCGGTCATCCAGGGGAGGTCGGCCAGCGGCTTGGCCCCCTCCTTGATGAAGATCAGGCCCAGAAACAGCAGCCCAATGCCGAGCAGCGCGCGGATCAGATGGCGCAGGCGAGCGGACTGGTCGCGATCGAAATAGAACAGCAGACCGGTCACACCCACCAGGATGAACACCATCAGGCTCAGGTCCAGGGCGGCGATCAGCACCAGCAGCGAGGTCCCGAGATTGGCGAAGTTGATGACCGGCTGGGCACGGCGCGCATCCAGCACGCCTGCGGTCACTAGCGAGATCAGCACGAAGATTACGGCGTGGATGCTCTGGCTGATGGCCCCGCCTACTAGTCCCAGCGCGGCAGCCGAACGATCGCTTGCGGTTGCCCGTCCGACCAGGGTGCGCAGGCGCCGATCCGCCAACTGGCGCAGATGTTCGCTGATCAGGCGGATGCCGACGAAGAACAGCCCGAGTCCCGCGAACAGGGTGGCGGCGATCTCGAACGTGACGATCCATTCATCATTCATGGGCGTATTCTAACGGTGCCTGAGGACGCAACGTGCAGCGGGCGTCGGTTCACAACGGCAGATGGCCGCTCAGGTCCGACAGCTGCCAAAAGAGGCCGAGCAGGGCCGCGGGCGCGAGATAACGCAGGATCGTGCGCCATAACGAGTCGGTGATTCGCCACTCTCCCATCTCGCTGGCGGCGATCTGGTTGGGGATGACCCAGCCCGCGAACAGGGCGATCAGCAATCCGCTCATGGGTAGCAGGATATTGATTGAGGCATGCTCGATCAGGTGGTAGAGCGTGGGCAATTCTAGCCCCAGCAGGGTTAGCACGATCTGCGCCCATTCGGCATCGGTAAACGAGGCAATGGTGATCAGGCTGAGCCCCCAGATTGCGAGCCCGGAGATCATCGCCGCCCCGGCCGGATGCATCCCGAAGCGCTCCCTTAGCAGGTGCACGAAGACCTGCACATTGGCAATCATGGTGCTGATTACCCCGATACCCAGGACCACGAAAAATACGGTCGCGCGCAGCACACCCGCCGGGATTGCCGAGAGTGCCAGGGGCAGAGTCTCGAACATCAGACCCGGCCCCGCGGCAGGGTTCAGCCCATGGGCGAACACGGGCGCCTGGGCTGGATGGTGGTGCCGGAGGCCTGGGTGGACCCGGTGCGGCGCCTGGCACAGAATCTGTTTGTGGCCCCAGCCAGCATGGCCCAGACCGCGGCGCTCGCGGCCTTCGCGCCCGAGACCGAGGCGTTGCTGCAATCGCGGGTGCGCGAGCTGAAACGCCGCCGGGACGCGCTGCTGGCGGCGCTGCCGGGGCTCGGGTTGGAGGTCCAGGCGCGGCCGGAGCGCGTTCTACATCTATGCCGACTGTACCGCCCACGGCCCGGACTCCGAGGTCCTTTGCGCGCGCATCCAGGACACGGCCGGTGTGGCCCTGACGCCGGGGACGGATTTCAGCCCTAGGTGTGATCTCTCAATAGGTTGTCCACGGGGCGACTCCGAAGGATGCTGAGTTTGCCGACTTAGCCATTCCAAGGAGGACGCCCCGTGAACCTTCACCAAAATGCCTTGTTTGGACCGCGCGGTCGAGAGCGGATGGTCCGTTGTGTCGTGGATCGAGGCTGGAGCATTCGAGCCACGGCCCGCGCCTGTGACGTGGACCCGAAAGTCGTGCGCCGCTGGGTGCAACGGTTCCAGGAGGCGGGCCCTGCCGGCCTCCTGGATCGTTCTTCCCGGCCT
>NZ_KB905121.1:0-27805 GCF_000377825.1 Thioalkalivibrio sp. AKL9 | reverse complement strand
CATTCAGATCGTGGGTGCCAATTTACGAGCGGTGACTATCAGCGCTTCCTGAGGCGGAATACGCTGCTGTGCAGCATGAGCAGCGTTGGCCACTGCGGTGACAATGCGGCTTGCGAGGGCTTCTTCGGCGTCCTAAAGCGCGAACGCGTACACCATCGGCGCTACCGGACACGAGACGAAGCACGGGCCGATCTGTTTGGCTACATTGAGCGGTTCCACAATCCAAGGATGCGGCGCCGCATCGCCATTCAGGATCTGAAGTTTTCAGCCCTTTCCAAACCGTCCGCCGAAACGGGGTAGAACCCGTCCCGAATCCGCCACGTTTGCACACGCCAAGAGTGCAACCATCGCCCGGTTCGAGGCTCTCTCGACGCGGGGGGACGGTCCCGCACCCCGCAGCGGACGTGTGATTAGATCGACGTTTCCCTTATGTGTCGCGCACTCCTGATAGGAGACCGCTCTGTGTACACGGGAAAACCAAAGGAGCGCCGCGTGGGAAGCCCTTGCGACGAACGAGTCTTTTTGGGGAATCGCGACTACGGGCCAAGAACAAAAAAGCCCTCGCGAACGATCACAGGGCTACGACTACAGGGGGATAGAGCCGCAGCCTTGCTTTCACGGGAACTTGGAGGATCCGGACGGAGGCTGGTAGCCACGTCCACGCCAGAGCAGGGTTCCCATTCGCGAGAGCTGAATTCAATGCTAGGCGCCACAACCCCGCACGACAACAAGAATCCCTTCCGCGATCGTTCCACACTGCAACAATCATCTTGTATGGATCGTCAAGGAAACACTGTTAAGTGTTTCCTTAGTGTGCCGATCCCCCATGGCTCAGTGGGTTGCCCCCGGCAGGGCGAGGAAAGTCGCATTCATGCAATAAAGAGCCCAGAGCAGCCAAATTCGGTGCCCGTCCCTACCCGTCCTTCAGACGAGTCCATCGAGGTACTCATGCATGCGATTCCAGCCCGAGTCCGTCAGATTCACCCGGACCCGGCGCTTGTCCATAGGATCCTGGAAACGTTCCACAAGCTCCTCCTTTTCGAGCATGTCTAGATACCGCGACGTGGTCGACAAGGGGACCCGCGCGCCGACCGCCAGGCTGGATACGTAGGTCAGGTGTCCCGACAACTGGTTCTGCACAAGATCCAGCAGCATATCCCATGCGGGATCCGACAAAAGACTGCCAGGGAAGCACTCCCGCCTCCGTTCGCGCTCGGCGATCAACCGACGGACCTGATCCAGAAGTGAGGATGCCTCGACGGGATCCCCCGGGGCCCTCTGGCCCACGGCAGCATCCTCGCGCTCATGAGGTCCGGGGCCGCCGCGGGGCATGCCGATCCGCATGGCGACCTGGGACACCTTCGACTGCAGGTCGCTCAGAAGCGAACGCATCACATCATGCTCCCCCTCCCGCTGCCTGGATTGTCGGGCACTCGCTACCGCCGCATGCACACCGTTCAGCAGGTCAGTCCTCGATACGGGCTTTGTCAGACAATCCCGTGCCCCATGTCGCATGGCCGATACCGTCGCGTCCATATCGAGATGACCGCTGACGCATACGATCGCCGGCGCCGCGTGCGGCGAAATGGAATCCCGTATCGCATGCATCAGGGCGAACCCATCCATTTCCGGCATTCGGAGATCCACAAGCACCGTCAGCAGCGACGGATATCCCCGCAGGAACGAGAGTGCCTGGCGACCATTCTCCGCCCCGATACACTCGATCCCGTCCGAACCAAGGGTGGCGAGGATCTCGTCGAGTACCGTCGCATCATCGTCGACGACCAGGACTTCGGGATGCCGGGTTGCGGACGAAATGACCTTGCGGAGCGCTTCACCGTCTGGGTTGTCAACGTCCAAGTCTATTCTCCCTTGTGCGTCATCGAAGCTCGTCGCTCGAGAAAACCACGCTTTCCTCTCGCTTTCAGAAGTATCGCTCTCAGAATGGAAGGGTTCTATATGCCTGTATGTTGTGGCGCCTATGCCCAGCATCTGACCACCGCCAGGTGGGCAGACCCAGAACCCTGCCTGCGGTAATGAACGAAGCCCGAAAATTCGGCCACGCGGTTGGAAGCGTGAGTCCCAGCGCCACTCCCGTGAGGGTCTCGGCCGAGTCACAACTCCATCCAGATTGGAACCATTCAGGAAATACCCCATCGTACTTTGCGCCAGTTCAACGATAGACTGCGAGCAGGTCCAAGCGGATAAAGGAAAAAAACGCTGTGTGTACACGCTCGCGCCGGAACCCTAGGGAGACGCTGATTAATTCGCACGTCCGCCTTGGTGCCCCATTTTTTCCGAGACAAGGCGCGGTGCGCAGCGGCGTAGTCACTCTACGGTCAAACGCCGCAACGCAGGATGGGGAACCTGGGGCGCCCCCCTGAACGCAGGGTCTCGTTCGCTCGTTATTGACCAAAAACGGGCACACGCATGGCGTTGCGATCCCCCTGTGCAGAATGACCGGACAGCCGTAACCGCGTAATAGACGCACGCAAACGGGACTCGCCCGCGAGCGTGTACATCAATCAGTGTTTCCCTGGCGACAAGCAGCCCAGATCACCGATCGAGATCGGATATCCCTGTCGCATATCTCTGGGGAAACGACGCGCCTGCATCAGTGCCGATGCAACCGCTTTATTGGACGGGGTCGGCGACATCGCTCGCCATCGGGTCCCGCTCCTCGCGAACGGCCCGAGCCTGCGAGGGCCCCGGAGATACGGATGGAGACAATCCAGTGATCGAACACGTGCTCGTGGTGGATGACTCGACGGAGACCACCGAGGAAATTATCGCCACTCTCAGGCGGCTCGGGATCAACGGTTATGTAGCGAATGACCTCACCTCGGCCAACCTCATTCTAGAGCGGACCCGAATCGACCTTGTGCTGCTCGATCTACGCCTGGGGAACGGAAACGGCCTGGATCTGCTGCCAAGGGTAGCGGCTCTGCCCCGCTTACCACCCCCGGTCGCTTTCGTGTCCGGCCTGGACCCCGATATCCTGATCAGTGCCGAGGATGTCGCGCGACGAGCGCGGCTACCAGTTGCCGGACACCTGGCCAAACCCCTCGGAACGCAGCAGCTTGCGGAACTGCTCGACTCGGTATCCCAGCGTCCCCTTCCGGAACACGTCGAGCCTCCGCCAATGGAGCCCTTGTCCATGGATGCCATGGAGCGCGCACTGGAACACGGCTGGGTGGTACCTTTCTTTCAGCCTCAGTATGACCTCGTGGACGGGACGTTGAGCGGTTTCGAGGCCCTGGCGCGCTACTTCCCGCCGGACCGCCCGGAACCCGTCGGTCCGGCCGCCTTCGCGGTCTATCTTGATTCCGAACGTTTCGCCTGGCGGATCTTCGAGTCGATGGCATGTCAGTCACTCGATCTCTTTGAACGTATGAACCACGGCGACCCGAATACCCGCCTGAGTATCAACCTGCCTGCGGAAATTTTCGCCGATCCCCGCTTCCCGGGAGAGCTGATTCGCTGGTGCCGCGACCGCGCATTTCCGCACGACCGTCTTGTACTCGAGTTGACCGAAACGCGCCTCAATCTGACCCCCGAACAGCGTATGGGCCTATCCAAGGCCCGCATTTCCGGCTTTGAACTGTCCCTGGACGACTTCGGAAGCGGCGCCTCGAATCTGGACCGCCTGGCCCAGCTGCCATTCACCGAGGTCAAGATTGATGCGTGGTTCCTGCTTCATGGTGAGGACGAAGGGCGTAACCATCACCTTCTCGGCGATATTGCCCGCCTCTGTCGTCAGCGGAATATCCGTACGGTCGTGGAAGGGGTCGGGGATTCCGCCCTCCTGGAGCTCGCCATCCGCGACGGGTTTAATGTCGGGCAGGGGTATCTCTTCGGTCGACCGATGAGTGCCGAGGACGCATCCAGCCTGCCGCTGGAACGCGACGAAATCGCAAGCCTGCGAACCATCACCATCAACAACGGATCGTCCCGTGCATCCCACGACCCGGTCCCGTCGCAGGACGAACTGGCGCTCCTGAACAGTCTGTGGGACGAAGCCTCGTCGCCAGAGCAAACGGGCCGCATCCAATCCATCACATCGGATTGCAGCGATCCCACACAACCCTGGTGCCTTATTGTGGAAGACGACGAGGTGGTTCGTGAAGAGATTGCGATCACGCTCAAGCAGGAGGGGCAAACATGCTGGATGGCCGAATCGCTTGAAGATTGTCGCTGGTCGCTGCGAAACATCGAGTCCATCGGAGTCATCTTCCTCGATCTGTGCCTGCCCGACGGGAATGGACTCGAAGTCCTAGAGCCCATTTTAAAAGCGGAGTACGGGCAGGCCCCTGCAGTCGTGGTACTGACCGGACGCGGATCCCCCGAAGTGAAGCGGTTTGCGGAGCGCGCGGGTGCGACACTTTATCTGGACAAACCCGCGAGCTCGATCCGGATCCGCCAGGCGTTCTACGCGGCGCTTGCCCACTATCGAACGCAGCTGAGCGCTTAGGGAAACACTGATTATGCACAAGCTCGACTGGGTAACCCGGTTGTCCCGAGACCCGGCACCCCACGAATCGGGCATTGGTTCTGTCTCCCGGTTTTTCAGGGATTCGTGGCGCAATGCAGGGCCGGGCAAAAGGGAGTGCCTACCCGACAAACCGCTGAATGGTTTCTGTCGGACACCCGCTGTTGATTCGGCCGCCCCGCGAGAACACCATGCCGCTGTCTCGGGCGAAATGCCGGCAGGTGCGTCGCCGCGCCCTGTTTCTATCCCAAAGCTGCTCGGCGCGCGCGCAGCTTCACCCGCGTCTGCGTAAGGACACCAACTAATGGCGCAATCGGACGTCCGGATCAGTCGATACCACCACCTGACAGTCGCGGCTGGCCTGGCATTGGCGGGCCACTTGATCAACTGGTTGCCCATTCCGCTTGGCTACGGTCTCGATCTGCTGCCCGGCCTGATATTCGCGTATATCGCCTTGCTATTGCTCGGCCCAGCCTGGGCATTGTTCGTTGTTGCCGTCAGTGTCATCCCGACCTATTGGCATTGGGGAGTCCCCTGGCCCGCGATGGTCATCTCGCTGGAGGTATTGATCGTCGGCCTACTGGCCCGGCGCTATACAGCGATCCCGCTTGCCTTCTGGGTCGCAATCTTCTGGGTTGTTATAGGGACACCCATCTGGCTCGTCCTGAATACACTGCTGATCCAGCTCGACCTGATTTCGGTCGCGCTGATCGTGATCAAACAGGCAATCAACGGCATTCTCTCGGCCTCGATAGCGGCTTTGCTCGTGTTCGCGTTCGTTGGCAGCCCTCACAGCGTGGACCGTCAGGCGCGCCCCGCCGTGTATTCCATGCATCACGTCCTGATCAATGTGCTGGTCATCCTGTTTGTGATCCCCATCACGTTGCTCGCGGTCCTTCAGGGGAATCACCTGCGACAAACGGTTCAGGAAACCCTGTATCAGAACCTCGCGCACGGTCTTGACATGCTCGAACACCACGTGCAAACCGCCGCCCAGAGAGGGATCGCGGATTTGCACCGCCGTGTTACCAGCGTGCCCAACCCGGATCTGTCCTCCCTGACCACCGATCCGGCCCGTGCGCACGGCGCCCCGACACCACAAACGCTGCTCTGCCCAGCCGATGACGGCTCCGGCGCATCACGCCCCCCAAGCTCGCAGCAAGCCTCCGAGAGGCTGTTTGAACAGGCTATCTGCAACTGGGCCCACGAAGCACCCACCGGCGTCCGACTGCATACCGAAGGTCCCGACGCAGAAGCGCGACTGATCGTCTGGCGCACCCTTGAGTTCCAGGACGATGTACAACGGATCGGCTTCACCCACGCTGAGCCCGCCGACTTCTTCCGGCGCAATACCGTGACGCCCCCGGTCAAGGACAACACCGAGTTCGCGCTTCGAAAACGCGACGGCACAAGCGTCTATCTCGTCGGAAACAACGGGGTCACCGAAGTCCTGGATTCAAGGGATTCGAGTCTGTGGAGCCGCATCGTCACCCGCCAGGAACCCGTCTACCAATGGCCGGACGACCGCCCCAGCGAAAGCGCCATGCACCAGTGGTCCGGATTGACGCTCTGGCTGGCGCGGCCCTCGACCGTGATCCCGGGCAGCCTGCTCACCGCGACTTTGACCCCGGCCGAGGCCGTTGCGTCCTACCGCGACTCGCTACTGACCCAGTTGACGATCCTGATAGCCATCCTTGCGGTCGGCTTCGCTCTGATTCTTGGGATAACGCGCGCATTCCGACAGGAAATCCAGCCCCATATCGACGCGGTCCTGGGCCTCGATGGGAATCAGCTGATTCCAATGATTCCGTCGCGATTCATGGAAACGCATTTGCTGAACCATTACCTGCGGCGAATGTCGCGCAAGATCCAGAGATCGACTCAGCGCTCACAGCGTGATGCCCGGCGCTTGGTTCGCCTGGTACGGAATGCCCCGGTGATCATCTGGGCCGGCCGGTTCGGCCCTGAGCGTACGATCGACCTGACCTTCGTCAGCCCCTCCGCTCGCCGGCTCACGGGGCACAGCGACTTTCCCTACACCGACAGCTGGCTGGAAATGGTCCACCCCGGGGATCAGGCCGCGGCCCGCGCGATGATTGGCCGCCTCTACCATGACGGGTACGCCTCCTGCGAATACCGTCTGGGCGACGCAACGGGCCACTACACCTGGGTCTACGAAGAGGCCTCGCGGCTGGATGATCTCGAAGACGGCGAGGACGAAGTGATTGGTCTGACTGTGGACATTTCACGGATCAAGGCCACCCAGGAGCAACTAGTCAGGAACGCCAAGATGGCCACCCTGGGCGAGATGGCCACGGGAATGGCGCACGAGCTGAACCAGCCGTTACAGGTCATCCAGCTCGCGGCGGACAACGCGCGCGAATCGCTTTCTCCCGAGATGCCCGCCGAAACCTTCGACTATGTGCGCGCCCGGCTTGACCGCATTGCCCAACAAGCGGAACGCGCCGCCGCAATCATCAACGACATGCGCGTATTCGGGCGCAGTCAAAAGAGTGAGGCACGTCAAGTTGCGATCGATTCGATCGTCGATCACGTGCTCCGCCTGATCGGCCAGCAGATCAAGGCCCGAGGAATCGAAATCGTTGTGGATCATCAGCAACCGCGAGGTATCGTTGACGCCAAACGCACCGATATCGAGCAGACGCTGGCCAACCTGCTGACAAACGCACGGGATGCAATCGACGCCCGCCAGCGGCGCCGCCACGACGATGACCTCAACTATTTCGTGGGTGCCATCCGCATCCGGACGTGTGTCGATGACGAACGACGGACGCTCATTCTGGAGGTCGAGGATAACGGCGGCGGCATCCCTGAAGAGCACTTCGAGCACGTATTGGAACCCTTCTACACGACCAAAGGCGAGACGCACGCAACGGGTCTGGGTCTTACCCTGGCCTTCGGCGTCGTGCATGACCTCGGGGGGCAGATGGATCTTCGGAATACCGATCAGGGACTGCGAATCACCGTCGCCCTGCCGTGCCACTCGATCGTCAACGATGGTGACCCGAACACCAGCGATCAGGAGCCAACGGGTATGCCGGCATGACCGCCATCTTGAGCACCTTTCCCACCGAAGGCCACACCCTCGACGCGCTGCGCGATACGATCCGGATCGCCCTCGGAGGCCCCCCCCCGCGGGTTTGTTCATCATGACCGCGCAAGGTAACGACTACCTGCCGGAGGACTTGGATGACCTGCTGCAATCCCTTCCGGTCCCGCTCCTGGGTGCCGCTTTTCCCGCATTGATATGGTCGGCGTCGGTGCACCACACCGGGGCCTTGGTCGTTCGGCTACCTGTCACGCCGCGGGTCGAGCTCTATCCACTGGGTAACGCGGCATCGCGCACAACCGATCGACACGCCGACCAGGCCCCGCATCCGTCAATCGGCGAGGCCTCCGGAACGGGCGCCCAGATCCTGCTGACCGACGTCTATTCCAATCATCTCAATGCATTTCTCGAGACCTACTTCGAGCGACACGGTGCCGACCTTCACGCCATCGGGGCGGCGGCCGGCATACCCACCGCCGGAGCCAAGAACGCGGTGTACACCAACACCGGCACCCATCGCCACGTGGTCGTTACGGCCACTCTGGGGCTCCGCCTCGCGACAGCCACCCGCCACGGGTTCTACCCCATCTCACCGAGCCTGCGGGTAACAGCCGCCCAAGGCGACGTCATCGAAACCATCGAATCCAGCCCGGCTTTTCCGACCTACAGCCGCGTGGTCGCCGACCAGGCCGGGACCCGCATCTCGCCGGACCAAATAGCCGAACGCGCGGGACATTACCCCCTTGGGCTTTGCGTCCTCGGCCGCGAGCCACTCATACGCGACCCGATTGCAACGACCGAGCACGGGGGGTTGCGCGTACTCGCGGAGATCCCGACGGGATCCTATGTTCAGGTTTTTACCGGGGATGGCGACAGTCTGGTGTGCGCCGCGAAGGATGCGATATCGGATATCGAGGACTCCTGCACGGACACCCCTGGAACGATGATGATTTTCGACTGCATCAGTCGGACCCAGATCCTCGGTGAACAGTATTCACGTGAGATGGACATGCTCGCGGACCACCCCACTGCCTTTGGAGCGATCACGGGTGGAGAACTCGCGTACGCGGGCGTCGGCTTTCCCGAGTTTCTCAACAAGACCATCACCCTCGGTTACTTCTCGCAGCGTTTGGCAGCGGCGAAGGTCGCAAACGATGATTGAACGCGAGACCGAAGCGCATGCCTTATTGCAAATATCGCTCGCGGTCGGTCGCAGCCTTGACCTGGGCGAGATGCTGGGCCACGCGCTGATCAAACTCGTTCGCACGGTCAATATCTCGGGTGCAATCGTCCTCGAGCGCATCCCTTCAGCACAGGCGGACGCAGTGCAATGGACCCCGGTCCATTCCACGCCCCGCGGGCTGGAGCACAAAAATCGGTGGCGTGCGGTACTCCGTTCGCCCCAGATCCAGCATCACTTCGAGCCTTCGGAACCCCTGCAGCCACCGTCTTTTTTCAAAGTGAATGGCGACGGCAGGTTCATCGTGTTCGAGCTGCCCGAGTTCGGCGCCATCATCATCGGTGACTCGCCTCAAACCCTGCCAGAATCCTTCTGGGAGTCTTTTCGCACCATCGCCACGCGCCTGAGTGACGCGTGTCTGGCTTGTCGGAACAACGAGCAACTGGCCCGGCGCCAGGTACAGGAACACCTTCTGATTCGCTGGTCGCTGGAACTCGGCCGGGCGAACGAATACGCACTGGAAGGCGTTCTTGAAGACAGCATTTCCGCGGTGGCCGACGCCCTGCAAGCGGATGAAGCCACCCTCTGTCTGAGCGCAGACGACCCCACAGTCTGCACACCCGCTGTGCACTTGAGATCGGCGGGCGGCTCGCGAACCGAGCGACGCCACCCTCGTCGATTCGCCGTAATCATCCCGGCAACGGATCAGGCCCCGACCGGCCCCAGGTATGCGGATCACATCGCGTCGGAATCCGGACTGGACTCACCCTACACCGCCCTTGCCAACCGCGGCATTCGATCACATGTCACCATCCCGCTCGCCAGCGCAGAAGGGACGCTGGGTTTCTTGACACTTAACTGGCGCTTGCCAGCCTATGGCGGACAGCGGCCCGACGAGAACTTTCTGAGACTCATCGGCAATCTGTTCACCAGTGCGAAGCTTCGTCTGGATCAACAATCCCGATTACAGGCGCTCGAACTCCAGCTCGCGGAGTCTCGCTCCGCGCTGTCTCTGGCCCAAAAAGCCGAGAAGGCGAATTACGCAAAATCGCGGTTTCTTGCTGTGGTCAGCCATGAGCTCCGAACACCCCTGACCAGTGCGCTTACGACCCTGGAGCTCCTGGCGGATACGCAGCTGGATGCCGACCAGCGCGCGCGCGTGGAAACACTTCTTCGCGCCAGTAACCATCTGAACCAGATCGTCAACGATCTCCTCGACCTCGGTGCGATCGATAACGGTTCGATCGAGCTGCAGGAGTCCCCCGCCGATTTGCCGACCCTGCTGCGAGAGCTTGTCGACCAGATGGCGGCAATGGCCGGTGACAAAGGCAATCAGCTCTTGGTCGAGATCGACCCCGAACTGCCGGACTCTGTCTGCCTCGATCAGCGGCGCCTCAGACAAATCCTCTGGAACCTGCTTATAAATGCGCTCAAGTTCACCCGCGACGGAACCATTTCGCTGAATGCGACCGCGACCGGAAGGACCATGCACGACCACACCCCTGGACGCCTGCATATCAATGTCAGTGACACCGGCGAAGGGATCCACAAAAACGATCGGGAACGGCTTTTCGAGCCGTTCTACCAGGGATACGAGAATCGCAAGAAGCCAAAGGAGGGAACCGGGCTGGGGCTTGCAATCGTGGACGGCCTCGTCAAAGCGATGGGGGGTGTCCTCGGGTTCGAAAGCACCCCGGGACGCGGGAGCACATTCCATTTCGACCTGCCACTGAAACCCGCGGGCGATTGCGAGCCAAGCACCCCGGCACCCTCTCGCCCGCACACCCAGGCCATCACCGCGCCGGATGACACCCGCATTCTTCTGGTCGACGACGATGCCGACGTACGCGAAGCAGCCGAAGATACACTGCGTCAGCTTGGATACCACGTATCCGTGGCCACGGACGGCCAGCAGGCCTGCGAGCGGATCGCACTACAGGACTACGACCTGATCCTGATGGACTGTCGCATGCCGGTAAAAGACGGCTTCCAGGCAACGCGCGAGATCCGCGGAACGCTCCAAGATCAGCCACACCGACCGCGTCCGGTGATCGTCGCACTCACGGCGGCCGTGATGAACGATGATCGCGACGAGTGCCTGGCGGCCGGGATGGACGACATCCTGCCGAAACCCTACAACCGCCAGAAACTCAAAGAAATTCTGGCGCGTTGGACCGCGTAAGCCGGTCAAACCCACGACCTTTACAAGGTCCCTGCTGCATCCTCTTCCCGCCCCCTCTCTCCTCGCAAACATGACAGCCGATATGCCCGGGCCGCGGTGTTGGATCATCACAGACCGTCAATGCCGTGCCGCGCCACACCGGGGCAGTTCGGGATTCAACATTGCGTCTGGCAAAGCCTTGTCATTCGTTGCGCACGGAAAGCACGCCATACTGCTGCGCGGAACGCCGGAAGACCGTGTCGCCGGTGGCGCGCTCGTATACCGTAAGCGTGAGCAGCAGGCTGGGGCTGCTGTTTTGCGCCTGAATACGAAACGTCTCGCGCAAGGGGATATTCAGCCCGGCACGGCCTTCTCTTCCCGCCCGGTTCAATTCATGAACGGCATACATCCGGTAATCGTCACCATTCTCGAGCTCCAGCGTGGTCGAGGCCGCCATCCGCCCTCCGTTGAAACATGCCGCAATCGCCGTGTGCGCCCCCTGCAACCCACATGACAAAACGGCATAGAACGGATACTCGCGTTGCAGTCGCGTCTGCGCCGCCTGCCTTCGGCGGGCCTCCTGCTCCGCTCGGCGTTGCGCTTCCAGGCGCCGCTGTTCTCGCGCCTGTAACACCGTGACCCCCTGGTCCCGAGCTTCGTCGCGATCCTTGACGTACTGCACCGCGCCCGCCACCGACAGGTCCGACTCCGTCAAATAGCCCGATTGCAGGATTTCTTCCCGCAGCTGCGAGTAGGCGGGTTCACGGTTGTACCCGCGATCCCGCAGAATCGCCAGCTGCCCATGCGAGATGTCCTCGGGCCAGTCCAGGACGAACTCGAGCTCCGCATAGGATTCGTAGCCTGACCGGGTCGCATACCGCCCCCACAGTTCCTCCACTTCGACCAGCTGCCCCAACTGGACTTCTGGCCGGGGGATCCCACGGTAGTGACCACGCTGTTCCAGGGCCGTCTGGAGTTTCACGATATCGGCTGGAAAGCCCACGAAGATGTTGCAGGACCCCTCGCTCCGCCAGCCCCTCTCGCGGAGTGCCGCGAGTTGCGCATCCGCGTCCTTGTACAGGTCATCCAGCGAGTCATACACCTTCTCGAACCCCATGATGTCTTCTGGCTCAAGCAGCAGATGCGCAGGCGAATACCGCTCCCACTCAGAAAATTCGCTCGCCAGGGCTTCGCTGAGCATATCCTCGCCCAGGCTGCGATAGCCCCGGACCGCCATTGCATCATGCCCGCTCGTGGACAGCGCGCACACGTTCTGGCGATAGAAGCCATCGCCGGTCCGACGCCGATCATCCGCGGCGAAGCTCTTGTGCCGCTGGTTCCAGGAGAAGAACAGCGAACCTACGGTCTCGCGGGCATTTTCCGCAGCCAGCAGGGTGTAACGCGCCGAGCGGGCCTCAGCCCGAGCGACGCGATCCGCGCGGCGCTCGTCGATGGCCATCGAGGCATCGCGCAGCCTCGAGAAAGGCCAGGAGGCCAGAATTTCGTATCGCGCCGATCTCTTGTACGCGGGGAGTTCCAGAATCCGTTCATACAGATAGCGCGGAGCCACCATCAATTCGGATTGGGTGCCACTGCAATCATGTCGCAGCCGGACCTCCCGATCTTTCGGATTCAAAAAGTCGTCCAGGGCCTCAAAGACGGCGCTATCAAGATGGTTGACCCCATTGGCCCGATAGACCGAACGAACGGCCAGTGGGGGATGCGTACGACCCCATTGGTCGAATACTTCATGAAGTACGTATGGATCGGCGCCACCGGAACGCGAAACATGCGCAGGAAGATCCGTTAGATCATGCAGATACAGATCACAGTACTCGAGCCATTCCTCTCCGTCCCGGGGAGTGTTCCTCACCAGGTTGCCCTCGATATCCCGACGAAACGGGGCGGGCCTCTGCCTGCTGTAATCGATGTCGCGGGTGGTTCGGGCGAGGATCATGATGTCCAGGGCTCGCCAATCTTCTTCCGCCAAGACCAGCGAATCGGATCGCTCCGCGGAGGCCGATTCCCCGGGCTGGTGGTCCGTCGTTGCCAGGCAGCCACTCAGCATTGCCAGCGGTAGCAAAAGCGCTAGGGAAACACGGACCCGATTCGCAGTCATCATCAGCCACACTCGAACACTACCCCGCCGTGCTCATAGAAAAAACGGATCCTGATCAGCAGCGAGCGTCAGCCGGGCTCAAGGCCGTGCGGGCCCGGGTCGCCAGCCGCCCGCCCCCTGCTCCGTCATCCCGGAAACCGCGCAACGGTTCTCCGGGATCTCCACGGTATGAGGTACCCGTGCGTTGGGGCTGGACCCGCGTGTGGAGATCCCGGCTCTTCGCTGCGCTACGGCCGGAATGACGCTCGTCGCTAATCGGGAAACAGATCCAGATCCATACATGCCTCCATACACGCCTTCGTACCCCGTGTTTCCCGAGGCCAGACGCGACGTGCAGCGGCTCGAAGTCCTGCCCGCCCGTTTCCGAATCATTCGGAGCGCGGCCACACAACCGCCCAAACGGACAGACCCGTGTCTTGGCGTTGTCTACACGGGTACCCGGACCATGGGGCGGCCCGGCCGCTCGAACCCGGTTAGCCAGCCACTCGGGCAGCAGCCTGCCGCGGATGCTGAGCGTGTGCCTCCAGCAAAACCACCCGGTACAGTTCACGCGTGAACGCATAGCGCGTGACACCCAGGCGTACGGTCTCGCGCACAATCCCCATCTCCATCAGTCGCGCGAGGTGCGCTTGGACGCCCTCGGCGTCCATTTCGTCGCGATCCGCCAGCTCGCGCAGTTGGTCCAGGGTCGCGAACCCCTCGATCTGCGCTAACACAACGGCCAACGCAAACGCATCCCCCGCGGCATCGACGTGTTCGGCCAGCAAGTCATGTACCCCCGGCGGAATGGTCAAGCGCGTCGACAGCTCCCCGGGCGGATTCGCCAAGGCCAGCTGTTCAAGAATCAACGGGCTCCCGCCGGCCAGATCCAGGCAACGTCGGACATTGCGTCCCGGGTCGCCCCACTCCTCGGCGATCCAGGGCAGGATGTCCTCCATTTGGCCGAGGGTGAGCTCGGGCAAATGGAGTAGATGACAGGACGCCAGCAGTTTCGGATCGATGTCTTCCTTGCGCGCGGTCGTCAGGATCAGGCGCGGTGGCTGCCCTCGCAGCCGGGAGGCCAGCCGTGCCAACCATTGCATCGTCTGCGCGTCCACTCGCTCGACATCCTCCACGACGACAACCCCGCCGCGATAGAGGAATAGGTCCAGCAAGGTTTTCGCGGCATGCTCGAGGCGTTCCCTGGGCGACAGGTTCCGGGGCAGATTGTCGCTGGGCACCCCGGTCGGTTCGAACAGATCAGCCAGCGACGCCAGATCCGCGTTCGGCACGTAGACCTTGGCGCCCATCTGCCGTCGCAGCCAGATCCGCAGTCGCCCAAGCACCTCCGACCAGTCGGCTTCCTCGCCGATCGCCGCCTGCTGCCGTATCGCCGTCACAAAGGGGTGGAAAGGCAAATTGCCGGCACCCGACTCACCGCGAAGCTCGAACCAGTCGCCGGTCCGCCCGTCTATCTGATTCCAGAGCTCCGTCAACAAGCGTGTCTTGCCAGCACCGCGAGGCCCCTCTACCAGCATCGCCCCCCCGAGGGGCTCGACGCCTCGCGCATAGCCCCGCAGTTGGCGGAACTCGCGTTCCCGACCCACCAGAGGGTATATCGCCGCATGAGCCACCAACCCCCGCCGGGGCGGGCCAAGCCGCGAGAGGCGCGCACCCGGAACCGAAGACACCCCGACCGCGGGCTCGACCTCCACCAGCGTCATCTCAAAGGCGCGAAACTGATCCCCCGCGACACGCGGCCCCACCAACACCTCACCCGGACGCGCCTCCCGCGCCAGCCCACGCGCGACCACGGCCGCCAGCCCCCCCACCTCGGTTGCCGCGACCGACTGAAGCGTCACTTGCCCGTGTTCCACACCGATACCGGAGTGCGGCAGCCAGTCGTCCAACTCACGGGCTGCGTGCAAGGCCTCTCCCAGCGCCTCGGCGCTGGCCCTCGGATACCCGAACAGCAGGGCCGCCGAGCACGCCCGTTCACCGATCACCGGATAGGCGCGGTACCGGTCACCGAGCACCCCGATCATCTCTCGCCGTGACCCCTCGTCGGAGGACTGCGATGCCGTATCACTGAGGTCAACATGTACGACGGTGACCGGCCATCGACTGGACCAACTGCCGCCCCCCACGGAGGCTTCCCGATCAGTCGCGGGCGATCCGTTGGCGGAAATTCCATCACCCTGGTTCCGATCCGATACCTCTGCGGGATCCGCGATGGAACAAAGGCTCAGCAGACGATGGACGGCCGCACTAGCCGAACCACCCGGTTGCGCCTGCATACGCTCCGAGTATTTCGAGGCATCCAGCAAGGCCAATGCCTCCTCCGATCGGGCGAGACGCACTTTTACCAGGCGCCGCCACGCCGACTCGGCATCGGGATCAATCTCGATTGCGCGCTGCGCCAGCTCGAGCGCCCGCGCCAGCGCCCCCTCTGACTCCAGCACCCGGCTCGCGCGCAAGGCCATTTGAAGCGCCTGCTCCCGGTAGCGATCGCGCGTGCGCGCTAGCGCATCGCGCAATTCAGGCTCGCGGGGCACTGGCAGGTCGCTCAGAAACGGGCCCAGGTATAGCGATACCGCCTCGCACAGGGATTCCGCGTCCGGGTCCCTGGAACAAACAAGACGCGCGAACCGATCGACATCCACCCGAATGTGACGGTCGCGGCGGAGCCGAACATGGTCGGATTCGACCTCGAGATAGCTATGAACTCCATGGGTAAGCAATCGTTTCAGTAGCGCGAGCGATTGCACCAGCGAAGCCAGTGCGTGATTCCGACCGGCGCGCGGCCACAGAGAGACAGCCAGATCGGCGCGTGGCAAACCCTCGCGCGGGGCTGTACAGATCCAGCCAAGTAGCAGCCGCGTCTTGACCGGTCCGATTTCTTGCGCCAGATCGACGCCGTGGACTCGAACCGCAAGCTCGCCCAGAAGCTGGAGTTCAACCCGCGCCGTCATCATGGCACGGACCCGGTGCGGGTCGT
This sequence comes from Thioalkalivibrio sp. AKL9, assembly GCF_000377825.1. Taxonomy (NCBI): domain Bacteria; kingdom Pseudomonadati; phylum Pseudomonadota; class Gammaproteobacteria; order Chromatiales; family Ectothiorhodospiraceae; genus Thioalkalivibrio; species Thioalkalivibrio sp. AKL9. The sequence continues at coordinate 11,809 of NZ_KB905121.1, read as the reverse complement.
CCGCACACGAAGCCGAGCGATCGCGCACCCCGCACCCCCCGGGATCCAACCAGGAAACGCAATCAGGTACCCCCGCGAAACGGGCCGCCCAACATCAGGCATTGGACCCTGGGACCCACCGATGCGGAGACACCCATGTTCAAAGCGCACCTCACCCCGTCTCCGGCAGATTGGCGTTGCAACCGAGTCCGAGTCGTCGACGCTGGCCTCGACCCCCGGTGTCGGGAAACGTGCCCAGCCCGCAACGCGGCGATCGCCCTCGGCCGCCTCCCGCTCCTGGAGCCGCGCCGTGATCGAGGGATAGGACTGCGCCGCAAGCGCTGCGAGATCCGCAAAAGACCAGGCCTCCGCCGGTGCACCCGGCTCCTCGTGCGCCCCCGGGTCTTCACTCAGGGTCAGGTACCATTCCGACTGCACCACATCGGGCACCAGAATCAGCCCCCAACGAACCCACCTCGCACCTGGAAGCATGGAGGCTGTGCTGTGATCGCCTTCGGTTTGCACGTGGTGGTTTCCGGGTCCGGTTGGTCAACAAGAAGGGAACTGACGCCACAGCCCCGCCTGAATCACGGAGTTGTGGCCGTCGGGCTTACGACCCTACGGGGTTGGACCCGCGGACATCCGCGGCTCGTCTTATCAAGAAATTGAATTTCGACCGGCTGGCGCCATCAGCAGCCCCGAACATCCACTTCCGCCCGATCGATCCGTCATTTTCCTATCTCTTCCGACATCAGGATGCCGTGCCCCGCTTTTATGTGCACCGAAACTTCTCCCGAATCGGGAATGTTCCTTTCCATTACGGATACTAAAATCTGAGGCGTATGAGACGTTGGTTGCTGCCTCGCTGCTATTCTTCGACTCACGTATCTCCTAATACGTTTGCCCTCAATCTCGCCCCCAGGCGCGTTTGCGGGCTTTTTTATGTTTACGAAAAGTAAATGGAAAAGCACGTCCTGCAATGCGGTCGTAGATGTCAGGTCTCGCCTGGTCATATGCACGTTTTCGAAGCAAATCGGGGCGCGTGGAGAGTTCGGGGTCTACCTTGGGAGAGTTCGGGGTCAGACCTTGCCTCTTGTCCCCGGGTCACGGGAGAGGCAAAAGGCAAGGTCTGACCCCCATGAAACTGTCCCCGGGTCACGGGAGAGGCAAAAGGCAAGGTCTGACCCCCATGAAACACAAAACCGCTGCGATCAAAAACGGCGGCGTGTGGTCGGATAGAGACCTTTGTGCCGATGGCGAGCGACCCAGCCCATGACCTCTCCGAATGTGGAACACGACCGAACCGTTGATCCCGCCGAGGTGGAACGCTACCGCGCCCTTGCCGAGATGTGGTGGCAACCGGATGGAAGACTCTGGCCCCTGCACGTGCTGAATAACCTGCGCAGTGACTACATCCGTGACCAACTCTGCCGCTCGCTCGGGCGGAACGCAGAGGCCGTGCGACCCCTCGCCGGCCTGCGCATGCTCGACATCGGCTGTGGCGGCGGGCTGCTGAGCGAGGCCATAGCCCGCCTAGGGGCGGATGTACTGGGCGTGGACGTGGTCGACCGCAACATCGCCGCGGCGCGGCTTCATGCCGCGGAGCAGGGCCTGGATATCGAGTACGAAGTGAACACTGCGGAGGCCCTCGCCGGGCGTGGCGAGGCCTTCGACGTGATCCTGAACATGGAGGTGGTGGAGCATGTGGCGGACCTGCCCGCGTTCATGGCGAGCGTCAACCGCATGCTGCGCCCGGGCGGCCACACCTTCGTGGCCACGATCAATCGCAATCCAGTCTCGTTCGTGGTGGCGATTGTCGGGGCGGAGTACCTGTTCCGCATCCTGCCCCGGGGCACCCATCAGTGGAAGCGCTTTGTCACGCCCCGGGAAACGCGGGCGCTGCTGGCACGGGACGGCCTGGAGCCCGTCTCGCAGACAGGAGTGAAGGTGAATCCGCTCACCCGCCGGATGTGGCTTTCGCGATCCATGAGCGTCAACTACATGCTGCTGGCACGGAAGCCCGAAGCCTGAAGGGCGAGTTCGCTGTATGGCGCTTCCGCTGATCCATCATCCGAGCTACACGATCGAACTGCCGGATGGGCATCCATTCCCGATGGCGAAGTTCCGGGTCCTGCGGGAGCGGCTGGAGACCGGGCTGGCCGACACAACATTCGACTGGCTGCAACCGGAGATCGCCCCTCGCAGGGCCTTGGCCCGCGTGCATACACCGGCCTATCTGAATGCCTTCCTATCCGGCCAGACCAGCAAGGCCGCCCAGAGGCGCAGCGGGTTCCAGTGGTCGGAAGCGCTGGTGGAGCGCGTGCGACTGGAAACGGGCGGCACCCTGCTCACCGTAGAGGCCGCACTGAGCGACGGCCTGGCCCTGAACACCGCCGGCGGCACTCACCATGCCCACGCGGGGTTCGCGAGCGGGTATTGCCTGATCAACGATATTGCGGTCGCAACGGCCCATGCGCGCGCCATGGGATGGGTCCGGCGTGTGCTGATCATCGACCTCGACGTCCACCAGGGCGATGGCACGGCCGCCATCTTCGCGGACACCCCCGAGGTGGTGACGTTCTCCATGCACGCGGGGACCAATTTCCCGGCGCGCAAGACACCCGGCGACCACGATATTGAACTCGCCCGCGGTACCGGCGATGAAGCCTATCTGGCCACCCTGCGGGATACCCTGGCGATCCTGATCGACGACATGCGCCCGGACCTGGTGGTGTACGACGCCGGCGTCGATGTACACCAAGCGGATCGGCTGGGGCATCTGGAGCTGACCGATGCGGGCCTCGAGGTGCGTGACCGGCACGTGCTGCAGGTCTGTCGCGAGAGAGCCGCGCCAGTGGCAGCGGTGATCGGCGGGGGTTACGACCGCGACATCACGGCGCTTGCCGATCGCCATGCGATTCTCCATCGGACCGCCGTGTCCCTATGACCGAGACCGAGACCGAGAAAGATCGAGAAAGAGAACACCCATCTTGCTCCGGGCGCCACACCGAACGCGTCGACCGGTACCGGTGACGATCGACGGAGCGAGCCCGGCCTACCGGATCCGGCCGTGACACCCTACCCTACCGCATGCACATGCACGACAGCCGTGCTGTTCGACGCGCACCGAAGCCGCACCCCGGAAGGCGCTCACGGATCCGCGTCCGGGAACAGATCCATCTGCTCCCGCGTAGACACCTGCCTCGTCCGGCCATGGGTACGCGCAGAAGGGCGGCGCCGGCTGCCATGCCGCTGATGAATACCAGCCGCCTCCTGACGGGAATCTCCGGTCCCGCGCACCGACTTGAACCGTTCACGTGCCAGCCGCGCCGCCTTTTCGTGATCCACCACCGGCAGCGGATAGTCGCGGCCGATGCGGCAGCCGGATTGACGCTGCAGACCCTCTGTCATCTTCCAGGGCTGGTGAATCCAGTCGCCCGGTACTCGCGCCAGTTCCGGTACCCATTGGCGGATAAACATGCCTTCCGGATCCTGATCCAGCGACTGCTTCACCGGGTTGTAGATGCGCAGGGCGTTGATACCCGTCGTTCCCGACTGCATCTGCATCTGGCTGTAGTGGATGCCGGGCTCGTAGTCCGTGAATATGCGTGCCAGATGCTGCGCGGGCCGGCGCCAGTGGAGCCAGAGGTGATACGAGGCGAACGCGACGACCATCGCGCGCATACGGAAATTGATCCAGCCGTGATCGCGCAAGGCGCGCATGCACGCATCAACCAGGGGGTATCCCGTGAGGCCCTCTTGCCAGGCACGAAAACGGTGCTCATCAAAGGCGTCTTCGCGCAGTCCATCGCAGGCACGATGCAGGTTCTGGAACTCGATGTCCGGGGCATCTTCCAGCTTCTGGATGAAATGACAGTGCCAGTGCAACCGCTCCTCGAACTGGCGCAGCGATTTCTTCCATGCCGCCTGCCGGCGATCCAGGCCGCGCGGTGCGCGCAACTGCCTCTGACGTTCGCGCGAGGCCTGCAGCACACGGCGCAACGAAACCGTGCCGTAAGCCAGGTGGGGGCTCAGCCGCGAACTGGCGGTCCAGGCCCGTGCGGGGCTGCTGATACCGCCGGCATAGTGCTCTCCGCGCTCGCGCAGGAAGTCGCGCAAAACCCGGCGCCCGGCGTGCAACCCCGGGGGCTGCAGATCGATCGCGATGTCGGCCGCAACCCCTGCCGGAGCGTGTGGCAGGCGGTCCACCCCACCCGCCACCGCGGGTCCAGCGGCGAGGGCCCGAGGTGCGCTAAAGGGGAGTTCGCGCATCAAATCCTCCCACTGAGACGCCCAGCCATCGCGGTTGTGCAGGCCGCGAACGACGCCGTGCTGGCGGTACTCGCGCCACGGGATACGCCGATCGCGCAGCAGGCGTGCGACCGCAAGATCACGGTCATAGGTCCAGCGATTTCCGGTTTCCTGATGGCTGTACACCGCCGCAACCGGGATCTCTTCGAGAAGCTGCTGGAGCACCTCCACCGCAGAGCCCTCGCGCACGATGAGGGGTCGACCGAGATCGGACAAGGCCCGGTCCAGCTCCAGAAGGCTGGCCCGGATGAAGTCCCAGTGGCGCCGGCTCGTATCCGGTAGTTCCCAGTAGCCTGGCTCCACGATGTACAGCGGCAGTATGGGCCCTGCCTGTGCGGCATGATGGAGCGGGCCGTGATCATCAATGCGCAGATCGCGCTTGAACCATACGAGGTGGAGGGGCTCGGGCATCTGTCAGGGCTCCGAAGGGCGAGACTGGACGGGCCTGCATCGACGTCGTCCGCATATTCTCTTGCAGTGCAGACCGCCGGAGCCGCTCGGGGGTTCGTGCGCGGGGAAAGGACATCCCGCTGAGGGGCTGCTTGCCCCCCGTTGAACTTGCCCTTCGGCGACAGGACGAACGCTTTGTTCTCTCCCCACGAAAATAACCCGAAGGAGCCACGCGCGATGAACAAACGGACAGCACTGGTGACCGGCGCAACCGGCGGGGTGGCAAGCGCACTGTTGCGATCCCTCGATCCCGCATATGACCGGGTCGCTCTTGTCTCGCGCGACGCCGACGCACTGGAAGCCCTTCGCAGAGAGCTTCCAGATGACCTCGAGGCATGCACGATCGTCGCGGATGTCAGCACCGCTGAAGGCGCGGATGAGGCCGTGGTCCGGGCCTCCGACCATTTCGGCGAGCCCCCCGCGCGACTCGCTCACTGTGCCGGCAGCGCACTGCTGGCCCCGCTGCACCGAACCACGGAGGCGCAGTATCGCGACTGCATGGCGGCCAACCAGGACAGCGCCTTCTACACCCTGCGCGCCTGGGTAAAGGCCCGACTCCAGACGGACGAACCCCGCGGTAGCGCGGTTCTGTTCAGCTCGGTCGTCGCCCAGATCGGCGTCTCCAATCACGAAGCGATTGCGATGGCCAAAGGCGCGATCGCCAGCCTGGTCCCCGCCGCTGCCGCGACCTACGCCGGCCACGGCATCCGGGTCAACGGGATTGCCCCCGGACTGACGCGGACGGGCGCCACCGAACGGCTATTTGCCTCCCCACGTGCCGAGGCGCAGATCGTGGCGCAGTATCCGCTGCAACGTTACGGGCAGGCGGCAGACCTCGCGCGGGCCGTCACATGGCTGTTGTCCGACGAGGCTGAATGGGTCACCGGCCAGGTCCTGTCGGTGGACGGCGGGTTCTCCCGCGTGCGCCCAATGGTCCCGACAGGCGGCTGAAGGGTTTTGGCACGCATCGCAATCATTGGTGCCGGGATCTCCGGGCTCACAGCCGCCCGGCGGCTGCACGATGCCGGGCATGACTGTCTCGTGCTGGAGAAGAGCCGGGGCCTCGGCGGGCGCATGGCCACGCGGCGCACGGATGGCCTGAGCTTCGATCACGGGGCCCAGTATTTCACCGCTCGTGGGGCAGGCTTTTGCCGTCAGATAAAGACCTGGCAAGAGCAGGGTGTGGTGGCGGCGTGGGGATCGGACCGGCTCGTGGGCCACCCCGACATGACGGCCCCGGCCGGCGCCCTGGCAGCGCCCCTGGAGGTAAGTCGCAACTCCCGAGTCGAGAGCCTTCGACGTTCCGACGGGGTCTGGTATCTACAGGTCGAGTCGATGCCTGAACATGCCGGCCTTGAGGGCCCATTCGACGCAGTCCTGCTCGCCCTGCCCGCACCACAGGCCGCCGAACTGGCGGCCACCGCCGGAACCGGCTTTGCGGCGCTGGCGGGCGTTCGTTATGCCCCCTGCATTGCGTTGATGGCCGCCGTCGAAGGCCGGACCGACCTGCACGAAACGTCGCGCGAACTGTACGGGCAACCACTGGCATGGGTTGCCCGGAACGGCACCAAACCTGGCCGAAATGCGGAATCCGAGACCCTCGTGGCCCACGCTGGCCCCGACTGGTCCCGCGAGCACATCCAGGAAGACCCGGATCAACTGGCCCATCCGCTACTGAGCGCCCTGCGGCCCCTGCTCGGCTCCGCCCGCCTGCTCCAGCATCAGGTCCACCGGTGGCTGTACGCGCGAGTCGAGCAGGCCGCCGGCCGCCCCTGCCTCTGGGACGCTGGACAGCGCCTGGGCGCCTGCGGGGACTGGGCCCTGGGACCGCGCGTCGAGTCGGCATTCGACAGCGGCCAGGCCCTGGCAGACGCGGTCCTCGAGAACCTTCCCGCCCTGCACAGGGGCACCCCATGACCGGCCTCGTCGACACCGACGGCGACGCACCAGACGAACGCGCCGCCCTTTTCCCGCCGTCACGGGCGGCCGCCCTGGAGCGACTGTCGGATTTTGTCCCCCGCGCGGGACGTCACTATGCGGCCCAGCGAAACCGCGATCCCGGGCCCGGTGGACGCGACAACGTATCACTGCTCTCGCCCTACATCCGCCACCGGGCCATCACGGAAAACGAGGTGGTCGCACGGGTCCTGGCCCGGCATTCGCCCGAGGCGGCCGAGAAGTTTATCCAGGAAGTCTTCTGGCGTACCTACTGGAAGGGGTGGCTGCAGATACGCCCCCGCGTCTGGCAGACCTTCGTGGAAGAACGCGACACCGACCGGGCACGCCTCGCCGAAGACGATGGTCTGCGCGAGGCCATCGCCGCGGCCGAGGCCGGGCGCAGCGGAGTCGACGGATTCGACCAATGGGCCCGCGAACTGGTCGCAACCGGGTATCTGCACAACCATGCGCGCATGTGGTTTGCGTCGATCTGGATCTTCACCCTGAGGCTGCCGTGGACGTTGGGGGCGGACTTCTTCCTGCGCCATCTGCTCGATGCCGACCCTGCCTCCAACACCCTGGGCTGGCGCTGGGTCGCGGGCATCCAGACGCCGGGCAAGACCTACCTCGCAACGCCCGACAATATTGCCCGATTTACCGACAATCGGTTCGGTCCGCAGGGTCTGGCGTCCGAAGCGCCCGCTATCCGCGACGAGAGTCCGCCTGCTGCTGGGGCCCTCCCGGGCCCGCGAACCCTGCCGCGCGGCCGGCGCGTGCTCCTCCTGTTGCATGGCGACGACTTCAGCGGTCAGGAAGTATTGCCGAAGGAGACCGACGTGGCGGCAATCGCCGTCGCCCGGCGCGGCCACCCTGACATGCCCTGGCCTTTTGGGGCCGCGACTGGCCACTGGGTAGACACGCTAGCCGAGGATGCGGCGCGGCGCGCGGGGGAGAGCCTACAGCAGCCCGCAACCGTTCTCCCGCAACTCCATGCGGAGACCCTCCGGTCGCAGTGTGCCGCCGCCGGCGTGACTACCATCGCCACACCGGAGGCGCCTGTCGGGCCCCTGGCCGACGCCCTGGATGTCATTGCTCACGAGCTGGCGGAAGACGGAATCGAGGTCATTCCGCTGCGCCGGATGTGGGACGATCTCGCCTGGCCCCATGCCACCCACGGATTCTTCCGGTTCAAACGCCAGATCCCCGAACTGCTCGCCCGGAACAACCTGTAGCGCCAGGCAGCCCAATCAGGTGGGGAGCATTCGATTCAGCAGGTATCGCTCCTGATCGAGGCTCTCGATCGCGCCGGGACGTACCGACCAACCGAACATGGCCGACTCACTTCTGCACAACTTGACGCAACCAACCAAGGGAGAGGCAAAGGTCAAGGTCTGCCCCCCGTGATTCTTGCGCACCCAGCCATACCCGCAACGGCGAGATCGTCGTCGCCCTGGTCGATGTCGAACAAGCCACCCTAACGCGCATCGGGCAAACGCCAGAACAGGTCCTGCTGCACGCAGCGAAACCAGCGTATCCTCCGCTCACCCTCGTCCCTGAACAGCTGCAAATCCAAGGGGTACTCGTCGGACAAATGCGGCGTTACTCGGCCTAATTTGTTCCCTGCCTGCGTCTGAGTTTCGCGGCCGCGAAACTGGTCGGATCCCACACCAAAATTGGTTGCGAGCCCTCTGTTTCGCGGCCGCGAAACCAACCAAGACACGAGGCACCCTGGCGCCCTCGAAAGCAGAGTTAAAAAGCGAGAAATGGACGCGCAAAAAGACGGTACCACGGGAGGGTTCGACGGTGGTTTCGCGGGCGCGAAACTCGCATGACAATGATTCTCAGGCGAGGGGCAGGACTTCCATCATTCCCTTTAGCCCTAAATGGAATGATGGAAGTCCTGCCCCTCGCGAATGATTCGGCAGACAGAAATGACACAGCGGTCATCATTCACTTTAGGCCTAAAGTGAAACATGGAAGTTGAGCACATTCGGGGTGGCTAGGCTACGGATCGTCCGCCCAAAACCTAAAGTGAATGATGGGTCATCATTCCAAATAGTTAATACAGTGGACAGAACCCGGGGTCAGTTCCCCTGAACGAAAGACCCAATCCGAGGCCTTCGACCTCAGCGGGCCTTTCTGCGAGAAGAAGTCGACGGTGGAGGGCAACGACGCCATAGGCCAATGGCATCGCATGGATTCCGCGGCCCAATTCGTATTCCGCTAACCACATCGCCCGATCGATCGTGTCCCGCGGCACATCTGGTCGGCTCCATCGTGTGGCAGCCCGCCATAGACATCGCCGCATATCCTCTATCCTTGGTTCCTTCGAGTACCGATACCACTCATACCCACTCGGAGTCATCACCGCTATGGCGTGTATCACTCGTCCGTCGTAGTCGATCCCCACCGCCGAAGACGCTTCGAGCGACCCCAATATCCATTCCGCCTCATGCCATTGCATCGATTAGCTCCTGCTGCGCCCGGACGTAATCGGCAGCAACCGACGACATAGCATCGCGGAGCACCCAATCCCCGGTCACAGCAGAGTGCACAGCAGCGGCCAGATCTCCACTGGGGCTCCCTTCCCACTCGCGCGCCACCGAGCGCAGACATACCACCAGCGCGGATCCCAGTATCTCCTTTGCCTCCGCATCAGGCATGCCGATGCTGGTAATCTCCTGGCCGATCTCGTGGAGGGCCCGCTCCACGTACACTTCTGCGATCACCGCCGCTAACCCCCAAAGTGCGTAGGTCTCGCCGAAAACCAAGGTCGGATCAATCTCGCTGACAACGAGTTCGACCCTATGCTCGATTACTGAAGCCTCTATCACCATCGAGGCTGACCCCGAACACAATTTCCGCACCGTGCAACTGCAGGGCCGATAATCCAGCCCAAGGAGTGCGCATATCCGTTGCGCGAAAATGCCCGAACTCACCCCACTGGATAGGTCATAGAGCATGTGATCGTGACTCGATGAGGCGTTGATGAAAATCGACGGGCCATCGCTCAACGCCACTCTATAGCTGCGCCACCATCCGGCGGATGGCCCCATCCCAATAGTCGCTGGAGCTGTTTGGAACCTATATGTCTTCATATCGCTATCCCTCGTGATTGTTGGTTTCGTCCTGCCCGTCTGGCATGGAGGAGACCAACGTATCCGAGTAATCATCACTGTCCATTTCTTGTAAGGTCTAGAACCCCAAGGAGACGAAATGACTGAAGGCTCTCAGAGACCACTGTGCGCGTCAGCCGCACTACGTGAAAAACGACCTGTGCAGAATTAATCGAAATCGGGCACGGTAGTACGCGTATCAACGGTAAGCCCTAGATCTAGGGAGAAGCCGAGAAAGCCAAGGAAAGCCCAAAGATACGAAAAGGAAAGCGAAAATGGATACGAAACAAATCGACACGCTAATCACCATCCGCGACGTATGCGACATGACACGCCTGTCGCGAGCGTCGATCTATCGATTGCTCCAGCGCGATGCCTTTCCGGCTCCCCGTCGAATCAGCGCTCGGTGCGTCAGATGGCGCCTCTCCAGCATTGAACGCTGGATCGATAAGCTGCCTGCCAACCAAGATGCAGAGTGATCAGGGCACTAAAGTGTTGGGGCACGCGTGGTTGCAAACGGCGTGGGCAGGCATCACGGCGAGCACGCGTCATTCGGAAGCGTGAGGCGCGCCAGAGATGCAGGGAGAGGGGCGTGAAGCTCCATCCAGGTAAACGACCCCAACTGGCTCGCTGTCCCTGGATGGCTTGGTGTTCGTGGCGTGTGAGTTGGTACCCGGTGGGCGGCCCTGGCCGACTTCTCGCCCCGACAGGGCGTGGGCACACTGCGAGCCCCGCGGGGGACGTAGCCCGAGGAGGCGGCGGAGACGACGCACGAGCCGTTTCGGCAATTTATCCCAGGCTTTGCACGTGGGCCTCAGACACATACCCCAGATGGCCGACCATCGTCCGGCTATCAGTGCATCGCCATCCACCGCGCCAGTCGCTTGGTCTATCTGGCGCTCCAGAGGGCTCGCAGAGTGCCGAGGCCGCGACAAGTATTCCGAAAAAGCGGCTGTGCAACGCTCCTCCTGATTAGCGACGAGAGTCAGCCAGGCTCACTGGGTGAGCCACCCCCGGGCGTACGCTGAGGCTACACAGCGAGCGGAGGGTGCCACCATGGCGCAGAATCGGATTCAGTTTCAGCAGGGGATGTCGTTGCCGGCGTTCATCGCCCAGTACGGCACCGAGGCCCAGTGCGAAGCGGCGCTGGAGCGGGCCCGCTGGCCGGACGGCTTTCGCTGTCCGCGGTGCGGGGGGCAGGCCCACTGCGTCCTGCACGGGAGCCCGCGCAAGATGTTTCAGTGCAATGCCTGTCGGCATCAGGCCTCGCTGATCGCCGGCACCGTGATGCAGGGAACAAAGCTGCCCCTGACCACCTGGTTTCTGGCCATCCATCTGCTCAGCCAGGCCAAGACCGGGCTCTCTGCGCTGGCGCTGAAAAGGCAGCTTGGAGTGAGCTACCGCACGGCCTGGGCACTGCAGCACAAGCTGATGCAGGCGATGACCGAGCGGGAAGCGCGCTATGAGCTCAGCGGCACCGTGCAACTGGACGATGCCTACCTGGGCGGCGAGCGGACCGGCGGCAAGGCCGGGCGCGGGTCGGAGAACAAGGTTCCGTTCGTGGCGGCGGTGTCGCTCAACGACGCGGGGCATCCCCTGCGGGTCAAGCTGACCCCGGTCGCGGGCTTCAGCTTCCAAGCTGTTACCGAATGGGCGCGGGCGTATCTGGCTCCGGGAAGCACGGTCCACTCCGATGGCCTGGCGTGCTTCCGCGCAGTCGCAAGGGCCGACTGCCGGCACCAGCCGACGGTCGTGGCTGCGCGCAAACCCCGGGATCTGCCCGAATTCCAATGGATCAACACGGTGCTCGGCAACCTCAAGACCAGCCTGAGCGGGAGTTACCATGCGTTTGCGTTCACCAAGTACGCGGTCCGTTACCTTGCAGCATTCGCCTACCGGTTCAACCGGCGCTTTAACTTGGCCACGCTGCCGGCGCGACTGCTGGTCGCCGCCGTGCACTGCCGGCCAGTGCCCGAGCGCTCCCTGCGACTGGCTGACTCTCGTTGCTAATCAGG
>NZ_KB905120.1:0-30846 GCF_000377825.1 Thioalkalivibrio sp. AKL9 | reverse complement strand
TCGGTCGCGTGCGCCTCGCTGAACAGGTCATGCCCTCGCACACATCGGGTCTGCGTCGCCCAGACGGTGAAGGCCCCGTCGTGGGTTTTGTCGCCGCACACTTCTTCCGGGCACGTCACGACATCATCGCATTGCACACAGCGAAGCTCTCCCGCGATCGCCGAAACCATTTGCGTGAACCGACCGCGCAGTTCGGACCAAAACGCGTCCGGGAGATCGATGATGGCGTCGACACGATCGTCCGCGGCCTGCAGCCATAACCGAAAGGCCCGACGAGTCCCGTCCGGTCTTGCCGCGACTACAGGCGGGTCACGTTCTTCCAGCCAGTGCTTCAGGTCGCGGGCGGAAACAATCCATTCACAGCCGACGGGTGACTGCCCCTGCGGGGGTGACAGAAGCCGAACACGGCGGGTGCACCGCGGAAGCTCCAGCAACAGATTGCCCACGGTCCATGCCCGAATGTCCTCGCGCGTTGCCAGGCGCCTGCGACCGGACAAGCGCGCCCAACTGTTGCGCAAGGGACGGAAGGCTCTCATGCGGGATCCTTGGTGCGGTAGGCCAGACGGGCGGATTCCAATTCCTGGGCAACGGCGTCGCGCAGTGACGGGGGTCCAAGGACCTCGACGCCCGCCCCCAGACCCAAGAGCCACCACTTGAGCCGGGCGGTGTCGCGCACGGTGGCCGTCACACGCGAGGTGCCGTCGGGACCCCGCTCAATGAGCTGGTCTTCCGCCAGGCGGGCCTCGTGGAGGTGGTAGGCAAGGTCCGCATTTACCCGGAGTTCCAGGGAGATGACATCACCCTCGGGATAGTCGAAGGCGCCGTTGCGGATGATCTGGTCGAGGTCGAACCCGCCCTCGGGATCGCGGGCGGGCTGATCGGTCAGGGCCGCGGCCTCGATACGGTGGGCCGCCAGATGCACGACATCCTGATGCGGTTCCATCGTGGCCAGCAAGTAGGTAACCGGTTCGCGGAACACGAGTGCCAGCGGATGGATCCGGTGATCCTTCACCCGCCCCTTCGAACGGGAACGGTAGGTGATATCGAGGCAGCGGCGTTCCAGCAGGCCCTGCTGCAGGACCAGGAACACGCCGTCCGGCATCTCGGGCGGAGTGAGCGGCGGACCGTTGGAAAGGATGCGAACCCGCTCGGGCCACAGGCTCAGACCGGAGGCTTCGCCGGCGGAGTCCAGGACTTCCCGGGCGCGGGCAGCCTGCGGCTTGAGTCGCGCCCGGGCCGAAGGCGGTAGCAGTTGTGCGGAATGCGCGTCCAGGATCTGGAGGGTCAGGGCCGTTTCCGGATCCATCGCCGGCACGTCTTGCAACGGCGCCTCGGACAGCCAGTACCAGCCGTACGGGCGGTCCCGTTCATCCCGACCCAGCGGAAGGAACCCAGACAGGGCCTCCAGATCCCGTTCGATGGTACGCAGCGTGGTGGAGAGCCCACGTGTCTGGAGGCGTCCGACAAGATCCGGTGCGCTCACTCGACGGGGCTGCCGCGGGATCATCCCCAGCAATAACATCCGGCGCTGCAGCGTGGCGCGCATTCCCTGCCCTTCCGGCATCCCTTCTCTCCTGTCGCCCGGTCCGTTAAATGCCGGTGCATTTGCCGCCACCTTATCCCACACCGCCCTCATGGCAAACCGGCCCCCTGCCGTGCCGTTTCCTCCCAGTACATCGCATCGGGGCGTCAGGTCATGTCGCACAAAGGTGCCAGACTGATGAAAACGTCACCGGATCAGGAGGTCGCCATGAGATGGATCGTGATCGGAATCGCATGCCTGTTGGCAGGGTGCGCCGCGACGGTGCCTGCCGGATTCGGCAAGCCCTCCATCTATGACGCCGACGGGAACCGCAAGGGCTACATCACCGAAGGCGCCGCCCTGGGTCAGAAGCAGGTCCGCGATACTCGAGGCGTACTGCTCTACGAGGTCCGCGACTGATCGGGCAACACGCATTCGCCAAGGAGTACGTGGCCCATCCCTATAGAGAAACAAGGACGGTCCTTCCGAATCTGCCATGCGTCAAACTCTGTCGCCTTCCTGGATGAAGCTGGGGCCTCACTAGATCCAGGAGTGCTCCATGCCCTTGAACCTTCGTCGTCGCCTACGCAGGCACCGCATGCGATCCAGCCGTCCATCCCCCTCGAACGACGTACGAAACATGAGAACTCTGTGGAGCCTGCGAATCCTTGCAACCGCCCTGCCGCGGGATGCGAGCGACAATCTGGGTTCCTTGTCAAATAGAGGCGAACTAAAGGGAATCGGCATACACCTCGACGAAGAAGACGAGGATGATCATCTGGCCTTGGAGCAAGCCGTTCAGGAACGCCTTCAGGCATTCGAGGCCGATGAATCGCGGCTCCAAGACCGCGCGATCGCGCGGAACATCCGGATCCTTGCTGAACCATTGGGCCTGAACGACACCGAATGCGAAATCCTGGAGTTTCTCACCCTATATACGTCCAACTACAGCTTTGAAAAGCTGTTATCCGAAGTTCGCGAATCCTGCGACCTGGCCTCGGCAGAAATCGTCGCGCTCGCCCTGAACCGGACCACGGGGGATATCCAGAACGCCCTCTCACACAGCGAAACCCTGGTCCGTTCTGGCCTTGTCAGGGTGTCGTCGTCCAACGGGCGCGATCTCGGGTTCGATTTGCTGGACAGCCTCGCCTCCCAACTGCTCGGAACGTTGGACTCCCCCGACCGCATCTTCGCGGGGTTCTTCCGTGACGCGCCCGTTCCCGAGGAGAATCAACTTGCCCTGTCACACCTCGAACCCGATATCGAACGAGTCAAGGCGCTGCTCCTGCAGGCGGCCGGGGATGGCGTTCAGGGCGTCAACATCTTGTTGTATGGGCCTCCAGGGACGGGGAAGACGCAGATCGCACGCCGCGTCGCCTGCGAAGCCGAGCTACACGCACGGGATGTGAACCACGAAGATGACGACGGTAGCCCCATGGAACCGCACCGTCGGCAACGCGCCTACCAGCTCTGCCAGTACCTGTTGCGCCGTACCAAGGATGCCTTGATCGTCTTCGACGAAATCGAGGATGTGTTCGACGCCAGTTCAGACGCGGCGCAGTTTGGCGGCCACCATCGCTCGAAAAATCGCGGGAAGGCCTGGACCAACCAGATGCTGGAGGAAAATCCCGTTCCGGCGATTTGGATCACCAACCATTGGGATCAACTGGACCCAGCGTACCTGCGCCGTTTCGACTACGCGCTCGAGGTAGGGCACCCACCACGTTCGGTCCGACGCGCACTCCTGGCGCGCGCCTGTGAAGATCTCGACGTGACCGAGGCCTGGCTCGATTACACGGCCGGGAGAGACGCCCTGACCCCTGCCGAGATCAGCCGCGCCGCCCGGGTGGCACGGCTTCTACGTAATGGCCCGGATGCGCCGGAATTGGTTATGGCGAATCATCTTGACCAGCAAGCAGAACTTCAGGGGCGCCCACCAATGATCACGCCCCGTGGGCTGGATGCACTGGATTACGGCCTCGAATATCTCAATACCGACACGCCGGTCGAGGCCGTCATCCAGGACCTGGTCGCTGGTGGGCAAGGCACCCTGCTGGCGTATGGCCCACCAGGCACCGGCAAGACAGCGCTGGCTCATCATCTTGCCGAACACGCCGACCGTCCGCTGCGCAAGCGCACCGCCTCGGAACTGATCTCGCCATACGTGGGGGTGACCGAGAAGAACCTGGCCCAGGCTTTTCGGGAAACGCGGAAGGAAGGGGCCGTTCTGTTACTCGACGAGGCGGATAGCTTCCTCACGGCTCGGTCCCGGGCCCGCCAGACCTGGGAGATGACACAAACCAATGAACTGCTGGTCCAGATCGAGGCCTTCGACGGCATCCTCATCTGCGCCACCAACTGCCTCGAAGCCCTGGACCCGGCCGCCCTGCGCCGCTTCGACCACAAGCTGGAATTGCGCCCACTGGATCACCAGCAACGCGCGCAACTCTTCGACCAACTGGTCTCGCGACTCCAGCCGAGCGATGCAGACGATCGTGCCGCGCTCGATACCGCTCACGCCATCGTACGCCAGCTCGACAGCCTCACTCCTGGCGACTTCGCGACGGTGGTGCGAAGCCAATCGCTCCGGAGCACGCCAAGCGCGGGCCTCACGTTGCAGGCACTTGCCAACGCCCTGGTCGCCGAGCATCGCATCAAGCCCGGTGCGGGCGCACGACGGGCCGGCTTCGCCTGACCCAAAACCGCCAACACGTAGCAGCACGGATTGCAGAGGCCAAGGGACGCCAAATGGATGACATTCAGGATTCGACGGAAACTTCCACTATCGCCGCCCTGAAGGCAGAAAGGGATCAACTACTCACACTCCTGAAAGCCCTACCCGACATTTCCTTCGTGCTGGACGCGGAAGGGCGGTATGTGAAGGTGCTCGGCGGGGCCAATGAGGCCATGTATGCGAGCGGCAAGTCTCTGGAAGGCTATACGCTCGCGGATGCCCTTCCGCCAGCGGTCGCCGAGGCATGTTTGACCCACGTGCAGCAAGCCCTGCGAACCGGAGAGATGCAAACGCTGGAGTATCAGCTTCGCGTTGCCGATGTGACGCTGCTTCCTCGATCCGTTCGGGATACCGGCCACCACCAGGCCGAGCAGTGGTTTGAGGGGCGCGCCTTGCCGCTGCCCAGCTACGATCACCCGAAGCCCGTGGTCCTCTGGGTCGCCGTCAACGTCACGCCGCGCAAGCAACTCGAACAGTACTGGCGCGAGGCAGCCTACACGGACCCCCTTACCGGCATCGCCAACCGGCGGGCCCTCTTCGAGCAGGCCGAACATGAAATCGAACGGGCTCACCGCCACCACC
Source organism: Thioalkalivibrio sp. AKL9 (assembly GCF_000377825.1). Classification (NCBI taxonomy): domain Bacteria; kingdom Pseudomonadati; phylum Pseudomonadota; class Gammaproteobacteria; order Chromatiales; family Ectothiorhodospiraceae; genus Thioalkalivibrio; species Thioalkalivibrio sp. AKL9. The sequence goes on along the minus strand of NZ_KB905120.1, from coordinate 26,008 downwards.
GTCCCCTTTCGCTACTCGTCCTCGACATCGATCACTTCAAGACGATCAACACCCAGTACGGTCACGCCCAAGGTGATGAGGCTCTGCGCCAGTTCACACAGTGCTGTGACCGCCTGTTGCGCGATACCGATCTCATGGGGCGCATCGGCGGCGAAGAGTTCGTGATGCTCCTGCCGGAAACCGATCAGTTGGGCGCTGAACAGATCGGTGCGCGCATCGTCGAGGCAATACCAACCCTCGACGTGCCGGGGATGAACCACGAGCACAGGATGACCGTATCGATCGGAGCCGCGACGCGGCTCGAAGGCGAGGGGTTCGAGGACCTCCTCGTTCGGGCCGACGACGCATTATCAACAGCGAAACGTTCAGGTCGAAACCGACTACGAGTGGATCAAGCGGCGACCAGATAGAAGCCATTCTCAGATGCGACTGCTCAATATCGGCTTTCAGCCCGGAATCGCTCGCTCATTCGTCCTCCGCCTTCCGTATCGTTCCACTCAGATGCTGAGTCCGAATGGACGACCTCACACACCCGCTATACGATCACCAACAGCTAACCACCGAGGGGTTCCAATTGTTGGTCAAGATGGATGCGCCAGAACCCTTTCACTCTATCCTCCTCCCAGTATCCTTCCAGCAGCTTGCTGTTCGGAAATCGGTGCAATGTTGCTCCTCCAGTTTCTCCAGGTCTATTCGCCAAAGCCAATATGAAGTGACCAGGAGCATCAGCCGTTCCGGTATACTGATAGTTCTCCCCTTCAAGATCATATGAGACGATAATCTGATCGCGCCCAATCGTAACCTTGCATGGGGCGCGCAACGTTGCTTCATCACTGGTGTAGTAGACCGTATCCATGGATCCATCCCAGATCTCTTTCATTTAAATTCTCCCTGAAAGTAAATCGCCAAAAATCTCATTGCCCACCTACACTGCCACCCGACTCAAAAACCGACCATCTCACTCTGGACTCTCTTCCACGCTCATCCGCGCCCACCGGACGGAAGCCGGACAGCGCCTCCCTATCCCAATCGGTGGGCACAAGGTGTTCGACAATCCGTGCATTTGCAGGTGTTCGACCAGTTCCGGTGCGCTCAAACGGCGGGACTGCCGCTGCAGCGTGGCACGCATTCCGTTGCCCTGACTCATCTCCGGCTCCCTGTTCATCCGGCGTAGGCTCCAGCCCCCTGTTCAGACTGACAGGCGACCTGCCCCAACGCAAAACCGGGAGATGGCAATGACGCCACCTCCCGGTATCGGATACCGCTCGGCACGGTCATCCCACATGCGCACGAAGGCGCGATTCGATCCGTCAGAACCGGTAGCCAAGCCCGAACTGCACTCGGGTCGCACCGGGGTCGATCTCCAGGTCGCCATACGACTCGCTGCTGTAGGCGGTGTAAGACACCTCGCCCCGCATGAACCATCCGGTATCGCGCTGCACTTCCACGCCCGCCCCAATCCTCGGACCGTTGATGCGGTCGGTATCAGAGCCGTTCACGAAGCCCGGACCGCGCACGCTGCTGCGGACTTCCGTTTGCTGGTAACCCAAAAGCCCGTAGACGAGCACGTTGTCGCTCACCAGCCCGCCGATACGTCCGGTGACGCCGTAGCTGTGACGGGCCTCGACACCCGCAGTGCCTTCGCCGTCGATCGACACCGTAGCATCCGCATCCTCGATCTGGGCGTCGATCTCCACGCCACCGTAGACACCGCCGCTGGAGACGCCACCGTACCCCGCAAACAGGCCTCCGACGGCCCCGGTTCCGCTGAGACCGGTCAGGCTGCCCAGCCCGCTCAACGAGGCATCGATGTCGTAGGACGCCCCGCCCACCTGACCGCCAATGTAGCCACCGTCAAAACCGGAGGCCTGAGCGGCCGTGGCGCCGAGGCCCAGAATCGCGATGAGCCCGGCGGTCGTGATGATCCGTTTCTGCATGTCGATCTCCCTAGTCTGAAAAAATCACCCGGATGCGGGCGGGATTCAGAGACTGAAGGAGAAAGGCGACCATCCCTGACGCCTGGAAATAGAGCCCTGACATCGGACTACGAACCGCACGCGAATGCCGCTATTCCCCAAAGAGGCAAATCGTCATCGGTTCTCCACCTGTTATCGACAGCGGTGCGGCCAGAACTAGGTCGGATCCTTCGGAAAGGTTTCGGGTTACGGATTGCGCAACCATATCCACCGTTGCCGGAGTGACGGTGGCATCCACCGGAAGCACCACCAGAGCCGAGGACACCGGACCACACCGGCTCACCTGTGCGGTGAGATATCTTTCGACGTCCTCCGTATCGCGCTGTGCTCTGGGGGCCGGATACTCGGCCAGTACACCCACCCCACCAGACGCCGGAAGCACCGAGAACACATCGGCCGCATCGATACCCATCATCCCCGGGGAGAGCGCTCGCTGAAAAAATCCGGCGACCTCCGAGGAATGGGCGCGCGGGAACCGAATGCGCTTGGCGCGTGGCTTATGCCCGCGAACATGGATCTCGGCAATGGACCCACCAAGGCCGTCACGGTCGTCCTCCAGTCGGAGACTCAAGGCGGCGCGGCCACATCGCGCTAAACCTCGCTCGCTTGCCGAGGTAGCTGGATGGCTCTCAAGAACAGCGAATGGCCCGCTTCCAGGTTGCTGGACCCATAGCGTCCAACCGCCATCGCCATGTTCTACAACGCGGCTCTCGAAATCTTCCACTTCATCCCCCTTGAATCCATTCCAACCACCCAGAAGCCATCCGAGAACCCACTGCTTGGTTCACAGGCGGCCGCGTACGTGGGGGCGCTACCCCGTTCCACTCCCGAACCAGGGACCGTCGTTCGTGGGTTCAGGCATTTGCCACCTGCCCACCCTAATCAGTCGATCTGGCGCAGGATTCGACTATCCGTTCCGCCAATATACGTAGGTGCCGCGCCCGGTCCCTCTTCTACCGTCCCCAGGATCCGTCCGTCCGGGGCACGAATGTACGTCGGCCCGAACCGCTTTTGGTCGACGTATCCCGTGATCCGGCCATCCGCCTCGCGGATCAAGGGCTGGCCCACATGGTGACTATTGCCCGAGGGGAGCGTCGGAGTCATGCAGCCTGCAAGCAAGGCCAGCACAAGCGGGGCAACACCCCGGGCTAGGCGCTTCGTCTTCATTGGCCTCGTGCTACGGCTGAATGCCTTCCCAGCATCTCACCCCAGTGCGTCGTTTTCTGTCGCCCAGGTTTTGTATCGTGTCGTATCGGGTGGAACGGAATTCATTCCCCGGTCCCGCGACCGCCCTTCAAAATCGGTCTCGTGGGTCACCGGAAAGACAGCCTTATCGACTGTTGACGCTAGACCAGGAGCATTGCGATGAACGCACAGCATTACCCCGTCCGCATCGAGCGCGACGCCGCTGGACGGTACCTCGCCACCTGCCGTGACGTACCGGAGGCGCTCACCGACGGCGCTGAACGTGATGAAGCCAAGACCGAGATGGCCGATGCGCTGATGGTTGCGCTGGAAGGCTACCGGCTCGACGGCCGCCCGCTGCCCCCGGCTTCGCGCCCGGAACCGGGCGAGGTGCTGATCCGCGTGAAGGCGGATTGATTACCCGAACCCGGCCTAGTCGCGGATGGCCGTGATAATACCGTCCTCGACCCATACGAACGCCGCGCGCTGTCCCTGCCGATACTCCCATCGCTCTTCGGCACCGCGAACGGTCGTTAGCCGCCGCACCCTGCGTGGCGTACCACAAAGTTCGGCGAGGTCCGACGCCTTGTCCCCAGGCTCAAAGGATCGGGAGGGACGAAAGCAGGCGGCAAAGCGCTGCTGCTCGGCACGCCGTTGTTCTCGCTCGTCCTGATTCGGAAAGTCGCGGCGCTTGGCGTCACCGGTACAGGGGGCATCGGCGTACTCGACCCCCTGCGGCGTTTCGCACTTGAAGTAGCCGTCGGCGGGCGCGGGTGAGCCGGCCACCCACAGTGCACACCCGAGCCAAACCACCCACGCACGGCTCATCCACCAAGCTCCCCTGGGAGTGTCTCGTTGAACCCGCTCGCGTACTGCCCCACCGCTACCCGTTCAAGATAGCGCTCCTGCGCATGGGACTCGATGGCACCCGGTCGCGCCTGACGGACCTGTTCGATGGCAGCCACGGGCGGCATGCCCTGATCAATCAGGAGCCGGGCCGCCACGGTGCCGGACCGGCCCAGACCGCCTTTGCAATGCACCACCACGCGCCCACCCACATACAGCGAGCGGTGGATTTCCGGCGCCAGGGCCTGCCACCGATCATCCCACCGCGCATCGGGAGCGGCCATGTCGGGGATGGGAAGGTGGTACCAGGTCAGCCCGGCGTCACTGACACAATCGCCCAATCCCGGAACACTCAATTCGACCAATTCATCGATTGTGGTGAGGGTCACCACGGCGGTCGCACCCCAGGTCTTTATCCGCGTCACATCGGCCTGAAGATCCCGGGCCCAGGGGCCGGTCATCGCCTGCATTTGTTGCTTGCCGGGGCAGAACGTGACGCCGATGACGCCACCCTCCGCAAGCGGGATCTCGGCAATTTGCAGCGGATGGCTAGCACTGGTCCGTTGGGTGGTCATTCAGTGCCCTCCGTAGATCGGGCATCGCTCACCCCCGCAGGGGCCGCATCCGCGAGCTGTAACAATGCATCTCCGAGTCCGGCCAGACGATCGTGCTGGCTGAGCCGGGCGCGCCACTCCTCGGGGATGCCCGCCTCCCCGTAGAAGACCCCGGCCAACTGGCCGAAGATCGCGGCGGTGGTGTCGGCGTCATCGCCCAGGTTGGCCGCCATCAGGGCCCCTTCCCGAAAATCGCGGCTTCGGGAAAAGGCCCATAGTGCGGCCTCAAGACTATCGGCCACATAGCCCGTGCCGCGGATGCGGGGCGGATCGTTCTGCCGGAATGACCCCTGCGCAATCGCCTCGACCCGAGGCGCCAGCGCGTCCTGCGCCTCGAAGCCCGGCAGCCCGCGCCAGGGACGTTCCAGGATCTCTTCCCGGCTCCAACCCTCGAGAGCGGCCAACGTATAGGCCGTCCACAAACGACAGGCATCCAGGCACTCACGTGCACTATGCGTCGTTCCCGAACTCGCCTGCGCCGCCACGTGTGCCTGAACCGGTGTGCGCCGATAGGACAGGGGGATCGGCACCAGCCGCATCAAAGATCCATTGCCGGCGGTTTGTGGGTCTTCCGAGCCGCTCATGGGGTCGCCGGAATCCTCATAGCGATGGAGTGCCGCGCGCACCGTGTTCCCGATATCGAAACACCGTCCCGTACTGCTCGCGTACCCCTCCCGCCACCACCGCACGTACCGATCCATCTGGTCGTGTGCATCGAACCCGTGGCAGTGGACCAGGCTCTCGGCCAGGCAGATCGCCATCGAGGTATCGTCCGTCCATTGCCCCGGCTGCAGACCAAACGGTCCACCTCCGACCATATCGGTAATGGGTGTGAAACGGCCGGGACGCTGGAACTCCAGGGTGGTACCGAGTGCGTCGCCGCATGCCAGTCCCAGCATAGCGCCCCGGTAACGGTCTTCGAGTGTTGGCATGCCCCGCCTTCTTCTTGCTGGTTTGATGGAACCCGGACGATACACGCGCGTGATTGCGGCCGGTCAACGGCGTCTTCGCTTTGTTGATAGCACACGCAGGCGTCATCCCCTGACGCGTCACCGTGCACTCGGCCGTGTCAGTATCGTGGTCCGGCCACCGGACATCACTGCCGCGCAATCCGGCGTCCCATGACCCTCAAGGTCAAAGCCGCCCCCTCAATCGCCACATCTAGCGCCCGGCCGGTAGCATGCATGCCCAGGGGTGAAGAACGCCCCCCACACACGAAACGCCACCGCCACGAATCAAAGCATGGAGCGCAACATGGACGATAAAGAGCAGGAGCGGGGCAAGGAGCTGGAAGAGCAGGAACGCCAACAGCGCCTGGAGAATATGCAGAGACGCAGCGACGGCCAGATGGGTGTCGGGTTCGATGTGCTGTATGAACCGAACCAAGACGAAGGCGAAAAGAAGGACGGCGAGTGAAATCCGAATGCAGGGCTGAGCGCTTCAGGCATGCAAGCCTGCATGGTTGCCAGACCCCGAGCTGACGGGAGCCGACCATGACGATGCTGAAGGTTGGCGAAAAAGGCCGCGACGGCCGGCAGAAGCGCATCGAGCACACCGGGCGCTATCTGCGAGCCAGTCGTACTGGCGGGTTGTCGCTGCGTGCACAGACGCGGGCCGCCGGCATCAACCTGACCGGCAATACCAACCACGGCGTGCGGGTGTCTACGCGACTGGCGAAAAACACCCAGGTCGCCTTCCAAAACGGTCGCTTCATCCTGCGCGGACGCTATGGATCGGATGCGGCCAAGTTCAACCTGTCGAAGTCGGGTGTCACCGTCTCCACCAAAACCCCAATCGGCTCGTTCAACTGGATCCGGCCGGGGCGCTCGTCAGCCAAGATTGCGGGAGTTCAACTGCGCGGGCACAACGCAGCCGCCATCCAGGGGATCTTCGCGCTCTTCGCCAGCGTTTACTGGCTCTTCGGTGGGGTACTGCGACTCTTCGCGGGGCTTATCGGCGGGATTGGGCGGCTCGCCACCGCGGCCCAGGCCCGACGGCAGCTTGCGGAGGAGGAAGCGGCACGGCCTCAGTTTCAGTTGGACACAGTCCGGGCACTTGGCGAGCAGGCTCTGGCCGAGCACGGGGTGGACCCTTCGAGCTGGTCCAGCCGGGATCAGCTTGCGGCCCTCGCCTTTGCGTTCCTGGCCCTCGGCCGCGGGGCGGCAACGTTGCCACAGCGGTCTAGCGATAATAGCTCGACTTCAGCGGCTGAGGCGGCCTTGTTCGAGGACATGCAGCCCGCCGCCGAGCACTGGCGAATCTGGGTGGGACCCCTGCCGCCCGAAGACATCGAACCGGCCATGGGGATCGTGACGATCCTGGCCCGGAGCCTCATGCAGACGGCCGATTCGGAGGGGCGCGGCGAGGTCCTGCTGGCCCTGGATGACGCCTGCCTGCGCGATGGGCCCAAGACTCTGCTGCAGGAAGCGATGATCGACCTCACCGCCGAGGCCATGGGCGTGGAGCTTGTCCTGGAGGGCGAGCGATGAGCGAAACAGACCATGGGGCCCTGGATGCCCTGGCCCGGGTGCACCAGCATTTCATCCAGACCCCAGGCCCGAATGAGACCTGCGCGGCGTGGCGTTCGTATTGTCGTGACCGTGGTTGCGAATGGGTGACGACGTGGGACACGCAGCCCTACCGGGAAACCGAGACGAATGATCTTGCTCTATCAGGGCACGACCGGTTCGACGACATCCCCCAGGAGGCACTCGATCGGGCTCTATTGCAGATCGTCGACACCGAAGGGCCGGTTCACCTCGTCATCCTCACCCGGCGCCTGCTGGAGGCCGCAGGATTTTCCCGGGCAGGTTCCCGAATCCAGGCGCGCATCCATGAGCGTCGCGCCGCCCTGGGTGCGCAGGACTTGATCCGCCTGGAGGATGAATTCTCTGGCCGTGACGAACAGTTCGCGGTGCCCTGCCTGCGTGACTGGACGGGGCTCCCGGACGCACTCCGTCAGCTCGACCACGTCCCTGATACCGAACTGACGCTATCGCTGGTTCGCACGGTGGCCGAAGCCGGCACACTCGACCGCGATACCGCCATGAACGACGCCCTCCACCGGATGGGGTTCATCCGACTGACGGACAACGCGCGGGACCGGTTGCAAGCACCGGTGGCGCAAGCACTCGAACGCGGTCTGCTTATCGAACGGAAGGAGATCCTCGAAGCCTGCGCGAATGCATTCAGGAGGCCCCGGAGAACGGCGAAACCAAAGCGAACTTAGGACCGCCCCCTTCTCTGCTACGGAGTACGAGTTCGTCCAGACAGCTAAACGCGCTTTATGGCGCACGAGCCAGACGTTGCCGAAATGTCACTCTCGGAGGTCTGGATCAGCGACCATGCACAACGTCACAGGGGAGAATGTCGACGCAGAGGCAAGCCCGTCCCTATCAGTCAACGATGCTCCCATTGAAGCGTACAACCGTGCCGCCGGTTTGGGAGCGTCTGGATCAGAGCAAGCAGTGTTCGACGGCGGGCAAGGCCACGGCGCCAGCGATTCGGGAGCGGGATTACTGAGCGCCTGGATTCGCAGAAACTCGCGGCACAGCCGACCAACCGTCTCCCGAAACCCTCGGGACAGCGGTTACGGAGAGGGGATCAGCGCCGGCGCTCGAGCCAAATCGCCAAGCCCACAACTAATGCTGTTCCAACCGCAATGAGACCGATCAGGATATAGGTGCTCATGCTGCCTCCTGGGCGTGTCGCACGTAGGACCCCAGATTACGCTCCAGGATATCCACGGAGATAGCGATGGGGACAGAAACGGGATTCTAGAGCGACCCAGCGGTCATCGCGACGATGATTGGGAGCAACACTCAATCGGCATCCTTACTGGAGTCTCGAGAGCCACCTACCCCATGGATCGCTGGACTACCCACCCATAACACGGTAGGCCGACGCTAGAACTTTTGCGATCAAAAGAGGCGGACACAGCTACGCGGCGTCGAGGACCCGCAACTCAACGTGCAAGCCGGCGGCCGCTGCCATGTTCACCAGGGCATCGAGGCTAAACACGTCGATCTTTCCTCGCATCAGATCAGAAACTCGCGGCTGCGTGACTCCGAAGAGTTTCGCGGCCTCGCCCTGTTTCATTTCCGAGCCAACGAGATGGTCCTTGAGGGCCCTCATCAGAGCGGAACGCAGCTTCAGGTTCTCCGCTTCTTCCGGGGTGTTCTCAATCGCATCCCACACACTGTTGAATCGGTGCTCGGTCATTGGCCTATCTCCTGCAGCAAATCGCGATAACGCTGAGCGGCTAACTCCAGATCGCTCTTGCGGGTCTTTTGTGTCTTCTTCCAGAAGCAATGCAGCACGTAAACCGCACCCCGAACTTGGCGACATAGAGGACCCGAAATGCTCCGGCCTCGTCTCGGACCCGGATTTCTCTGACACCCTTCCCCACGGACTGTATCGGCTTCCAGTCGTCGGGGTCTCCTCCATGCTGGATTTGGTCGATCTGGTGCCCGGCCTCCCTTCTTGCCGACAAGGGGAAAGCACGGAAATCGTCCAGTGCCGTCGCTCGGAACACGACCGGCTTGGGGCCTGAACCGGACATACTCATAGCCTATACAAATTTTTGTATCTTTGCATCAAGCCTGGGGCTCTCGCTGATTCACTCGGACTTGGACGAACGCTTCGGGATGCTCTGCTCCTGCAACATCCAGAGAAAGACAACGGCTGGGAGATGCCCCCCAGCGACGGGCCTCGGGCAGGCAAACGGTTGATTAAGCCCGGTCTACGGGATCAAGCAACGACCGATCATCATTCGCCGGCCGATTCACTCGGGTGGAAACTGGATACGCCCGCAAAGCGGAAGGCGGCATACGGAGAGTGATATGGCGGACCTGCTCGCGGTCGGTGATCTCGGGATCGAGCCAATCCCATCGGCATTCGGCGTCGAGCGCGAGTGGCTGCCGGTCGTGGATCTGCGCCAGGTGCTCGGACGCAGGCTCGGTGATGATCGCGCAGCAGGCCCCGCCGTCGGTGGTCGGTTCCCAGATGCCGGCCAACAAGAGCACGTCCTGCGGCGCGTTGTCGGTCAGCGTAATGAAATGCGGCTGCTTGCCCTGTTCGGTCTTTTGCCACTCGTACCAGCCATCCGCCGGGACGATGCAGCGCCGATGCGCGAAGGCACTGCGGAAATACGGACTGCTCGCGACCTTCTCGGCGCGGGCGTTGATGGGCTGCGGCCCATCCGTTACCCGTTTGGGCCGGAACCCCCAATGCATCGGCTGAAACGCGGCCGGTGTTTCCTCCCCCGCCCGAAAGACTTCGACATCGGTGCCCGGGGCAACGTTGTACCGAGGGGCATCCAAGCCCACCTCAATCCGGATCTCAAAGTATCGCCAGGCCAGTTCACTGGTGGCCGAGTAGCGCGCGAATCGTCCGCACAAGTCGTTAGCTCCTCATACATCCAGCGCAAATGACGGACTGGCCCCCGGTTCAGCGACGACCATAATCGCATGCCCCTCCGCAGACGAGGGACCTCCAAACCCTAGCGTAGGCCTTTACCTCGAACGCATCGAGAGTTCTGAGAGCGCTGCTCTATTCGCGAGACCAGCGTCTAGGACAGAAAAAATCTTAAACGATGTGTTGCTGCCAATTGACACAGGTTTTTCACGCGCCTATCTTTCGTTCAACAGACCAGTCACCAGGACCGCAAACCATGCCCAAAGGGATTCGACTCGACACCCAACGGCTCCGAGAACTCCGCCAGATGGAGGGCGTCACCCAACGCCGAGTGGCATTGGATACCTCGTCAATCGCCGAAGAAAAAATGACCGCGGAACAACAGCGTAGTCGCGAAACAACGTACCAACGGATCGAGCGAACCGGACGAGTGACGCCAAAGGTAGCGGAGCGGATTGCGAGGTACTTTGGGGTCGACATCGACGACATCCAGGGAGCCCATCTAAAGCATTCATCTCGTGGAACCTTCGGTCGTTTGGCCGGGCGGATTCGAGTCGCAATCGAGCATGGCATGCAAGACGACACCTGGCTCGCACGGGTTAAGGCCTTGCAGGAAGAAGACCCCGAACGCAGCGACTTGTTTTGGCTTGACCATGCACTCGACGGAGACATCAGTGCCGCAACATTCGCGGCAGCGTCCTATTACGAAAAATTCCTTCTTGCGGACCACAACGAAGAGCGTAATACGCTCTTGAGCACACTGGGGATATCCATTCCCGACCACCCCGAGAGCTTATCCGTCGATGGACACTGGTTTCTCTTGGCCCCTTGGATGGAGGAACCCGGACGCATTTTCCTTGGCACAGTAAACCTTCTGAACAGCGGGGTTGAACCGCTACTGAAGAAGGTAAGTTCCACGGCCATACCCAGAATTCACATCGAACCAATAAACCGCGATGCCAGTGGAATTCGACTGCTTATTTTCACCGCGACTGCTTCGTCCCCACATTGGATCGAGATCCGTCGCTGCCTTCCTGCCACCCAAGAGGGCCCCAACGGTATCCGTTTCCCGAATCTCCTATCCCGTGATCGGAAGATGCTGGATATCTTCATTAGGGACTTGCTGCAACGATACTCCTGGACGATCACTGACCCTGAACAGCCTGATCCCGTTTGTGCGCCCTTGAGTCTCGTTTTCAACGTTCTTGGTCAAACACCGACCACTCTCGACCTACCGGAATCGAACCGGCTCGACGCCCCGTTCTTTGATGCCTGCGTCATCAAGGGTCCCCGTGTAAGTCTCCGACATCCCCTTGCCCACCAGATCTGCGACGACCTGCTTCCGAAACTCGAGTCCTGGCTGCATCAGCAGGAAGAGAACGGTTGGACCTACACAATCGACCCGAGCCACAACTCCCCGGTTCTCAAACTTACTTTAAAAAAGAAAAATGAATTCGCCGACCTAGAAATAGGCCTTACAAACACCCCACCCCAGAGCGAAAAAGGAGAGAAACACCACCATCACCCTTGGCCCATAATTGAACGAACGCTAATAATTGAAAACCTGAAATCGAAAAACGGAGAACGATCATGTTAGATCCCTGGGTGCAGAACCTTGATTTCTCTGGTATCAAGAACAAGATGCGCGACCCCCATGAGGGAAACAACTGGAGCGAATCGACCCTTGAATTTGCCGAACAGGAGTACCGGCGCTTCCTTACGCTGTGCCTTCTCGAACCTCATTTAGATGTAGTGCCGAGCCGTCTCGTTGACGAGTTTTGGCACAATCACATTCTCGACACTATGGCGTATCAGGATGACTGCCAGAAGGTTTTTGGAGGGTACCTCCACCACTACCCGTATCTCGGGCTTGGATCGGCTGCAGCGCGCCGCGACCTGGACGCTGCGTTCTCCCGGACCGTTTCCGCGTACGAAACTCATTTCGGGCCCTACCCCGAAGACCGGCTCGCGGCCACACGTTGCGCGGGGCACGCTTGTCATGTTCCGTCGGCGTGCGCATGCCGTGTTCCGGGTACATGCAAGAACAATCAGGTTCCCGCGTGACCTTAATGAGACAGATGACTAACAACAAGGACGTCAACGATTATTTAAAAAAGTGTATCAAGATCGGTGCTACATATCGTAACGGGAAGAAACATGGGAAGCTCCATCTTCCCAACGGAAATTTGGTCGTGATCGCCAAGAGCCCCAGTGATTCCCGGGCAATACGAAACATACAAAGCCAGATTCGTCGCTCTTGGAGTCGCACCCCGTAGAGCGCGGACACAATCCTCCCTGGCCTCGCTACTCAACAGCGTGGCCGGGGTTTTATGCCAAACAGGGGGTTTCGGCATGCAGAGGTCTTCTATTCAATCCCAGCCATTTGTGATCGCGCCCCGAGCGCGCAACCGAAGGCGGCGGGATTCTGCATTCGGTCCAGGCTTCAGGCGTTCCGCGTACGCGAGCGCCCGCTCCCAGTCCCGACGCTGGTGTTCGTGGAACTTGGCCAGTGCCTCCAGTGCCTCCTGAACGCCCCGCTCGGCCAGCGCTTCCCAAACGGGCACCGCCTGGTCGAATCGCCCCTCTCGCCGCCATTCGCGAGCGAGCCATAGCAGGCCCGGCGCCGACAGGCTCTTTTGGTGGCGTTCCAGCAGCCGCCGAGCCGCCGCGGGGCCATCGAGGCGCTCCATCAGGCGTGCTGCGCCCTCGACCGACGCCCCATGGACGTCGGGCTGCGCCAGGACGCTGGCCAGCGCCGGTCCCGGAACCTGTCAACCTGTTTTGAACACGTCACGCGGAGGATAACGTATTGTCTACCCGTGCCCTGGCGGCGCTCAGGGTTGGGAAGTTCACGCCTAACGACTCACCGGTGTCAGCCGCTTCGGGCGTTACCGGGTTGATGGTCACCCACTCGGGTGGTCGTGGGGCGACTGGGGCGCCCTGGACGAAGCGCTCGGGGTGACGGCGGTATTGGGCGTCTAGCGCCTGCTGGCGCTGCGCATGGACGAGCTCGAAGCGTCCGGTGAAGACCTGCTCCGGGGTGTAGCCGCCGATGCCGCTGTGGTGATGTTGGAAGTTGTACCAGTCGAAGTACGCCTCGCACCACTGACGGGCGTGGGACGCGTTTTCGAACCGGCCCGGATAGTCCGGCTGGTACTTCAGCGTCTTGAACTGGCCCTCGCTGAAGGCATTGTCGTTGCTGGTGCGCGGGCGGCTGTGGCTGCACACGATGCCCAGCTCATGCATCAGATCGAGATAGCCATGGGCGGTCATGGGGGCTCCCCGGTCCTGATGCAGGGTGAGCGAACCCTGGGCAATGGCGTAGCGGGCGGCCGCCTCGCTCATCAGTTGCTGAGCCAGGGTGCTGTTCTCTTTGCGTGAGACCATCCAGGCGAGCACGTAGCGGCTGTACAAGTCCATGACCACGTAGAGAGACAGGTAGGGGCCCTGGCCCGTGGTCGGGAGCTTCGAGATGTCCCAGGTCCACACTTGATTGGGGGCCTTGGCCAGCAGGCGCGGGATGGCGTGGTGCTGAGCCGGCCGCTGGTTACGACGCTCCCGGGTGGCCCTGTCCTCGGCCAAAATGCGGTAGAGCGTGCGCACGGAGCCGATGTACTCACCCTGCTCCAGCAGGTCACAGTAGATCTCATCCGGCGGCTGGTCCTGATACGCCTCGCTGTACAGCACGTCCCGGGCACGTTGGCGCTCCTCGGCGCTCAGGGCGCGCGGTTGCACGAATTCCTTGCGGGAGCGGTTGGCGGCCCGCTGCTCTTCACTGAGCCCCTCCCGCTGGCGCGCGTAGACCGTGCTGCGATTGAGCCCGAGGGCCCGGCAGGCCGCCGTCACGGACAGGCCCTCGGGCCGTTCGGTGACGACCTGGTTCACACAGAGCTCCCATTGTTCACGTGATCGAGCAGTGACAACGTTTTTTTTTGCAGATCAATGCATGCCTCGGCGGTCTGCAGACGCTTGCTCAGCTTGGCATTCTCCTTTTCCAGCTGCTCGATGCGCCGCTGCTCCGGGGTCGTGCTTGCGGCCGGACCGGGAGCAGACTTGGAGAGCCCTTCCGGACCACCAGCGGCCCGTTCGCGGCGCCACTGGTTGAGCTGGCTGCTGTACAGACCCTCGCGTCGCAGTAGCTGGCCCACCTCGCCCCGCTGGCACTGGTCGGCCTCGGCGATGATCTGCAACTTGTACTCGGCGGTAAAACGGCGGCGTGTCCGCCGCTCTTGTTTCGGGTCCGGGCTCACCTGAGACTCGGGTAACTCACTCGGTGCCTTCGGCATCAGTCGGCTCCTGCTGTCATGACCCTGAAATCTACGTTAACCCATACAAGGGCTGTATGGCTTCAGGTTGACAGACAGGGCACCCGGCCCTACACGCCGCGAACCAACGGCAAGGCCGAGCGCTTCACCCAGACCGCACTGCGCGAGTGAGCCTATGCCTTCACCTATCCCACGTCGGAGGAACGCAAACGCCACCTGCCCCGGTAGATCCACGACTACAACTGGCAACGCCCCCACGGTAGCCTGAACAAGCAGCCCCCCATCCGGAGCGGAGCTTTGGCAAGCTGTTCTACCTTAGCGGGCGGTCGGGGGCTGCCCAAGACCCACAAGCGGGTGTGCCGGTTGTCCTGTGCCCTGACGCTGAACGTGCGGCGCAAGAACAATTGCTACTTTCCACGGGACCCCGACCCCTGCCGCCAACGGAGCTTCCGTATACGTGCTCGCCAGCAGACTTCATGTCGGCTGCGCGATGGGAAGGACAGCGTTTCCGCACCTTCAACGTTATGGACGACTTCAACCGGGACGCGGTGGCGCTGGCGATCGATCGGAATCTCCCAGCCATACGCCTAATCCGGATCCTAGAACGAATCGCAGCCTCGCGAAGCCTTCCGCAGCCACTCCGGCTGGACTGTGGCCCCAAGTTCGTCTGGCTTACGAAAACCAATCGGGCCGACCCGCGGAGCGTGGAACCCGGATTAATCCAGCCGGAAAAACCGCTGCAAACCGTACTCACCGGCCACTCCGACGGCATTAAGCTCCGAGGAGTCCCGGCACCCCATTCCTCCCGACGTTGACGGAAGTCCAAAAACTCACCGTCCAGCGCTTGCAGGATTAAGCCGAAACCTTTTCCCACGATTGCCTGCTGGTTGTTCTGCCCGTCCAATACCGACAGATACAGCACTCCCGTAAATCTCTAATTATGCACGCCCCTGTTGCAGCCGACTCGACCCTCCCTCATCGTTCTGCCACTCACTGCCGACCCCCAACGCGAATCGCCGCTCATTACCTCTAGAATTCCACGTCAGGATGGAGACGCTCTGTCTCATCGGCGACATGATCTGCTGCCTTTTCCTTCATCCGAGCCAGTAACGTGTCAACACCATCGATATCGGTCGCCGAATCCAGCAACCAATCCTTTATACATTCAAAACCGTTAGCCGCGTACCCCTCAATAACTCGCCAACATTCGGCGTCACGAGAATCACGCAATATATCGCCATCCTTGTACTCGTGCAATGCCAATAAATAGGCCAAGCCATCGAAGCGTTCATTAACAAACACGCGCTCTTCGACTTCCGATCCCCGCTCCTTACTCTCGAGCTCTCGCCTGCCCTTTCTCTCGCTGTATCCAACCATCGCTGCGAAGACCATGAGCTGCATATATGTCGCGAAAATCGGACGCCGACCATATCGCGTATCCTCGCGCGCAAGACGTTCTGCAATCTCTTTATATTCTGCTGGAATGTATACCGTCGCCATTTACAACACCTCCGTCACTTCCGTGCAATCACGCTCGGCGCCATAGATCGACTGAGCGTATTCGTGACCATGAATATGAAGCAAATCTTTTGGTTTGTCTCCTTGTTCGACACGCTTGTGCGACACCAAAACATATTCTGCCCCAACTTTCTCACGAATCGCATCATCCACTGTACCCTTCCAGTGCGAGGACGACAGCAGTAAAACTAGTTGCTTGGCCGTTTGCGGAAGAAACTCCGCGGTTGCGGCCCTATAGGTATCATCCAACTCCCCAAAGGGCGCATCAATCACGAACGGCGCCACCGTCCCTTGCACCAAAAAGTCTCCGCTAGCCTTCTCGCGCTTGTAAGCCATATCGATAAGCGCCGAAACAAATGCAAGATTAAGAAGCAAATTTTCGCCTTTACTTTTCGGCACAATCCCCCCATCCGAACGGCGAACTAAGACAAACTCAAACGCACTATTCACCCGGACAGAATAGTCATCTCTCGAAAATCGTTCCAGGAACCTATCGACAGTTTTTGCAATCGTTCCTCTGGCGCTCTCCTCAAACTCGTCTAACCTCTTCCTACAGCGAATCATCATGTTTTCGATGAGCTCCTGTATTGCTGAAAGACGTTCAAGCTGCTCATCTCCCCCGCCCCTCGCTTGGAGTTCCCTATTCGCTTGCTCAAATTCTCGCTCTCGTTGCTTTTTCCGAACATTCAATCGTTCGTCTTCCCTTAACGACTCGTCGCGCTTACTTTGCGCTTTTCTCCTCGCCTCGTTCATGCGCTGAATCTCACTTTCATCGACGGCGTCGAGCTCTTCTTCTAATTCGTTTCTAACCTGTTCCGCTCCCGCTAAATCTTTGTCTAGCCTTCTTCGTTTTGACTCAATCTCTTCGACTTTGTTAAGGAACTCCTCAGCTACACCAGCCATATTGTCCGCAGCCGAACGCGCCTTCATCACGCGCTGGCTCATCAACGCCGTATTTGCTGTCTCTAACAAACTTACCACCCTCGTATAAGCTTCCCCGCCCCCTTCCAGAGGACGCCCACAAATGCATTCCCCCTGGTTCAACAAGTCTTGCACAAACGTTTCCTGATACGGCGATGGGATTCGGCCCTTCAATGTCGATTCATCGATGAACTCCAGCCCTTCCCCCGCCAGGCCTGAGCCAAACACCGCCCATCCGTACTTTGAAATCAACGCTTGACGGTCCGCAAAGCACGAGGAGAGCTCGCGGTTATCACGGTCTATCCGGCGGCAAGCGTTATCGAGCTCCCGCTTGATTCTGGTGACGTCCGCGTTGCCACTTTTCGACAATTTCGACTCAAGGTCTTCAAGCTCTTCTTGCCGGCTCTGAAGCTCCTCCTTGACCTTCTCCTGCTCGTCTGTGATCTCATGAAGTTTCTGCTCCGCTTCTATTTTCTTCTCAGCTGCTTGACGGAGCGCATCATTACGCAAGTCAAGCTCCTTCGCTTTCTTACCGTACTGCACTTTAATCGACTTGAGATCATCAATTGCGGCTTCGGCAAAAGTAAATCCAAGGATGTCCCGAACCGCGCGTCGAAATTTGTCGCCGGTCCTCGCATCGGAAATGGAAGATATACCTTCCCCATGAAAGAAAAAATAGTTCGCCATATCTTTTGGCAGGATGCTATTCACAAAATTCGATGGGTTCGGGACCTCTTTATAATTGTGACTCTGGATCCAGAATAATTTAAACTTTGTTTCTTTTCGGCCGATCTCAAAATGCCTTTGCGCTAGATACTCTTCTCCCTCGTACTCAAACTCCACCTCCACCCGACTCGTCTTTCGATTTTCTTTCTTTGCTTCGTAGGACACTAGATCTTCTGGCTGTTCAAAGTCAGAATTTAGCTTCCCGAAAAGACACCATTGGATCGCGTTCAAGAGAGTCGTCTTACCGACGCCATTTTCCGCGTGAATGAGCGTAACATTCCGCACGGAGTCGCGTGCAAAATGAATACTATTCTCACCATAAAATTGTCGAAAATTATACAGAGACAGACTCTTAAGAAGCATTCTTACCCCCCCAAACCCTTATGCATATTTTTGTCGAGGTACTTGCGAATCTCTTCTTGTCTTCGGGACTTACTCGCGGACTCTAGCCCGTATAGGTATTTCTTTTCGATCTTAATTACCCCAAGGAGAAGTTCATCAATTTCGTCCCGGCCGGATTGAACTACACTCGGATCTTTCCTCACCGTTTCTAGAAACTCCTTGACTTCGTCTGCGTTCATTCGACCACCACCTCTTTCGACTTAACTATTTCGTAGATACCAGCTAGGTCGACATTAAAGTCCTCCGCCACCATCTCGATCTCTGGCCACAGAACGTCATGATTCTTGGAAAACCTGCTGAATTCCACCACTCGTTCTAATTCTTGTTCGACAAGCCCACTGGACGTTCCTGATCCCTGATTGGGTCCCGGCATTACCGCGAAGTCGTGAATTACCGCAGAGTCCTTACCCTCCGCCCGCCGTAAGATGCGACCACGCCGCTGAATAAACTGCCGATCGTTTCGCGAGCTGCCTAGTAAGAATGCGTGTCGACATTCCGGCATATCGAATCCCTCGTCCAACACTCGAATGGCCACCACCGCATCGATGTCTCCGTACCTAAAATTCTCCATAACGCGGATACGTTCAGCGTGAGATTCTTGGGCCGTAAATCGTGAGGATCTCCAACCATTCTCGCCCAATACCTCTGCCACGCGCTCAACGTCCCGTAAGCTACCATTCCCTGAATCGTTGTCCGTAGAGCCATCCCCGCAGTAGAATAGGCTGTGCCTCATCACACCCATTTCAACGACTAGCTCTTTTAGGCGCTCAAACTTCGCCCTGGCCGATCCTAAAACTCTTGCCCGAGCCATAAACAAGTGCATGAGCTTCTCTTCGTTCACGCGCGCACCTTTTTCTTTTGCCGCGATAATTGGTGCGATCTCGGCACTAAGTCGCTCGTACTCATCCATCTCTTGGTCATTTAATGTAACGCGATGAAAGTGATATTCGTACGGCGTTAGTACTTGATCCCGTAGGGCGCGTTCTAAAGAATAAGTCGCTATAACACCTCCGTAATATCTCTTGAGCCTTGCCTTCCGTTCAGCTTCATTGAAGGACCAGGGTGTTGCTGATAGGCCAAGGCGATAACGAGCCTCCGGCAATTTTTCCAATAGCGAGTCTGCAGCGTGGTGGTGGCACTCATCACCTATAAACAGAAGATTATTACCGTTAACGCGTCGAAGCTGAGACATGAATTCATCGCGCGCCAGGGTAGCGTTTACGACGACGGCCGCCAGAAACCGCGCATCGCGAGACAAGGTAAGATCGGAGATCGCCTCATCAAGTTCGGTGCGCCACAGCTCTTGATTGCGGTAACAACGAATAGGATTTATATTATATAGAGCCATCACGTCGCACCACTGATCGGCGAGGACCTGGTAGGGAACACCGACGATCAGGATGAATTTACCACCAGCGCTTTTGTGGTAATCTGCGAGCTTGGCGGCTGCATGCAACGCGGTGATGGTCTTCCCTGCCCCAGTGGCCAGCGCGAGGATGCCTAAGTAGTCATGTGCTTTCCACTCGTCAAGTGCTGTCCGTTGGTGCGACATGAGATCGTAATCACGTCCACCAATAAATTCGGGGATCTTGGGAAACTCATCGCCTACGTGCTTTTCGGATTCGATTATAGAATGTTCTCGTTCGCGACTTTCAGGCGGCACATTTTTCGTGTAATAACTCTTAATTGACTCGTATGCCGCGGAGGGAAGCTCTAGGGTAGTGACGCCCCGTGCCGTGCCATTCCACAACCTCTCGAAGCGACTTGCATATGGTCGCCCATACTCTGCATAGATCTCTGGCTTCCAACTTGGGTAAACCGCGACAGATTCAAAATTAAAGTCCGGGGACAATGCCGCTACGGTCTCGTTGGCCGATCCCTGAAATACGATACTATTGCCCTGATCGTCTTCTAGGATTCCGATCTTCTCGTGATAAAGGCCCCGGACAGTCAGCCCAATTTTTATTTGAAGCCTCCCAGCGGCCACAAGCCAGCTCAAGAGCTTGAGCCGGTCTTTAAGCAGGGCGCCTTCTGCGTTGTCCATCACCATTTTCGTGTTGGCAGCGATACGCTGATGGATCTTCTGTAGTTCATGCCCCTTTTTAACGGCCTCATACTCTTCGGGATCGAGAGGCTCCCCTACTAATAATCGCATTTTTCCCTCCCTCTTCACGAAGGAGCTTAAACCTTGCGCGGCAAACGAGAGCATCCCGGCAGAAAAGTACCCTACGGCACGGTCGTACCGAACCGACTGGCTCAGAGCGGGAATGTAGAATTCATTCAAAAGTGACGACTCTTCCGTACTATAAGTCGCGCGTGTGAGAACCTCTCTGAGCCCCATATCTTTCCGTTGGCCTTGTTGTAGAGCCTTAGTTGACTTCATACGGTGCACGTCGGTCAAGGCGCCAAGATCATTAGCCGGTCGGGTGGCGCAGTCGCGCGCATCGCCCGGCCTATCCGAATCGCCGAATGTCAGGTCTCTCTTGGGCATGCGCACCTTTTCGAATCAGCGGAGGCGTTCGTCCTGACAGGGCTTGAGGGTTTCCATCGACGTGCAGTGTCCCAGCTTCTTCTAGCCGATATGTTGGTTGGACACCCGCTGGTAGTGCCGCAGGGCTTCGTCCAGGTTCTGACCGGAGTTGAAGTGGCGGCTCGTAGTAGGTCCGCGACGCGTCCGCTGAAGCGTTGCACCATGCCCGTGGTCTTGGGCCGCACCAGGCGGTGCTCGCTCCAGTGCTCGGCACAAAACCGGTCGAAGGAGTCATGGCCTGGCGGCTCGCGCGCGGCGTAGCGGTCCGCGAACTCCCTTCCGTTGTGCGTGACGAAGTTGATGATATAAACCAGCCCTTTCTCGAGAAGCGTCTTCAGAAGGCCGCGCGGGGGCTTCGGCGCTCTTCGTCCGTGGCACCACCAGGGAGACCCGGCTGCTGGCGCGGTCTATGGTCACGAACAGGCAACCACGTGAGGCGGGGTCAGCCATCTGAGCCAGGTGCTTCACGTCCACATGCTCTAAGGTTGGCACGTAGCCCTTGAACAACTTGTGGGGCGGCTCCTCGGGCTCTCCTTCCCGTTCGCGCGGTAGGGCCGAAGGTCGTCCACGCCGTGCCGGCGCAGGCAGCGTGCCACCGCCGCCCGCCTCAGCTTCGGGTTCAGGAACCCGCGCGCCAGCGTCGTTTGATGCCATTGAGGACAATGCGAGCAGTCTTCGCCCCCTTTGCGGTATTGGCACTTGTACAATGTCATGCGGGTGATGCCGTTGCGCCGGGCCAGCTCGGCATCGTTCACGCTCGGCGGCGCTTCCTGCAGCTCCCGCCGGACAAGGGGTGTGGTGTGCGCGGTCGAATAGACCGTACTCGCCATGCTATCCGTCCTCCGTGGGGCCGTCTCCCACGATACTCAGACACTGCCGGCCACGAAACAGGGGCGCCTTCACGTGCGGTATAGAATCATCGGTTACCCAACAACGAAGCAACAAAAACGACACCGTCACTGACCGTCCCCACTCGCTCAATCAAGCGTGCCCACCGCATATAAAACACGTCCCGCGCCAGCAAGCCATCATCGTTGCACGGCTACATATCAAGCAACTCACCATGCTTCGCGTGCACGCCGGCTCTCAATTCATCAATATCAGCCTAGAAAACACTCAACTGACGTAAGGAACAACACCCTTACCACATTCACACGCCCCACTCTACCCCAAACTCTGAATCATCCACTTCTCCTTCGAATTCTTCAGCGCCCTCTAACCCCTGCACGCAATCCTCGCCCCAGTCATACCCAATAGAATCGGTGCCAAATATACCCTTTGGATCGAATCCACCCGGCAAGGCCACGACCTTCTCATCTTCACAACATGGAACAGCCCACCTCCTGCAAGCAAACTCTAGCAACGAATACTCCCTACCGATGATCTCTCGAGGCCCCCAATGCTGCCCGTCGGTGAAGTCTTTCACCTTCTTCTCGCCGTTTGTAGCGTGCGAGTGGCTAAAAGAATACACATCTTTACCCGCGTCGATCTTCTCCCAAATCGGCTTCCTAGCCAGCACTCGGTTATCTGCCGTCAGGACCAGATTTCCCAGCCTATGTTTGTATTTGTCCGCCTCAGCCTCATCTGGCCACTCACTTTCCCAATAACCACCATCACGATGTTGTTGAGGCAAAATATGCTCTTGAGTATTGATTCTCTCTTGCTTTCCCGCCTTCCAATTCACATGGGGAACACCTTGAGGCGAATTCGCTAGTTCATATTGATATAAGAAATAATAGGTGAATTGCCAACCCTTCACCTTGCGATCGTAATAATATTTTGGCTCCCCTGATCCAATGCGGGAGATCACATTGGAGATGGGCGCATTCTCCGCCATTAAATCACAGAGAACTGCACGAACATGAAACGTAGACCTATTGTTCCGCAACACCTCATGCGCAAGATTGACGATGTCTGGCGCCTTCGCATCCGTGCGAAACCCGACCACCGCATGCATCCTGAAGGTGTATATCTCGCACACCCGAGCAACCTCCGAGAAGCCATCGCCGTCGCCAACCTGGTTATGACAAGCTGCGAGAACGGGTCGGCTAATACCCATAAGGTTAAGGCGATCTAACTGTTCCAACCAGTGTGCCGAATGTTCATTCAGGCTCGGACCGCAGACGCTCCTTCTAGAATCACCCGCCACGAACGCGAACGACGCGGCATAACCAGCCCATCTTCTAATAAAATCCACAAAGTTCTTCTGTAGTGAATCCGATCCTGACGGCTCAAGGAGTCGACTATATTCATTAACAAACGTGGAATGAACATCATCAGGCCCGACTCGTATATTGTGAAATACCGAGTACAGCTCTGCGACAAATAGATCTTCCATTTGCCGACTTCCAACCTCAAACCGCTCAAGCTCGGTTATCGCTTTGTACCACTCTCCATTTGGATCAATGTCAGACAACTGTCGCTGCGTCGCAATGAGTATGCAGAAGTTCTTGATTTTATCGAATTCGGAAAGCGGAAGCCCCCGCGAATTGATAGCGTCGAATGCAAGATAGCGGTTCACCCGTTCGGTCGCTAGATCGACCCAGACAAATTTAATTTGATTTAGGATCCTTTGTCGCTCATGCTTTAGGGCGTTCAAAGAAAACTGTTCATCGGCATACCAGTCCCAGATGAATTCAGCGACGTCTTTCAATCGCCTGATTGGGGGCGCGGCACTTGGGACAGGCTTCAATTCTCCGTTCACAATCCCCAGAAGGTACTCATGAAGGACGGGATTTGAATTTTGCAGCCTTAGATGCTTTGCACCGTGTCGCTCATAGAAGAGCTTCCTCCAGAGCTCTTCAGATTCCAGAACCTTTTCTCCAGCTAGATCCTGAATCCTCCGCGCCAATGTGCTGAGCATGATCACGATAGCAGTTAATCTTTGCTGGCCGTCCTCGATCTCATATTGAACGGTGGTTTCGAGTTGATCATCTTGAAAATCTGCTTGATCAGTTCTTGCAACAATCAAGGGCCCCATATAATGTGACTGATCTCTAGCCAGATCTAAGTCGCCGAACAACGCCTTTACGTTTTTGGTCTCCCAACTAAATCCCCTTTGATGTTGCGGTATGACGTAGTACTTTCCGTCAAATATGTTTGCAATCTTTTCCAAGTAACCCCCCCCGAAGATTCTTTAGTATAGTAAATTAACCTGCCCATCTCATTACAAAAGGAGAGGAGCGGAATGACTCCAAGATAGCACGGTCCTTCGGATTGTCTATACCAATGGGATTATCCGTCACTCAGCACTTAGGGGACCACTGAGCAATGGCCCCGTATTCGGCTCCATGCCCCGTCACCTCGCTCTTAAGGCGACATCGGGCCAGTGTGGGCCTGGTATACCCCCTGTAACCGCCGTTTTTTGGGGTTACAGGGGCGCCTTTCGGTTGTGTGAACACACCAGCCCTGTGGCAGGAGCCCCCATCGGGGTAGCGCCCCACCGACACCGTTTGCCGAACAACAAGGGCCAGAAGGGAAACCTCGCGCCACGATCGACGGCACGTTCAATGAACGGGATAGCAAGCATCCCCCCAATGCTCGTGCGCGTTATCCAGCATGATTTCGATGACCGCCGGAACTAAGTCCCCCATGATCCGGTTGGCATCCCTGAGCTGCTCTCGGTTAACGGAGCTACCCCAGGTCGCCCCGCCATGAACCAACTGATTCCTTAGAGTGTAGAGACGCTGGAAGACGATCGCGAGAACGGTACCTGTATCCTGTTCAGCGATTGCCGCGTGCGCCGCCCGTCGGGCTGCGGCGAAACTTTCCTTCCACTCTTGGCTTCCCTCGAGACGGTGTTGGCAGTCCCAATAGGGCTGGAACACATACTGGTTATTCAGCAAGACCCTTATGGATTCGGAATACTGCCGCCAGACCAACCCATACAGCCGCTTTCCACAGTCCAAGTCGCTCAAGCGACTCAGGAAATCCCGCAATAGCCGACTCTCAGCAACACGCTGCTCACCGAGGTCGTTGGCGTAGGCGGAATTAAATGCAATCCATAAGAAGATAAACCGTCCATCCTCGTCATCGCACATCTCAGACCGCTTGAGCCAGCTCAGCGCTCGGTGGATACGCAAGGCGATTCCTCCAGCGTGTTCGTGCCGTTCGGCCCTTTGCCTAGCCTTCAGGTGGTCGTAGGACATAGATCCTCCTTGTACTGCGCCTCGCGGCATTCCAGTTCATCGTTACGAAGCTCGGCGCGCCTACCCCGAATCCATTGGCATACGCACACGCCTACGCCAAACGGAATCATCTCCCGCGCCCCGTTGGTTTGGAGACTGGAATCTCCCGAATCCAATCAGGCGAGACCTGACAGGTAAACCTGCATCATTAGTCCACCAAATCGAGTACGCGCTCGCGGTATTCGTCTTCCGTAATCACGCCACGGTCTCGAAGCCGCCGGAGGGCCTCAATATCCGCCTCCAACTCGCTGGATGGCTGAGCCGCCGTGGGGCCGACGGCGATGGCCTGGTGCAGACGCTCGTCGTCCAAAGCCTCGTCGATGGTCTCCCAGAGGGTCCGCGTGAGGATCTCTTCCAGCTTCTCGATGGATGCGAAGACGCCGCCCCCGGCACCGCCCTCGATGTTGCTCGAGCGCACGGAATCTTCGTAGGCGGTCTGGCGCGAGCCCTGGTCGATCAGCGCGACATCCAGTCTCGAATGCGCCTCGCGCCGCATCACCTGGTTCGAATCCAGTTGCTCGATATCGACCTCCAGGATGAAATCCCCCTCTCCTTCCTGCGCCAGCATGCCGCGCTGTTCCAGCCCCGTGATGAACTGTCCGCGAACCACCTCGGATACCGGCTCCTCGGTCTCGAGCGTCTGCAA
Source organism: Thioalkalivibrio sp. AKL9 (assembly GCF_000377825.1). Taxonomy (NCBI): domain Bacteria; kingdom Pseudomonadati; phylum Pseudomonadota; class Gammaproteobacteria; order Chromatiales; family Ectothiorhodospiraceae; genus Thioalkalivibrio; species Thioalkalivibrio sp. AKL9. The sequence goes on along the minus strand of NZ_KB905120.1, from coordinate 777 downwards.
TGGATTCCCGAAACCACCCCGAATGGCCCCCAGCCAGTTCGAGCCGTGTTGCCGGCTGTCCGTAACGGAACCCATCTCGACATTCGCCGAACCGACGCCAACCGTGTCACTGCCCTGCGCAGGATCCAGGCTGACAGGCGTCGTGGTGCACCCGACCAGGAACATGCCGCCCAACATCAGCCCTGCCAGTTTCCCGCTGATCACTATCTCTTCCCCTGTTTCGTTCAGGCCCTAGCCTGTTGCCTGCGACTTGATGGAGAGGCCGAGTCACGACTCGTCCGTCCCCCGAAATAAAGCTCGGTCGCGTGCGCCTCGCTGAACAGGTCATGCCCTCGCACACATCGGGTCTGCGTCGCCCAGACGGTGAAGGCCCCGTCGTGGGTTTTGTCGCCGCACACTTCTTCCGGGCACGTCACGACATCATCGCATTGCACACAGCGAAGCTCTCCCGCGATCGCCGAAACCATTTGCGTGAACCGACCGCGCAGTTCGGACCAAAACGCGTCCGGGAGATCGATGATGGCGTCGACACGATCGTCCGCGGCCTGCAGCCATAACCGAAAGGCCCGACGAGTCCCGTCCGGTCTTGCCGCGACTACAGGCGGGTCACGTTCTTCCAGCCAGTGCTTCAGGTCGCGGGCGGAAACAATCCATTCACAGCCGACGGGTGACTGCCCCTGCGGGGGTGACAGAAGCCGAACACGGCGGGTGCACCGCGGAAGCTCCAGCAACAGATTGCCCACGGTCCATGCCCGAATGTCCTCGCGCGTTGCCAGG
>NZ_KB905119.1:0-37776 GCF_000377825.1 Thioalkalivibrio sp. AKL9 | reverse complement strand
ACTCAAGAGACTGTGGTTCCAGCGCAGCCCCGAGCGGACGCACCAGGCGTGGCGGCAATGGGTGCAGCAAGCGCACGAGAGCGGAATCCAGGCCCTGCAGCGCTTCGCACGCCTGCTGGAGCCCTACCTGCCCGGCATCGTCTCGCGCTGCCGCCACCGGCTGAACACCAGCGTCGTCGAGGGCATTAACAACACGATCAAGGTCATCAAGCGTCGGGCCTATGGCTATCGCGACCAGGAATACTTCTTCCTCAAAATCCGCGCAGCCTTCCCCGGTAATGCTCGATGAACCTTTCTTTTCCGGGCCCTGCTGGGGAGGGGATTCCCTTGCCCGGTACCTGGCTAGGCGGGTCCGGGCGCCTTGCCCGGGTTCAGGATGTTGTCCGGGTCGAACGTTCGCTTGATGCCGGCCATCAGTCCCAGTGCCACGGGGTCCAGTTCCCGGCTGATATAGGGTCGCTTCACCAGCCCGATGCCGTGTTCGCCCGAGAGCGTCCCGCCTAGCGACAACACCAGGGTGAAGACGCCGTCCAGGCAGCGCTCGGCCGCCGCGAGTTCCGCCGGGTCATCCGGGTTGACCAGCAGGTTTACATGGATGTTGCCATTGCCGGCATGGCCGAAGTTTACGATCTTGATGGCGTGTTCCGTGGCCAGCCGGTCGAGCCCGGCAATTAGGTCGGGAATGCGCGAGACCGGCACGACCACGTCTTCGTTGATCTTTTTCGGCGCCACCGTGCGTAACGCCGGTGACAGGGCCTTGCGCACGGCCCAGAGCGCCTGGGCCTCTTCCGGGGTGTCGGCGCTGAGGGTCTGCACGCAGCCTTCGCCCTCGGCCGCGCGCCGGATGCCGGCAGTGGTGGCCTCGATGCCGGCCTCGGTGCCATCGGTCTCGATCATTAGGATCGCGCCGGCAGCGGCGGGCAGGGGGCAATCCGGCGCGTAGGCGCGGATCATCGTGATCGCGGAATGGTCCATGAACTCCAGCGCCGACGGGACCTCGGCGCGCGCCATCAGCCGGGACACGGCCCGGGCCGCGGCGCCGACGTCACGGTAGACCGCCTGGATCAGCCGAGTCGCCTCCGGCTTGGGTGTCAGGCGCAACGTGGCCTCGGTGAGCACGGCCAGGGTCCCTTCGGATCCGATCAGCAGGCGGGTGAGGTCGTAGCCCACCACGCCCTTGGTGGTATGGACGCCGGTGCGGAATGCCTCGCCGGTTCCGGCCACGCCGGACAGGCCCAGGGTGTTGTCACGCGGGGTGCCATACTTGACGGCGTGCGGGCCGGCAGAGTTATAGGCGAGATTCCCTCCGAGCGTGCAATAGGCGCTACTGGTGGGGTCCGGCGGCCAGAAGAAGCCCGTGGCGCCTGCCGCCTGCTGGATCTCGCCGTTGGTGGCACCCGGCTCCGCGATCAGCCAGCGATTGTCCGGATCCACCTCCAGGATGCGGTTCATGTGCTCGAATGACACCACCAGCCCGCCATGGTCCGGGACCGCGGCACCGGTGGTGCCCGTGCCGCGTCCGCGGCTGGTCAGGGCCACGCCGAGGCGCCGGCAAAGGCGCACCAGCTCGCGCACCATATCGGCGTCCCGTGGGAAGGCGACGGCGTCCGGCACCGCATGCAGCTTCGAGTTGTCGGCACCGTAGGTCCAGCAGTCCGCGGGATCGAGCAGACGATCGCCGGGCGCCAGGAGCTGTTCCAGTTCGCGAGCAAGAGGGGTCATCGGTGGGCGCTCACGGGGTGGATGCCTGGATGGCGTCCTGCAGCCACTCGATCCGGTCCTGGCCATCCAGGGTCATCACATCAAAGCGGACCGGGCCGTTCCAGGCGCTTTCCTGCAGATAGGCCTCGGCCACCCGCAACAGGCGTTCACGCTTGCGCCGGTCGATGCTCTCTGCGCCGCCACCAAAGCCCGGGTGGCTGCGCTTGCGTACTTCCACCAGCACCAGGGTATCGTCCTCGAGTGCGACCAGGTCGAGCTCGCCGTAAGGCCGGCGGACGTTACGCGCACGGATCTGCAGCCCGTGTGCCTCCAGGTAGTCCGCGGCTCGCTTCTCGGCGGCCTGCCCCGAGGCACCCGGGCGAAACACTCAGGACCCTCCGGCGTGTACGTCGATGCGTCGGGGCTCGCCGCCCTCGAAGCGTGCCCAGGCCGGTTCTCTCACCCACTCGTGGTTGAAGGGGTTCAGGCTCCAGGTGCCAGCGCCGCCGGTTAGCTGATGATGGGGGGCGTTGCGAATCCCGTCCTGGCGCAGGCTCAGGCGCATCGCGTCCATGCCCAGGGCGACGAACCGGGGGAGTGCCTCGTCGCGCGCTTGTTCGTCGTTCGCCAGGGGGCTCACCCGGTCGAACAGCCGGGGGGTATCGGGGAACACGATCCCGTTAAGATCGGCGTCGCGATTGGCATCCGGGCGTCCGGAATAGACATGGGGCGTGGCCATCATCGGGAGCTGGCTAGCCCGGTGGAAATGGAGATGCGGCACGATGCGCCGAACTTGCGGCGCCGTGCCGGCAATGAAGATGTGGTCCACATCTGCGCGCACCTGAGGGTCGCCTTCCAGTTCCAGCCCGGTCCGGCGTGCCACATCGCGAATGCGCGCCTCGCTCTGCTGGATGCCGAGTGCGTTGCCAATGGTGGCGTTCAGCTCCCCGGCGCTGGGCTGGATGCGAATGACGTCTCGCGGGCGCCGGTCCTCGTCGGCCAATGCCGCCCGGAAGGCACTTGCCACGCGATCGCCGAAGGCCCCTTCCGGCAGGAGCACCAGCGGGTGATGCCAGCCGGCGCGGGCCGCCCGGTCGGCCACCGCACGGGCATCCTCTTCCGGATTCAAGGCCAGCGTTGTGAGTTCGCTGGGGGTCGAGACTTCCGTGCGGTTCAGCAGGATGGTCGGGAGGGTCTGATCGCTAGCGGCCACCTGGCTTACCGACTCACGCCGCAGCGGACCGATGATGCGCGCGACGCCGGAGTCCACGCCACGCCGGTACAGGGCGGCCGCGCCGTCCGGCTCGCCGCGCGTGTCGCGCACGATCAGCCGGCCGTTGCCGCCACCCTCCGCGTAGTAGGCGCGGGTGATTCCGTCGAGTATGGCGTTGCCCAGTGCGGCCAGGTCGCCCGACAGTGGCAGCAGCACCAGGGTGTCCCCAGGCGCGTCCGCGATCAGCGGGTGGCTGGCGACGAGTTCCGGCAGCAGGCTGTTGGCCGGATGCGCGGGATGGCGCTCGCGCCACAATCCGGCGGCCAGGTGCGCCTGTTCCTCGGTATCGGCGGCGCGCAGCAGTCGGAACAGGCTGACCCAGGCATCCCCATCCGGCGGGTGGTTGCCCACGATCCGGTCGCGCTGGGCCGGGCGCAGGGCTGCGAGCAGCCCCCATATGCGCTGCTGATTCTCGGCGTGTGTGTCGGGCTCCATGATCAGCAGGCGGTCCAGGCGCAGCCGGGTGTCCAGGGCCTGATACCATTGGCTCTCCTGTTCCAGCATCCGGGCGTGCAGGGCAAGCCCCTGGCGATAGACCTCCGGGGATCGCGTGGGGTCGTCCGGGTCGTCTGCACCCAGTCGTTCGCGGGCGAGCTCCCAATCCCGTTGCGCTGCTGCGAGTCGCGCCCCTAGAAGGCGGGCTTCCTGGGTGTCACGCGCGGCGTCGGGAAGCTCGGCCCACAGGGCTTCGGCCCGGTCCAGCTGGTCCGGCGTCGCGGGATCGAGCGCTAGCACGGCCTCGATGGCGCGGCGCACCAGGTCGGGCTCCGGCCGCGAGCGGGCCTCGCTCAGTAGCAGGCTGGCGCGTACCTCGGGAGGCAGTTCGGCCAGGTCCGGCCGGACCTCGGCGTCCGGGGTCGGCTCCGGATCCGGGCGCGGCGTGGCACAGCCCACCACGATGGCCGTGGCCAGCAGCAACAGGGCAAGACGGGACAGGGGCCGGGTATGCCCGGCGCGTTCGGGGATTCGGGTCACGATAGCGGTTCGTCAGCGAATGAGGAGTCAGTATTGAAAGCGCATCAGGCCGTGTCAACGAACTGGGGCACGTTGTGGGTGGTGGCTACCCCGATTGGTAATCTTGGAGATATGAGCCCGCGGGCGGGCGAGGTCCTCGGTCGGGTGCAGCGCATTGCGGCGGAGGATACGCGACACAGCGCCGGGCTGCTGGCGCATCTGGGCGTGCACACGCCGCTGGTCAGCCTGCACGAGCATAACGAGGCGGAGCGTATTCCCTCGCTGCTGGAGGCGCTGAGGGCGGGGGAGTCCGTCGCGCTGATTTCCGATGCCGGCACGCCGCTGGTGTCGGACCCGGGGTTTCGGCTGGTGAGGGCGGCGCGCGAGGCCGGGTTGGATGTGCGCGCCGTACCGGGTCCCAGTGCGCCTCTGGCGGCGCTGGCGGTTGCCGGGCTGCCGTCCGACCGCTTCTGCTTCGAGGGCTTCCTGCCGCATGCCGCCGGGGCGCGCCAGCGGCGGCTGGAGGCATTGCTGGTCCAGCCGGTCACTACCATCCTGTTCGAATCGTCGCATCGTGTTCGCGCGGCCGCCGCCAACCTGGCGCAGCTGGCACCCGGGCGGGAGGTCTTCCTGGCGCGGGAGTTGACCAAGCAGTTCGAGGAACACTATCGCGGCCCCGCCGGCGAACTGCCGGCCTGGCTGGATGCCGACAGCAACCGCACCCGCGGCGAGTTCGTGCTGATCCTGGGCCCGGCGCCCGCGCCCGACACGGGGGGCGAGGCCGACACGCCCCTGTCCGACGAGCACGAGCGCCTGCTCGCGGCACTGCTGCATGAACTCCCCCTCAAGCGCGCGGCCCGCCTGCTCTCCGATGCCACCGACCTCCCGCGTAACCGCGTCTACGCCCGCGCCCTGGCCCTCAAGGACGCGGACGGGTAGGGCTTCTCATTTGCCACGCAGCGCCCGAAGGCAGGAAGAAGGCCAAGGTCAAAAGCCATCGACGGGAAGGCGGGGCGGGCGGGAAGCAACTAATCGTGGGCGGGGGTGGTTGGGTGCTTGCCGTATCGCTCGAATAATGCTGTTAGTGGCCGAGCTCAGTTTTCTTCCGGTCTCTCGGGTTTTCTGTACATCGCTTTTGCCTTCTTCGTGCCTTCGTGCGCTTCGCGGCCAGCAAGGCCCGTGCCGGCCAAGCCCTTGCGGAGTCTTGCGTTCGCGCGCGCGGCGGCGTACAAGGAGCGCGGGAGTCGGCCAGGCAGTCGCTGCATCCTCGGATGTGGAGGAAAGTCCGGGCTCCATAGGGCAGGACGCCAGGTAACGCCTGGGCGGCGCGAGCCGACGGAAAGTGCCGCAGAAAATATACCGCCGATGGTCCGGTTCGCCGGGTACAGGTAAGGGTGAAATGGTGCGGTAAGAGCGCACCGCGCGACTGGTAACAGTTCGTGGCAGGGTAAACCCCGTCCGGAGCAAGGCCAAATAGGGGTGCATGGTGTGGCCCGCATCGCACCCGGGTAGGCTGCTCGAGGCGTCCGGTGACGGACGTCCCAGATGAATGACTGTCCTCGACAGAACCCGGCTTACGGCCGGCTCCCACTTTTTCCCACGATCAAGCCCCCGCGGCCGCCCCGGTCTGCGCGTGCACGGCTGTGTGTGCGGCAAACTTGTAAGGTGATGCATTAAGTTTGAGCCTCAACGCGAGGCTTTTAATACCCTTCTCCCCGCTCTTTCGTCCGCCTCGGGGTGGGTGCGCTAAGTCTCTGTGATTCAACGCTTATTTTTCGTTTTTCGGGGTCGATTTTCTTGACTCTGGAGGATGCCCGTACCTATAGTGTCGGAAAGTGGGTCAAAGTGGGGAAAGGTGGGTAACCACCGTTATCAGCGATGTTTCGAGGCGTTAGCCAGCTCAATCTGGATGCGAAGGGCCGCCTGGCCATGCCGGCGCGGTATCGCGACGACCTCGCTGCGAGCTGCAACAGTCAGCTGGTGATCACGGTTGATCCCTCCCGCTGCCTGCTCTTGTACCCGTTCCCCGAGTGGGAGCGCATTGAGCAGAACCTGATGTCCCGCCCCAACATGAATCCCAAGGTGCGCAATCTGCAGCGCCTGCTGGTGGGCCATGCCACCGAGTGCGAGCTGGACGGCAGCGGCCGCCTGTTGCTGCCTCCGCCCCTGCGTCAGTACGCCGGCCTGGAAAAGCGGGTGGTGCTGCTGGGCCAGGGCAAGAAGTTCGAGATCTGGGGCGAGGCCGCCTGGGAGGAGACCTGCGCCCAGGTGCTGGGGGGTGACGTGGATGATGAAGCGCTCGAGTCCATCGCGTTGTGACGGACATGGAAGCCGTCTCCCACATCCCGGTGCTGCGCGACGCGGTGCTGGAGGGCCTGGCCGTGCGCGCTGACGGCTTTTACGTCGATGGCACCTTCGGCCGCGGTGGACACAGCCGGGCGATCCTGGATCGCCTGGGCCCGGACGGCCGGCTGCTGGCCATGGATCGCGATCCGGAGGCCGCCACGGCGGCCGCCTCGTTTGCCGATGATCCGCGTTTTGCCTTCGAGGCCGCGCCGTTCTCGACCATGGCCGCCACGCTGGAACGGCGTTCGCCGGACCGGGGTCCGGACGGCGTCTTTCTGGACCTGGGCGTGTCCTCGCCCCAGCTGGATACGCCCGAGCGCGGATTCAGTTTTCAGCACGACGGCCCGCTGGACATGCGCATGGATCCGAACAGCGGCGAGAGCGCGGCGGAGTGGCTGGCGCGGGCCGACGAGACCGAGATCGCGAATGTGATCTATCAATACGGCGAGGAGCGCCACTCGCGGCGCATTGCCCGGGCCATTGTGGCTGCACGCACCGAGGCACCGCTTAGCCGCACCGGCGAACTGGCCGAGATCGTTCGCCGTGCGGTCCCGAAACGCGAGCCCGGAAAGCACCCGGCCACTCGAACCTTCCAGGCGCTGCGCATCTTCGTGAACGCAGAGCTGTCCGAGCTGGAGCAGTGGCTGGCGACGATCCCCGATGTGCTCCCGCCTGGTGCGCGGCTGGTGGTGATCAGCTTCCATTCACTGGAAGACCGACTGGTAAAGCAGGCCCTGCGCAAGCCGGTGTCCAGCGTGCGCCTGCCGCGCGGCCTTCCGGTGATGCCGGAGGAGCCGGAGCGCAAGCTGCGCCCGGTCGGCAAGCCGATCCATGCCGATCGCGAGGAGCAGCGCATCAATCCGCGTTCGCGCTCGGCCGTGCTGCGTGTCGGGGAGCGACTCTGATGGTTGCGCGCGGGCTCCTGGCGGTGGCGCTGGCAACCGGGGTGTTTGCCTCGGCGGTTGGGGTGGTGGCGGCCAAGCATGAGTCGCGCCAGGCCTTTATCGACCAGCAGCAGGCATTGAGCCAGCGCGATGTCCTGAATCTCGAGTGGACGCAGTTGCAGATCGAGCAATCGACCTGGGCGACCCAGGGCCGGGTCGAGGAGCAGGCGCGCGAGCGTCTCGACATGATTCAGCCCGATTCGGATCGCATCGTGGTGATCGGGGGTAGCTCGTGGGCGCGCTGAAGCGGCAGATCAGTGGTGGCCGTCTGAAGGTCGTGATCGCCGTGTTCGCCGTCGCGAGCGCCGCGTTGCTGTTGCGCGCCGTCGATCTGCAGGTCCTGGAGCGCGACTTCCTGACCAAGCAGGGCGAGCAGCGCCAGGTGCGCACCCTGACCGAGTCCGCGAACCGCGGCATGATTACCGACCGTCACGGCGAACCCCTGGCCATTTCGGCCCCGGTGCAGACCGCCTGGGCCAACCCGCAGGACTTGATGGGCCAGCGCGAGCGCTGGCCGGATTTGGCCGCGGCGTTGGAGGTGGAGCCGGACTGGCTGGCGGAGCGTATCGAGGCGCGTGCCTCGCGCGAATTCATCTACCTGCGCCGCCAAATGTTGCCGGATCAGGCCGAGCGCGTAGCGGCCCTGCGCATCCAGGGCGTCGGCCTGACCCGCGAATTCCGGCGTTATTACCCGCATGGCGAGGCCACCTCGCATGTGCTGGGCTATACCAATATCGACGATCAGGGCCAGGAGGGCGTGGAACTGGCCTTTGACCAGTGGTTGTCCGGTCATCCGGGCGCCAAGCGGGTGCTGCGCGACCGTTATGGCCGCAGCATCCGTGATGTCGCCAGTATCCGCCCCGCGCGTGACGGCAACACCCTGGCCCTGACCCTGGATCAGCGCCTGCAATATCTGGCGTACCGCGAACTGAAGACCGCGGTCGCCGAACACAATGCCCGTGGCGGCTCCGCTGTCCTTCTGGACGCCCGCAGCGGCGAGATCCTGGCGCTGGTCAATCAGCCCGGATTCAACCCGAACAATCGCGGTGCTATCCGTTCCGATCGCGCCCGCAACCGGGCCATCACCGATACCCTGGAGCCCGGTTCGGTGATGAAGCCGTTCACCGTGGCGGCCGCCCTGGATGCCGGGGTGGTGGACGTCAACGCCACCCTGGAGACCGGCCCGGGCACCATGCGGGTGGGGCGCCTGACCGTGCGCGACCTGCGCGACTACGGGACGATCGACCTCACCACCCTGATCGCCCGTTCGAGCAATGTCGGGGCCACACAGCTGGCTTTGGATACCCCCGCGGATCGTTTCTGGAAGACCCTGCATCAGGCGGGCTTCGGGCAGGCGCTGGGTACCCATTTCCCGGGCGAGGCCACGGGGCGTCTGCGCGATTTCACCACCTGGCGCGAGGTCGAACAGGCCACGCTCGGTTATGGCTACGGGCTGTCGCTGTCGCCGTTGCAGATGGCGGCCTCCTACACCGCCTTTGCCAATGACGGCGAGCGGGTGCCGGTGCGTCTGGTGCGCACCGCCGACGATCTGCGCGAGTCGGCGCAGGTGATGACTCCGCGTACTGCCCGCCAGGTGCTGGCAATGATGGAACATGTGATCGGTACCGAGGGCACCGCGCGCCAGGCGGCGATCGACGGTTATCGCGTGGCCGGCAAGACCGGTACCAGCCGCAAGAGCGGTCCGGGCGGTTATACCGAGGACCGCTATTTTTCGAGTTTCGTCGGCCTGGCCCCGGCCTCCGATCCGCGTTTTGTCATGGCCGTGGTGATCGACGAGCCGGATGCCGGCGTCTACTACGGTGGGGCGGTCGCGGCGCCGGTGTTCCGTAATGTCGTCGGTTCGGCCCTGCGCATGTTCAACGTGCGCCCGGACGCGATGCCGGAGGTCCCCATGCGCCTGGCCGCGGATCACGAGGGGACGCCATGATGGCCGCCCGTGATACCCGAGGCGGGGCGGGACCGGTGCTGGGCGATTTGTTGCCGGCCGATCTCCTGCGCCCCGACCTGGCGGACTTGCCGGTCGCCGACCTGGTTCAGGATAGCCGCCGGGTCGCGCCCGGCACCGCCTTTGTGGCCCTGGCCGGCACGCACGGCCATGGGCTGGCGCATGCGGCCGATGCCGTGGCACGGGGTGCCGGCGTGATCCTGTGGGACGAGGCCGGAACCCCGGAAACATTCCCTGCTGTGCCGATGCTCCATGTGCCGGGCCTGCGGGAACGGCTGCCGCAGATGGCGCGCGGATTGTTCGGTAGCTGGCCGGAGGCGGCCCCGCTGGTGGCGGTAACCGGTACCGACGGCAAGACCTCGGTCACGCACCTGATCGCGTTGGCCCTGGAGACCCTGGGTCGGCCCACCGGTCTGATCGGCACGCTCGGCGTCGGGCGACCGGGCCACCTGGTGGATACCGGACACACGACGCCGGGTGTGCTGGATCTGCATCGCCACCTGGCCGAGCTGGCCGCGGCCGGTTGTGGTGCCGTGACGCTGGAGGCCTCCTCGCACGGTTTGGCACAAGGGCGCCTCGCCGGAGCCCCGATCAGCGTCGGGGTGCTCACCCGACTGAGCTCCGATCACCTCGATTTCCACGGTAGTCAGGAGGCGTATGCGGCAGCCAAGGCGCGGCTGTTTGTCTGGCCTGGCCTGCAAACGGCGGTCCTGAATATCGATGATGCCTTTGGACGCCAGGTCGTGGAGCATCTGCCGGCGGGCGTTCAGGCCCTGACCTACAGTGCCCTGGGGGCACCCGCCGATCTGCGCGCCCGAGACGTAGAGGCCACGGCCGAAGGGCTGCGTTTCACCCTCGAGGCCGACGGCCGGGCCTATCCGGTTCGTTCCACCCTGTTCGGCCTGTTTCAGGTCGGCAATCTGCTGGCGACCCTCGCCACCCTGCAGGGCCTCGGGGTAGAGCGCGAGGAGGCGATCGCGGCAGTCGCCGAACTCCCCGGCGTGCCCGGCCGCATGGAGCGCTTCCCGCTCGCTAACGGGGCCTTGGCGGTGGTCGATTACGCACATACCACCCAGGCCCTGGAGGCTGCATTGCAGGCGCTTCGACCCCATGTACGCGGGCGCCTTAGCGTGGTGTTCGGCTGCGGCGGCGACCGCGATCGAGGCAAGCGCCCGGCAATGGGCCAGGTGGCCTGCCGCGAGGCCGACGTGATTTTCGTGACCGATGACAACCCGCGCGGAGAAGACCCGGCCGAGATCCGCGCCGAGATCCTTGCCGGCTGCGCCGATTCCGCCGAATGCCACGAGATTGGCGATCGCGCAACGGCGATTGCCAGTGCGCTGGCCGAGGCCGTTGCCGGCGATGTGGTGCTGGTGGCCGGTAAGGGTCACGAGACGACCCAGGAGATCCGCGGTCAGCGCTATCCGTTCAGCGACCGCGAACAGGTGCAGGCCCGGGCGTGCCGGCACCCGCAGGACAGGCGTGGCCAGGACCGCGCGATCAGGGGGGAGGGACAATGATTCGAATGACCAGCCAGGAACTGGCCGAGGCGGTCCATGGGCGCCTGCAAGGGGCCCCCGACATGGCCTTCGAGGGCGTGTTTACGGACACTCGCGAGCCGTGCCCGGGCGCGCTGTTCATCGCGTTGAAGGGGCCGAATTTCGATGCCCACGCACAGGTCGGCGCCGACCTGCCGGCGGCCGTGCTGCTGGTGGAACGGGCGCTCGATGTGCCACAGCCGCAGATCATCGTCGCCGATACCCGCGAGGCCCTGAGCCGCCTGGGCCGCCATTGGCGGCGCCAGAGCCGCGCGCGGGTGATTGCCCTGACCGGCTCCAATGGCAAGACCACCACCAAGGAGATGCTCCGTTGCATCCTTGAGGGGGTGGGGTCGGTGCATGCCACCGCGGGCAACCTGAATAACGAGATCGGCGCGCCGCTGACATTGCTGGCGATGCCCTGTGACGTCGACTACGCGGTCATCGAACTGGGCGCGAATCATGCCGGTGAGATCGGGCGCATGGCGCGCTGGGTCGAACCGCAGGTCGCCATGATCACCAATGCCGGTCGCGCCCATCTCGAGGGCTTCGGCAGCCTGGAGGGCGTCGCCCATGCCAAGGCCGAGATCTACTCCGGTCTCCCGGCCCAGGGCGGCACCGCGGTCATCAATCTGGATGATCCGTTTGCCGACTACTGGCTGTCCCTGAACGAGCATCACCACTGCCAGCGCTTCTCGCTGGAGGGTGGCGGCGAGGTGGAAGGCATGTGGCAGGCCCCGGACCGGCTGCGTCTGTCCATCCTCGGCGCCGTCCGCGATCTGCGCCTGGCCGGCCCCGGTCGCCACGTCGCAGCCAATGCCGTGGCGGCCGCGGCCGCGGCGAACGCGGTCGGTATCGGGATTGACCGAATCGTCGACGGGCTCACCCGCTGGAAGCCGGTGCGCGGCCGTCTGCAGGAGCTGTGGCACGTCAGCGGCGCGCGGATTTGGGACGACAGCTACAACGCCAATCCGGACTCGCTGCGGGCCGGGCTCGAGGTGCTGGCCGCGATGCCCGGTCGGCGCATCCTGGTGCTGGGTGCCATGGGTGAACTGGGCGCCGCCACGCCGGCGTTGCACCGGGAAACCGGGCACCTGGCCCGCGCGGTGGGTATCGAACACTGCCTGGCGCTGGGCGATGCCGCGCGCGACAGCGCCGAGGGCTTTGGCGACGGCGGCGAGTGGTTTGCCGACCACGCCGCGCTGCGCTCGCGCCTGGAGGACCTCCTGGGGGAGGGCACCACGGTCCTGGTAAAGGGCTCGCGCAGCCAGCACATGGAACAGATCATCGAGGGGCTGGACCTGGCCTCGTCAGCGCCGGAGGTGGCGAATGCTGTTCGCGCTGACTGAATACCTGAGCCTGTTCTATTCCGGCTTCACGGTCTTTCAGTACCTGACCGTTCGCGCCATCCTCGGGGTGGTTACCGCACTGGCGATCGCGCTGTTGATCGGGCCGGCGATGATCCGCCGCCTGACGGTCGGCAATGTCGGCCAGCAGATCCGCGATGACGGTCCCGAGTCGCACCTGACCAAGGCCGGCACGCCGACCATGGGTGGTGCCCTGATTCTGGTGGCGGTGGCGGCGGCGACCCTGCTGTGGAGCGATCTGACCAACCGCTTCGTCTGGCTCGTGCTGCTGACCACCCTGGCGTTCGGCGCCGTGGGCGGCTGGGATGACTACCTCAAGCTGCGCTATGGCAACAGCAAGGGCCTCTCGGCGCGCGCCAAGCTCCTGTGGCAGACGCTGTTCGCCCTGATCGCCGCGGGGGTGATCATGTACACCGCGCAGGGGCCGGTGGAGACGACCTTCTACCTGCCGGTGTTCAAGGACATCCAGTTCAGCCTGGGCTGGCTGTTCATCCCGCTGGTCTGGCTGGTGGTCGTGGGGTCCTCCAATGCCGTGAACCTGACCGATGGGCTGGATGGCCTGGCGATCATGCCGGCGGTGCTGGTGGCCGGTGCCCTGGGCGTGTTCGCCTACGCGGCGGGCCATGCGGTATTCGCCGACTATCTCGGTATTCCGGCGGTACCCGGCGTGGGCGAGGTGGTGATCTTTACCTCCGCCCTGGTCGGCGCCGGGCTGGGATTCCTGTGGTTCAACACCTACCCGGCGCAGGTCTTCATGGGCGACGTCGGGGCGCTCGCGCTGGGCGCGGCCCTGGGCATGCTGGCGATCATCACCCGTCAGGAGATCGTGTTGCTGATCATGGGTGGCATCTTCGTGCTGGAGACGCTTTCGGTGATGCTCCAGGTCGCCTCTTTCAAGCTCACTGGGCGGCGGATCTTCCGCATGGCGCCGCTGCACCACCACTTCGAACTCAAGGGCTGGCCGGAGCCGCGCGTGATCGTGCGTTTCTGGATCCTGACCGTGGTGTTCGTTCTCATCGGTCTCGCGACCCTGAAGGTGCGCTGATCCCATGACGCGAACCGGCGACAACAACCTGATCGTGGGCCTGGGGGCGACCGGCGTGTCGGTTGCCCGCTTCCTGCGTGCGCAGGGTGAGCCGTTCGCGATCACCGATACCCGCGTGGCGCCGGCCGCGCTGGAGACCGAGGGTGCCAAGGCCTGGCTGGCCGATGCCTGGGTCGGGCCGCTGGATCGACTGGACGCCGCGGGCTTTGCCCGCATCATCGTCTCGCCCGGGGTCGCACTGGAGCACCCGGTCCTGCAACGGGCGCGTGCCGCCGGTGCCCGCCTGACCGGAGACATCGACCTGTTCGCCGAGCAGGCGGGCGCCCCAGTCATCGCGATTACCGGCTCCAACGGAAAGAGCACGGTGACCGCGCTGGTCGGCGAGTTGCTGCGCGCCGCCGGCCTGCGGGTGGCGGTGGGTGGTAACTACGGCACTCCGGCGCTGGACCTGCTGGAGCAGGCCCCGGACCTGTACGTGTTGGAGCTGTCCAGCTTCCAGCTGGAGCGCAGCGACATGTTGGCGCCAGCGGCCGCCGCCATCCTGAATATCTCGCCTGATCACCTGGATCGCTACGCCGATCTGGATGCATATGTGCGTGCCAAGGCCCGCATCCTGAATCGCGCCGAGCGCGGTGTGTTGAACCGCGAGGACGCCTGGCTGCGCGAGATCACCCTGCCGCCGGGTCTGAAGGTGATCTCCTTCGGTCTCGATGCGCCGGCCGGCCCGGACGATTTCGGGGTGCGCCCGTCCAGCGCGGATGCTCCGGACCTGGTGCGCGGTGACCAGGTCCTTCTCTCGACCGGCCATCTGCGTCTGCGTGGACAGCACAACTGGGCCAACGCCCTGGCCGCGCTTGCCCTGGTCTGGCCGTGGCTGGAGGCGGGCGCGCCGCGCGCCCGCGCCATGGCGGCCCTGGCCGAGTTTGCCGGTCTGCCGCATCGCTCGCAGTGGATTGCCGAAGTGGGCGGTGTCGCCTACATCAATGACTCCAAGGGTACCAATGTCGGCGCGACCCTGGCGGCCCTGCGCGGTACGCCCGGGCCGCTGGTGCTGATCGCGGGCGGGCAGGGCAAGGGGCAGGACTTTGCGCCGCTGGCCGATTACGTCCCGGGCAAGGTCCGTGGTGTGGTGCTGCTCGGCGAGGACGCGCCAATGATCGCCCGGGCCCTGGCCTCCGTGGTCCCGGTCCAGCGCGTGGACGATATGGCCGCCGCGGTTGCGCAGGCCGCTGCCTGGGCGGAACCGGGCGATACCGTCCTGCTGTCGCCCGGTTGCGCCAGCCTGGACATGTACCCGAACTATCAGGCGCGCGGCGACGACTTCGCGCACGCGGTCCGGGAGCTGGCAGCATGAGTATCTCCAGCACCCGCCTCGGACTCCCGGATCGCGGCCTCGTCGCCGGCTTGCGCGACCACGTCGATCTGCCCCTGCTGGCCGTCGCGGCGATCCTGCTGGGCATCGGCCTGGTGATGGTCGCGTCCGCCTCCATGGGGCTGGGCGAACGTTATTTCGGCAACACCTGGCACTTCTTCCAGCGCCAGGTCATCTTCGCCGCCATCGGGCTTGCGGTGGCGACCTTCCTCTGGGTGGTCCCGCTGGCGCGCTGGGAACGCGCCGGGCCGTGGCTGCTGATCCTGGTGATGGCGTTGCTGATCGCAGTGCTGATCCCGGGCGTCGGGCGCACGGTCAACGGTGCGACTCGCTGGATCCCGCTGGGGATGTTCAACCTGCAGGTCGCCGAGCTGGTGAAGCTGCTGGTGGTGATGTACCTCGCCGGCTACATCGTGCGTCACTATTCGACGCTCCGCTTGCACTTCCTCGGTTTTATCCGCCCGCTGATCGTTCTTGGGGTGGGCACCATCCTGCTGTTGCTGCAGCCGGACTTCGGCGGCGCCGCGATCATGCTGGCGATTGGCATGGGCATGCTGTTTCTGGCCGGTGCGAAGCTTTGGCAGTTCGCCGCGCTGGCGGGCACCATCGCGGCGGGGATGGCGGTCGTCGCGGTCGCGGCGCCTTACCGCGTGGCGCGCCTGACGGCCTTCCTCGATCCCTGGCAGGATCCATTCGCCACCGGTTTCCAGCTGACCCAGTCGCTGATCGCGATCGGCTCCGGCGGCTGGTTCGGGGCCGGGCTCGGCAACAGTGTGCAGAAACTCTTTTACCTGCCCGAGGCGCACAACGACTTCCTGTTCGCGGTGTTTGCCGAGGAGTTCGGCTTCGTCGGTGTGGTGGCCCTCATCGCGCTGTTCGCGGTCCTGGTCTGGCGCTGCATCCAGATTGGTTTGTACGCCGAGCGCGCAGGGCATGCCTTCGGCTCGCATCTGGCCTTTGGCGTGGCCATCTGGATGGGCCTGCAGGCGTTCCTGAACCTCGCGGTGAACATGGGGCTGCTTCCGACCAAGGGCCTGACCCTGCCATTCCTCAGTTACGGCGGCAGTTCGCTGATCGTCTCGCTGGCGGCTATCGGCCTGGTGATGCGCGTGTACCGCGAGGCCCAGGTGCCGGCCCCGCGCGCCGCACCCCCGGCGCGCCGCCGGCGTGGGGGTGCCGCATGAGGGCCCCGCGCATCCTGATTATGGCCGGCGGCACCGGGGGGCATGTGTTCCCGGGGCTGGCAGTGGCCACCCTGCTGAGGGAACGCGGTGCCGAGGTGCGCTGGCTGGGCACGGCCCGCGGCGTGGAATCGCGGCTGGTGCCGGCGGCCGGGATCGAGCTGCATACGCTTCCAATCGCCGGCATCCGCGGCAAGGGCCTGGTCGGACTGGCACTCGCACCCTGGCGGCTCGGCATTTCGCTGTGGGCCGCCCTGGGTCTGATGACGCGTCTGCGCCCGGACGCCGTGATTGGCTTTGGCGGGTTTGCCGCCGGCCCCGGGGGGCTAATGGCGGCCGCCATGGGCCGGCCGCTGGCGATCCACGAACAGAACGCCGTGGCCGGTTTGACCAATCGCTGGCTGGCGAAGGTGGCGGACCGGGTCTATGCCGGCTTCGAGCACAGCTTCCCCGAGCGGGTGGCGGTCACGGTGGTGGGTAACCCGGTGCGTGCCGCGATTGCGGAACTCCCGGCGCCGGAGGCGCGCTTCGACGAACGCGAGGGCGCCCTGAACCTCCTCGTCCTGGGCGGCAGCCTGGGCGCCCGTTCGCTCAACCGCACGCTGCCCGCCGGGCTGGCGCGCGTGGCCGTGGAGCAGCCGCTGAACATCCGTCACCAGGCGGGCGAGCGCACCCTCGACGAGGCCCAGGCCGCCTATGCGGAGGCAGGTCTGGAGGCGGAGATCAGCGCCTTTATCGAAGACATGGCCGCGGCCTATGCCTGGGCGGACCTGGTGATCTGCCGCGCCGGCGCGCTCACCGTGGCCGAGGTGGCCGCGGCCGGCGTGCCGGCGATCTTCGTGCCCTATCCACATGCGGTGGACGATCATCAGAGCGCGAATGCCGAGGCCCTGGTGCAATCCGGTGCCGCCTGGCGGGTCGCGGATGCCGATCTGGACGCTCAGCGGGTCTACGAGCTGGTCGCGCCGCTGGACCGCGAGGCCCTGCGTGCGCGTGCCTTGCTGGCCCGCGCACAGGCCCGCCCCGACACGGCACGGCGCCTGGCCGATGCCTGCATGGAAATGGCGGGCGCCCGCCGGGAGGGATCGTCATGAATGCCCCGCGCCTGCCCCGCCATGCGATGCGTCGTATCCGCCGGATCCATTGTGTGGGGATCGGGGGGTCCGGCATGAGCGGGATCGCCGAGGTCCTGCATCAACTGGGATATCAGGTCTCCGGATCCGACCTCGGGCAGTCGGCGATGGTCGAACGCCTGAAGGGCATGGGCATCCCGGTGGTGGCGGCCCATACCGAATCGAACGTGGCCGATGCCGACGTGCTGGTGGTTTCCAGTGCGATCAATCCGAGCAACCCCGAGGTCCAGGAGGCGCGTCGGCGCGGCATCCCGATCGTGCGCCGCGCCGAGATGCTGGCCGAACTGATGCGCTTTCGCTATGGCATCGCGGTCGCCGGGACCCATGGCAAGACCACGACCACCAGCCTGGTCGCCAGTGTGCTGGCGGAGGCCGGGATGGACCCGACGTTTGTGATTGGCGGACGCCTGAACAGCACGGCGAGCCACTCGAATCTCGGCGCCGGGGACTATCTGGTGGCCGAGGCCGACGAGAGTGACGCGTCCTTCCTGCATCTGCAGCCGATGATCAGCATCGTGACCAATATCGATGCCGATCACCTGGGGACCTATGGCAACGACTTTGGCCAGCTGCGGGCGACCTTCCTGGAATTCCTCCACCACCTGCCGTTCTACGGCATTGCCGTGCTGTGCGCCGACGACCCGCAGGTGCGTGATCTGTACCCGGAACTGGAGCGCCCGCGCCTGACCTACGGCATCGAACAGGACGCCGACGTGCGCGCCCTGAATGTGCGCCAGGAAGGCGTGCGCATGTACTTCGACCTCGCGTTGCCCGGTCAGGCTCCGTTCCCGGTGACGCTGAACCTGCCCGGGCGCCACAACGTGCTCAATGCCCTGGCGGCGGCGGCTGTCGCGCACGAGCTGGAGGTCGCCCCCGAGGCGATCCAGGCCGCGCTGGCGCGCTTCCAGGGTATTGGGCGGCGCTTCCAGGTGCAGGAGCTGCGGACCGCACAGGGGGCCCTGACCCTGGTCGACGACTATGGCCATCACCCGCGCGAGATTGCTGCCACTCAGGCGGCCGCGCGCGATGCCTGGCCGGGCCGCCGCCGGATCACCATCTTCCAGCCGCATCGTTATACCCGCACGCGTGATCTGTTCGAGGACTTCGCCGAGGCCCTGTCCGAGACCGATGTCCTGATCCTGCTCGAGGTGTATGCCGCCGGGGAGGACCCGATCCCCAGCGCCGATGGCCGCAGCCTGGCGCGCGCCATTCGTCTGCGCGGGCGGGTGGAGCCGGTGTTTGTCGAGCGCGCAGAGGATGTGATCGGTGTGCTCGCGGGGATGCTGCGGCCGGACGATGTCGTGCTCGCCCAGGGTGCCGGCGATATTGGCCGTCTGGCCGGGCTGCTCCCGCAGCAGCTGGGAACCGCCGGCGAGGAGGAATCATGATGGCCGCCCGCGCTGTGGATTCGTCGATGACCCCGTTCGCGCAGGCAACACGTGGCCGGTTGCAGGCGCAGGTTCCGCTGGCCGGGCTGACCTCCTGGCGCGTAGGCGGCCCAGCCGACTGGCTGTTCCAGCCGGCGGACCTTGACGACCTGGTCGTTGCCCTGCGGGACCACGCTACCCATGCGCCACAGATGCCCGTGACCTTCCTCGGCCTGGGCAGCAACGTCCTGATTCGTGACGGCGGGCTGGACGGCCTGGTCGTGCATCTTTCCGGAGTGCTGAACGAGCGTCGACGCCTGGACGGCGATCGCCTGTTGCTGGGGGCCGGGCTGGCCTGCGCCCAGGCCGCGCGTTTCGGGGCCCGCGAGGGGCTGGTCGGGGCCGAGTTCCTGGCCGGCATCCCTGGGACCGTGGGCGGCGCGCTGCGGATGAACGCCGGCGCCTGGGGTGGCGAGATCTGGCCGCTGGTGGAGGCGGTCTCCACGGTGGATGCGCGCGGCGAACTGCATACCCGCACTCCCGCGGACTACACGATCGGCTACCGCAGTGTCCACGGCCCCGAGGCGGAGTGGTTCACCGGCTGCGTGTTGCAGCTGGCCGCGGGTGACCCTGACGTCGGGACCCGGCGCATCCGCGAGTTGCTGCGCGAACGATCCGCCAAGCAGCCGTTGGGGTTGCCGTCCTGCGGGTCGGTGTTCCGCAACCCGGAGGGCGATCACGCCGCGCGCCTGGTCGAGGCCGCCGGTCTGAAGGGACTGCGCCACGGGGCGGCGGAGATCTCCCCCAAGCACGCGAATTTCATCACCCACGACGGCAGCGCGCGCGCCGCCGATATCGAATGGTTGCTGCGTCATGCCCAGGACGAGGTGCAGCGGCAGTTCGGGGTGCACCTGGAGCCCGAGGTCCGGGTCCTGGGTCGGCCAGGGGCTACGCACGAGGCAAGCGAGGGAACGGCATGAGCAAGCGAAGTGCACAAGATTATGGCCGTGTCGCGGTCCTGATGGGTGGCTGGTCTGGCGAGCGCGAGGTCTCGTTGCACAGTGGTCAGGCGGTGCTGGCGGCACTGCAGCGCAAGGGCATCGATGCCCATCCCCTGGACCTGACCCGCGAGACGGCTCGCTGCCTGGCCCTGGAGAACTTCGACCGGGTCTTCATCGTGCTCCACGGGGAGTGCGGCGAGGACGGGACCCTGCAGGGCTGTCTGGACATGGCGGGCATGCCCTACACCGGGACCGGCGTGCTCGGTTCCGCATTGGGCATGGACAAGCTGGCCTGCAAGCGGCTGTGGGCGGGGAGCAATCTGCCGAGCGCCCCCTATCGTCTGCTCACGCCGGGGTTCGACCCCGACGCGGTGGCCGATGCACTGGGCCTGCCATTGATCGTGAAGCCCGCGCGCGGCGGCTCTAGCCTGGGGATCACACGGGTGGATCGGGTGGCCGATCTGCCGGCCGCCTTCGAGGCCGCGCGGCTCCAGCCGGGGCAGGTGTTCGCGGAGCAGTGGATCAGCGGACGCGAGTACACCGTCGCGATCCTCGGCAACGAGCCGTTGCCGGTGGTGGAGATTCGCACCCCGGGCGGTTTCTACGATTACCACGCCAAGTACGAGGCCGACGATACCGGCTACATCTGCCCGCCGCCGCTGGATTCCAGCGCGTTGCTGGAGTTGCAGTCCATGGCCATCGCCGCCTTCGCGACGCTGGAGGGTTGCGGCTGGGGACGAGTGGACATCCTGCAGGACGAACATGGCGAGAACTTCCTGATCGAGGTGAACACGATCCCGGGCATGACCGACCACTCGCTGGTGCCCAAGGCCGCCGCGCAGGCGGGCATCGACTTCGACGAGCTGTGCCTGCGCATCCTCGATTCCAGTTTCGAGTGTGGAGGACTGCGTTGAACGCACGCCGCACAACGCGACCCGCGCGCCGCCCGCAGGCGCGGGGACCGTCGCCGCTGCGCCGGATGGCTGGCCCGGGGCTGCGCCTGATGTCGGGCATGGGGCTGGCCGCGGTGCTGGTGCTGGGCGCGCTGGCCTGGTTGCAGTTCGACCCGGATGCCTGGTTGCCGATCGAGCATGTCGAGGTGACCGGCAATCCGCAGCATGCGGATGTCGCGGCGGTGCACGAGATGGTCCGGACCCATGCGCCGGGCTTCATCGGTGTCGAGCTCGAGCGCCTGCGCCTTGCGCTTGAGGGCCAGCCGTGGGTGGACGCAGTGCGCCTGCGGCGTCAGTGGCCGGACACCCTCGTAGTGGAGATTCACGAGCCGGTGCCGGTGGCGCAGTGGGGCGAGGACCATCTGGTCGATCGCCACGGGCGCCTGTTTGGCCCGGTGGCGCTGGATGACTGGGAGGGCCTGCCGGCACTCGCCGGGACCGACGGGCGCCAGGTGGTGCTGATGCATCGCTACCTGGAGGTCTCCGCACGCCTGGCCGATGCCGGGCTCGAGGTCGCCGGTCTCGAAGAGGGGGAACGCCACGACTGGACCATCCACCTGGCGGACGGCGTACGCGTGCTGATGGGGCGCGATGCCGATCTGGCACGACTGGGGCAACTGGTCCGCGCGGCCCCGGCGATTCGCGACTATCGCGAGGCCCCGGTGGAACGGATCGACCTGCGTTACCCCCACGGGCTGGCCGTGGCCTGGGCGGATGCGGCGGAAGACGGTGCGGGGAACGCCCGATGACACGAACGACAGGACGCAGAAAGATGATGGCAAAGAAGTCGGAACCCGGTCTGATCGTCGGCCTGGACGTCGGCACCTCGAAGATCGAGGCGGTGGTCGGGGAGCTGACCGAGGAAGGCGAGATCGAGATCATCGGCATCGGTTCCTCGCCCTCGCGCGGGTTGAAGAAGGGCGTGGTCGTGAACATCGAGTCCACCGTCCAGTCGATCCAGCGCGCGGTGGAGGAGGCCGAGCTGATGGCCGGTTGCGAGATCCACTCGGTCTATACCGGGATCGCCGGCTCGCACATCAAGAGCTACAACTCCACCGGGGTGGTCGCGATCAAGGACGGCGAGGTGGTCGCCGGCGACGTGGACCGGGTGATCGACGCCGCGCGCGCCATCGCCATCCCGGCCGACCAGCGCATCCTCCACGTGCTGCCGCAGGAATACATCATCGACGAGCAGGAGGGCATCCGCGAGCCGATCGGCATGTCCGGGGTGCGGCTGGAGGCCAAGGTGCACCTGGTCACCGGGGCGGTCTCCGCCGCGCAGAACATCGTCAAGTGTGTGGAACGCTGCGGGCTGCGGGTGGACGACATCATCCTCGAGCAGCTCGCCTCCAGTTACTCGGTCCTGAGCGAGGACGAGAAGGACCTGGGTGTGTGCCTAGTGGACGTCGGCGGTGGCACCACGGACATCGCGGTGTTCGCCCACGGCGCGATCATGCACACCGCAGTCATCCCGATCGCCGGCGATCAGGTCACCAACGACATCGCGGTCGCGCTACGCACCCCGACCCAGTACGCCGAAGAACTCAAGATCA
The DNA here is from genome assembly GCF_000377825.1 of Thioalkalivibrio sp. AKL9. Taxonomy (NCBI): domain Bacteria; kingdom Pseudomonadati; phylum Pseudomonadota; class Gammaproteobacteria; order Chromatiales; family Ectothiorhodospiraceae; genus Thioalkalivibrio; species Thioalkalivibrio sp. AKL9. The sequence continues at coordinate 16,082 of NZ_KB905119.1, read as the reverse complement.
AGTACGCCTGCGCGCTGCGCTCGCTGGCCGATCCGAGCGAGAGCATCGAGGTGCCCGGTGTCGGCGATCGCGCCGCGCGCCGACTGTCGCGCCAGACGCTCGCCTCCGTGGTCGAGCCGCGCTACGAGGAATTGTTGCAGCTGGTGCAAGCGGAACTGCGCCGCAGCGGCACCGAAGAAATGATTGCCGCCGGAGTGGTGCTCACCGGTGGCTCGTCCCGAATGGAAGGTGTGGTGGACCTCGCCGAAGAGGTCTTTCACATGCCCGTACGCCTGGGGGTGCCGCAACGCGTCACCGGGCTCCTGGATGTTGTGAAGAATCCGATCCACGCGACGGGGGTGGGGCTGTTGCTCTACGCCCGCGAGTCGCGTGCGGAGCAGGAGGCCCGGCCCGTGAGCAGCGGGTTCCAGGGCGTATGGGCGCGCATGAAGCGCTGGTTTTCCGGACAGTTCTGATGATCGGGGCCCCGGAATTTTAGGAGGCCGGACCGCTCTCCGGCCATGACGCAGGTAAACAGAAGTTTATGTACTACACACGCAACGAGAGGACGCAATCATGACGTTCGAACTGATGGACACCTATAGCCAGAACGCGACGATCAAGGTCGTCGGCGTTGGGGGCGGCGGCGGCAATGCCGTGCAGCACATGGTCAACTCGCAGCTGGAAGGCGTCGATTTCATCTGTGCCAACACCGATGCCCAGGCTTTGAAGAGCCTGGATTCCAAGACGCTGCTGCAATTGGGCGGCGACATCACCAAGGGCCTGGGGGCCGGGGCGGATCCGTCGGTCGGTCGCGAGGCTGCACTGGAGGACCGTGAACGCATCCAGGATCTGTTGCAGGGCGCCGACATGGTCTTCATCACCGCCGGCATGGGCGGTGGTACGGGTACCGGTGCCGCCCCGGTGGTGGCGCAGATCGCCAAGGAGATGAATATCCTGACGGTCGCGGTGGTCACCAAGCCGTTCCCGTTCGAGGGCAAGCGCCGCATGCAGGTCGCGATGTCCGGGATCAAGGCGCTGACCGAACAGGTCGATTCCCTGATCACCATCCCCAACGAGAAGCTGCTGACGGTGCTGGGCAAGAACACCACGCTGCTGGATGCCTTCAAGGCTGCCAACGACGTGCTGTTCGGCGCGGTGCAGGGCATCGCCGAGCTGATCACCCGTCCGGGTCTGATCAACGTCGACTTTGCCGACGTGCGCAACGTGATGCGCGAGATGGGCATGGCGATGATGGGCACCGGCACCGGCACCGGCGAGGATCGTGCGCGCGAGGCCGCCGAAGCGGCGATCGCCAGCCCCTTGCTGGAGGACATCGATATCTCCGGTGCGCGTGGCATCCTGGTGAACGTGACTGGTGGCATGGATGTCGGGATCGGCGAGTTCGAGGAAGTCGGCGAGGCGGTGAAGGCCCTGGCCTCGGAAGATGCCAATGTCGTGGTCGGGACGGTCATCGACCCCGAGATGACCGACGAGCTGCGGGTGACCCTGGTGGCCACGGGGCTTGGCGCGCCAGCGACGCAGTCCGAACGGCCGCAGGTGCGAGTGGTCGATGCCCAGCCGAAGAGGGCCGTCGGCTCCGATGTCGAAGTCGACCTCGACCAGCCGACCGTCAAGCGGCGCGGCGGTGACAACCTGGCGGTCGACTACAATCAGCAGCAAGGCATTGATGTGCTGGATATTCCGGCCTTCCTGCGTAAACAAGCCGACTGAGCGCGGCTGTACATGCAGGGCGAGCGGAATCCTGCAATAATGCGGTAATCGTTGTGTGCATGAGGAGCCCGGGAGGGCCCGGGCTCCCCTTATGCGCTCTCCTGGAAGAGAGAGGCTCAATTCGTTGATCAGGCAAAGAACGCTCAAGAACAGCATTCGGGCGACCGGAGTGGGACTGCATACCGGAGAAAAGGTGGTGCTGACCCTGCGTCCGGCTCCGGTGAATACCGGGATTGTGTTCCATCGCTGCGATCTTGATCCGTCCGTGGAGATTCGCGCCTGTGCCGACAATGTCGGCGACACGCGGCTGTCCACCACGCTGGTCAATGGAGACGTCCGGGTTTCGACCGTGGAGCATTTGCTCTCGGCCATTGCCGGATTGGGAATCGACAACCTGCATGTCGATGTGAGCGCCGCCGAGGTGCCTATCATGGATGGCAGTGCCGGTCCCTTCGTGTTTCTGCTGCAGTCCGCCGGGCTGAAGGAGCAGGACGCGCCCAAGGAATTCATTCGGGTCAAGCGCAGCGTGGAAGTCCGCGAGGACGACAAGTGGGTGCGCTTTGATCCTTACGAGGGGTTCAAGGTCGGTTTCTGTATCGATTTCGAACACCCGATGTTTACCGACGGAAGCCAGCGCGCAGAGCTGGACTTCTCGTCCACCTCCTTCGTGAAGGAGGTCTCGCGTGCCCGGACCTTCGGGTTCATGCGCGACATCGAGGCCCTGCGGGCGAATCAGCTGGCGCTGGGCGGCAGCCTGGACAACGCCGTGGTCCTCGACGACTACAAGATCCTCAACGAAAACGGGCTGCGCTACGACAACGAACTGGTCAAGCACAAGATCCTCGACGTGGTCGGGGACCTGTACCTGCTCGGTCACAGCCTGATCGGTGCGTTCACTGGCCACAAGTCCGGGCATGCGCTGAACAACCAGCTGATCCGTCAGCTCCTGGCCGACGAGACCGCCTGGGAAAAGGTGACCTTCGAGGACCCGAGCGAACGCCTGCCGATCTCCTTCGGTCAGCTGGCACCGACTCCAGCGGGCTGACCTCACCCTGGAACACATGTTCCAGGGTGAGGTAGGTCAGTCGGGCTTCGGTGACGGCCTGGCCGCCCGGGCGAGGCGTTCGAGGGCGCCGGCCAGCCCGGGGTCCTGGATGCTGCTGGCGGTATCGGCGAGGATGCGGCGGGCCGCATCCGGGATCTCGCGGCGCTCCAGTCGCGTGGTGGGCTGGGGGGGGCGTGGGGTGTTGGTCAGCCGGATACGTATCTGTTCGATGCCCTCGAAGCCCGCGGCACGCAAGGTCTTGAGCAGTTCGCGCTGCTGGAAGCGCAGTTCGGTGGCCAGCCCGCGGTTCGCGCAGATTGCGACCAGGGTGTCCTCGCGCAGGGTGAACGCCAGTCGGCCAGCCTGCAGGGCGTTGCCGACCAGTCCCTCGAGGGCGCGTTCCACGCCGCGGTCGCGGCTGGAGTGCGCGGAAAAGTCGCGGGCGATGAAGCGGGTAATCCGCTGCGGCGTCATCGAGGGACTCCGGCAGTCCGCGGCGGAAGGAGTGAGAGGAATCGCATGCAGCTGATCGTACTACGTCCGGATGGTCTTTGTGCACGTCTTCCGTTGTGGGGCGTGGCGCTGGCGGGCACCCTGCTCGCGCTGCTGGTGGTGGCGGCGGTTGTGACCGCCTACCTGGCGGGGCAAAGCCAGCGCGAGGTGGTCAGGATCCCGGTCGCAAACACGCTGGATCCGATCGTGGTGGAGACGGCCGAACGCGAGGCAGCACGTGAAGGTTTGAACTACCTGGTTGACCGTGTGGTCGCGCTGGAACGCCAGCTGACGCGGGTGGATCTGCGCCTCCGCTCGGTTGGCGACTCCCTGGGGCTGGACGTGGCCGCACTGGAGCCGGAAGTTGGCGGCCAGGGCGGCCCGCTGCTGGACGGACCGGGTTCTCCGCTGGAGATCCATGACCGCTTGCTGGCGCTGGAACACCTTCTGGGTCGTCGCAGCGCCGCCGTAGAGACGGTAGGTTCCGAGCTACGCCAGGAGGCGGCTCGCGAGGCGCTGTCCCCGCAGTTTCGCCCGGTGGAGGATGACGCCTGGATTAGCTCGGCGTTTGGTTATCGCGAAGACCCGTTCACCGGGAACCGCCGCTTCCACTCGGGGATGGATTTTGCCGGGCGGCCAGGCTCGGACATCCGCGCCGCGGGCGGTGGTCTGGTCGTATTCGCGGGCCGCCGGAGCAGCTACGGCAAGCTCGTCGAGATCGCGCACGGCGGCGGCTTGAATACGCGCTACGCACACAACGCGGAAATCCTGGTCGAGCCCGGGCAGCGCGTGGAGGCTGGCGAGGTGATCGCGAAGATGGGGCGCACCGGTCGCGCGACCGATACCCACCTGCACTACGAGGTGGTCGACGCCGGCCAGGCCCTGAATCCCTATCATTTTCTCCAGGATCGGGACTGACCCTCCGCGGTCCTTCTCGGCCCCGCAGGGGCATGACCGGCTGCGCGTCTCTTGGCCACAGCGTTTCCCTGACGGATCGTTTATCCTAGCCGGGTTTCAGCCAACCCTTTCGGATCCCCATGGTCAAGCAGCTCGTACAGAAGATTTTCGGTAGTCGCAACGATCGCATCCTCAAGCGCTACACCCGCGCGGTCGAGCGCATCAATGCCCTGGCCGATTCCACCGAGGCGTTGTCGCAGGACGAGCTGCGTCACAAGACACAGGAATTCCAGCGCCGCCTGGGCGAGGGCGAGAATCTGGAGAAGCTCCTGCCGGAGGCCTTCGCGGTCTGTCGCGCGATGAGTGCCCAGGTCCTGGGGCTGCGCCACTTCGACGTCCAGTTGATCGGCGGTATGGTTCTCAACGACGGTCGCATCGCCGAGATGCGCACGGGTGAGGGCAAGACCCTGGTCGCGACCCTGCCTGCCTATCTCAATGCATTGACCGGCGACGGCGTGCATGTGGTGACGGTGAACGACTACCTGGCCCGCCGCGATGCGGCCTGGATGGGGCGGCTCTACCACGCATTGGGTCTGACGGTCGGAGTGGTGAATAGCTCCGGCGGTCTGGGGGTGGATTCCGCCTCCTATCTCTTTGACCCGGAGTACCACGCAGAAGAAGGCGGGTTCGATCAGATGCGTCCGGCGACCCGGCGCGAGGCCTATGCCGCCGATATTACCTACGGCACGAACAACGAGTTCGGCTTCGACTATCTGCGCGACAACATGGCCTTCTCGGCCGATCAGCGCGTGCAGCGCGCACTCAACTTTGCGGTGGTCGACGAGGTCGACTCCATCCTCATCGACGAGGCGCGGACCCCGCTGATCATCTCCGGCCCCAGCGGCGACAGCTCCGAGCTCTACGAGCGGCTGAACACCATCCCGGCCCAGCTGACCCGTCAGGAAGACGAGGAGAGCGAGGGTGACTACTTCGTCGACGAGAAGGCCAAGCAGGTCTTCCTCAGCGAGGAGGGTCACGAGAAGGCCGAAGAACTCCTGCGCCAGGCCGGCTTGCTGGAGGAGTACCAGACCCTGTACGACTCTGCGAGCATCGCGGTACTGCATCACCTGAATGCGGCCCTGCGTGCCCACGCGCTGTTCCACCGCGATGTCGACTATCTGGTACGCGACAACAAGGTCCAGATCATCGACGAGTTTACCGGCCGCATCATGGGTGGCCGGCGCTGGTCGGAGGGGCTGCACCAGGCGATCGAGGCCAAGGAAGGGGTTCCGATCCAGCGCGAGAACCAGACGCTGGCATCGATCACCTTCCAGAACTATTTCCGCCTGTACGAGAAGCTCGCAGGCATGACCGGTACGGCCGATACCGAGGCCTACGAGTTCCAGACCATCTATGGCCTGGAAGTGGTCGTGATCCCCGGCAACAAGCCGCTGGTGCGCGACGACATGCAGGACCTGGTCTTCCTGACCCAGGAGGAGAAGTACACCGCTATCATCAAGGAGATCCAGTGGTGCGTGGATCGCGGTCAACCGGTCCTGGTGGGGACGGCCTCGGTGGAGAGTTCCGAGCGGCTGGCTGAAGCACTGAAGAAGACCGGGATCTCGTTCGAGGTGCTAAACGCCAAGCAGCACGAGCGCGAGGCCGCGATCATCGCCCAGGCGGGTCGCCCGAAGGCGGTGACGCTGGCAACCAACATGGCCGGGCGTGGTACCGATATCGTGCTGGGGGGGGCGCTGGATGCCGAACTGGCCGAAGTCGACCCGGACGACAGTGCCCAGCAGGAGGCAATCCGGGCCGACTGGCAGGCCCGTCATGACACGGTGATCGAGGCCGGTGGTCTGCACATCATCGGCTCCGAGCGCCATGAGTCGCGACGGATCGACAACCAGTTGCGCGGGCGTTCCGGCCGCCAGGGTGACGCGGGCTCCAGCCGCTTCTTCCTGTCGCTGGAAGACAACCTGATGCGGGTGTTTGCATCCGAGCGTGTGCGCAGCCTGATGCAACGCCTGGGCATGAAGGAGGGCGAGGCGATCGAGAACGCCTGGGTCTCGCGCGCCATCGAGAACGCGCAGCGCAAGGTCGAGGCGCATAACTTCGATATCCGCAAGCAGCTGCTGGAATACGACGACGTCGCCAATGACCAGCGCCGGGTGATCTACGACCAGCGTGCCGAATTGCTGACCACCGAGGACATCAGCGAAACCATCGACACCTTGGTGGAGGATGTGGTCAATGCCCTGATCAACCCGTACATGCCGCCGGGATCGATCGAGGACGAATGGGACATCCAGGGTCTGCAGCAGGCCCTGAACGGCGAGTTCGGGCTCGACCTTCCGGTCCAGCAGTGGCTGGACGACGAGGATGACCTGCACGAGGAGCCGTTGCGCGAGCGGATCATCGGGCATGCCCGCGCGCTGCTGACCCGGAAGCGCGAGCAGCTGGGTGACGAGACCATGAACCGCCTGCAGCGCGACGTGATGCTGCAGGTCTTGGACAGCCAGTGGAAGGAACACCTGGCGGCGATGGACTACCTGCGCCAGGGTATTGGGCTGCGTGGCTACGCCCAGCGCAACCCGAAGCAGGAGTACAAGAAGGAAGCCTTCGCGATGTTCCAGTCCCTGCTGGAACGCATCAAGCACGACGTGGTGAAGTTCCTGCTGCGCATGCAATTGCGCTCACCGGAGGAGGTCGAGGCATTGCAGCCGAAGAAGGCGGCCCCCGCCGAGGATGATCTGCAGTTCCAGCACCAGAACCCCGACAGCCCCCTGAAGGCTGGAGCCGAAGGTGACGCCGAGCCGCGCGAACCGGTTGCGAGCGGCGAGGCCCCCTACCGACGCGACGAGCCCAAGCTGGGCCGCAACGAGCCCTGCTGGTGTGGTTCGGGCAAGAAGTTCAAGCATTGCCACGGCAAGCTGTAGGGAGACACTGAGCCCATGGCCGTAGGATTGAACGCCCCGGAGGCGCTGCAACCGGTACCGGGGATTCGCGTGGCCGCGGTCGCGGCAGGGATTCGCTATCCCGGGCGCGACGATCTGGCGTTGATCGATGCCGGCCCCGACGCGACCGTTGCGGCCCTTTATACCAACAATGCCTTTCGCGCCGCGCCGGTCGTGGTTGCCGCGGAGCACCAGGCGGCGGGCGGGGCACGCTGGCTGCTGATCAACGCCGGTAATGCCAATGCCGGGACCGGTGCGCCCGGGCTCGCCGCCGCGCGCACCTGCTGCGAGGCCCTGGCCGCGGTTACGGGCGACCCGGCGGAGGCAGTCCTGCCCTTTTCCACCGGGGTGATCGGCGAGCCGCTGCCGGTGGAACGCATCATCGGGGCGCTGCCCTTGCTGCACGCGGGCCTGGCGCCCAATGCCTGGATGCAGGCGGGACGCGCCATCATGACCACTGACACCGTGCTCAAGGGTGTCAGCCGTCGGGTCGCACTGTCGCAGGGCGAGGTGACCCTGACCGGTATCGCCAAGGGTTCGGGGATGATCCACCCCGACATGGCGACCATGCTGGCGTTTATCGGGACCGACCTTGCCATCGAGGCGCAGGCGCTGGACGGTCTGCTCCGCGAGGCCAATCGCGACAGCTTCAACGCGATCACCGTGGACGGGGATACTTCCACAAACGACGCCGTGGTGGTGATGGCCAGTGGCGCGAGTGGGGCGGGGCTCGTCACAGCGGAGGACCGGGTCGCATTTTCCGCGGCTCTGGACGCGGTCTGCCTGGAGCTGGCCCAGGCGATCGTCCGGGATGGCGAGGGCGCCACCAAGTTCGTGACCGTCGAGGTGGTGGGTGCGCGGTCGCGTGAGGAGGCGGCGCAGGTCGCCGAGACCGTCGCGCTGTCCCCGCTGGTCAAGACTGCGCTGTTCGCCTCCGATCCCAATTGGGGCCGCATCCTCGCCGCCGTGGGGCGCGCCGGGGTGCCGGATCTGGTGATCGAGCGCGTGGCGATCCGTGTGAATGACGTCGAGATTGTCCGCGACGGCGGGCGTGCCCCGGAATACGCCGAGGCCGACGGCCAGCGTGCCTTCGACGCCGAGGAGATCCACATCCGGATCGATCTGGGCCGGGGTGACGCACGGACGCGCAAGTACACCTGCGACTTCTCCCACGAGTACGTGCGCATCAATGCCGAATACCGGTCCTGAGCCGGCGTCTTCCCCTCCGGTCGAGGTCGCGATCGGACTGATCCGCGACAACCAGGGTCGCGTGCTGGTTACGCGTCGCAAGGACGCGCAACACCTGGCCGGACTGTGGGAGTTTCCCGGGGGCAAAATCGAGAGCGGCGAACCCCCCACGGTGGCTCTGCAGCGTGAACTCGACGAGGAGCTTGGCGTCGGCGTCGATTCGGCGGTTCAGTGTCTGACGATCGAGCACGACTATGGGGCGCTCGCGGTTCGTCTGCATGTGTTCCGCGTCACGGCCTGGTCGGGTGCGCCCCATGGCCGCGAGGCCCAGCCTATGGAGTGGCGTGCCCCGCTGGACCTGGACCCCGCGGATTTCCCGGCGGCGAATCGCCCGATGCTCAACGTCTTGCGCCTGCCCGAGCGTTATCTGATCACACCGTCACCGGACGACGCCGCGCAGGCCGCTGCCATCGCCGACCAAGTAACCCAGGCCCTGCGTGCGGGCCAGGCTGACATGGTTCAGGTGCGTGCGCCGGACTTGGGCCGGGTCGACTATGGCGACTTTCTCGCGGCGATCACAGGGCCCGCCGATGCCCTGGGCATCCCGGTCCTGGCGAATGCGCCACCGGATTGGCTGGCGGATTTTCCGCGGGTGGGGTTGCATCTGCCCGAGCGGCGTTGGCGCGCGCTGGATGCGCGTCCGGCGTCCGGTGGCTGGGTGGCCGCCTCGGTGCACGACCGTGCCGGTCTCGAGCGGGCGGCGGCCCTGGGGCTGGATTTCGTGGTGCTGGGGCCGGTGCAGGCGACCGCGACGCATCCCGGTGCCGAGGCGCTGGGCTGGGGGCGTTTCGCGGACTGGGTGCGGGGTGCGGCGCTGCCGGTCTATGCGCTCGGCGGGATGTCTGCCGTCAGCCTGCCCCGGGCGCGGGCGGCCGGGGCGCAGGGTATTGCGGCCATTCGGGGCTTGCTGGACTGAATCCGGGCCTTCCAGGCGCCCAGGGCCCTGCCTCAGATCGCGCAGCAGCAGAGCCGGAACGGCACGTCTACATGCGCCGGTACGGGGCGTTCGCGGAAATCGCCGGGGGCGAAGAAGCGCACAGTAAAGCGCTGGCGCCCGCCGCTGATTTCCGGGTAGACCCCCAGAGCGGGGTCGACCGTCACCCGGATCAGTTGCCACGCGTGGGCGGTATCGAGATTGCGCTCGAAGTACCCGTCCTCGGCGGTCACCGGCTCCGCGTTGCCCGAGTGGCGCATGTAGCGCAGCACCTGGGCGGTCGCCTCGGCCACGGTGTTCAGCGGTTGGAACCATTCCAGAAGAAGCTCGGTGCGCGCCTGATTCGGCTGGGCCAGCCAGTAGTGGTAGATCGGCAGGTCGAAGTCGAAGGCCCCGCCGGGCAGGGCCATGCGCTGGCGCACGCTGGAGAAAAACTCGCTGCCGCGCACGCGGTGATCGAGCGCGCCGGCCTGTTCCTCCAGGGCATCGTGCAACCGCTTCTGTGCATCCATGGTCTCGCGAAAGCGATCGGCATCGATGCCCGGCTGGTTGGCCAGTCGGGTCAGGTTGACCGTCTGGCGCTCGATCTCGCCCATCAGCTCGCGCTTGATGTCTACCCGGGTGACCAAGGCATAGATGTCCACCAGCGAGACCAGGGCCTCGTGATGATCGAAGGCCCGCCCGGACTCCAGTGCATCCCCGAAGCGTGCGTTCAGGGCCTCCAGCCGCAGCAGGAGGCGTACACGTTCATGCAGCGGTTGTTCAAAGGTCAGGGATTGGCTCACGACGGACCCGTTGGGCAGGAGGACTGGAGGCGCATGCTGGTCCAGGAACTTCCGCAGTATCAGCTATTCGGGGGGCGGTTTTCCACCCGCGAGCGGATGGTGGTGGCCAGCTCGCGCAGGGCAGTGTCGCGTTCTGCTACCTGGTTCGCCAGTTCGGCATCCGACGTCTGTTCGGTATTGAGGATCTCGCTGTCCCCGCGTCGGCGGCGCTCGGCGGGGTTCATCTGGACCTCGAGGATGGCCTCTACCTCGGCGCTGCTGCGGCCATCCCGCTGGGTTACGCGTGCGATCTGTTCGCCGGGCTCGCAATGGACCACGACGACGTGATCGAAACGCGCCTCCCAGCCGGCCTCGAACAGCAGGGGTACCACGATCACGGCATAGGGTGTGGTCTCTGGTAGCGCGGCGAGGCGTTGTTCGATAGCGGCCTCCACTGCCGGGTGAACCAGTGCCTCCAGGGCCTGGCGTTCGGCCGGGTCGGCAAAGATCCGGCTGCGCAAGGCGCCGCGGTCCAGGTGGCCGCGGGCATCGAGTATGCCGGGGCCAAAGCGGTCCACGATGGCCGCGTAGAGGTCGTGTCCTGGGGTCTGGAGTTCGCGGTTGAGGGTGTCGGCATCCAGTACCGGTGCCCCGAGGCTGGCGAAGAGCCCTGCAACGCGACTCTTGCCGCACCCGATCCCCCCGGTGAGTCCGACTCGCAGCATGACGTTGGCCTAAAACCCTTGCGGGAAGTAGAGGGCCAGCAGCTCGTCGCCCCAGATCAGCGCGAGCCACCCGGCGGCGGCGAGATAGGGTCCGAACGGGATCGGGATGTTGCGATCGCGTCCGCGCAGCAGGATCAGCGCGATCCCGACCACCGCGCCGACCAGTGAGGCCAGTAGCAGGATGACCGGCAGGGCCTGCCAGCCGAGCCACGCGCCCAGTGCCGCCAGCAGTTTGAAGTCACCGAAGCCCATGCCCTCCTTGCCGGTCAGCAGGCGGAAGCCGTGGAAGATCAGCCATAAGGTCAGGTAACCGGCCGCAGCACCGATCACGGCGGACTGCAGGTCGGTGAAGGTACCGGGGATGTTGACCAGCAGCCCGAGCCACAAAAGCGGCAGGGTGAGCTGATCGGGGAGTAGCGTCGTCCGGGCATCGATCCCGGAGGCGGCGATCAGTACGGCCGTGAAGACCAGCGCCAGTAGCCCGGCGCTACCGGGCCCCAGGTGCCAGACCGTTACCACGAAGAGCAGCGCGGTGAGTGCCTCCACTGCGGGATACTGCCAACTGATGCGGGTGCCACACCCGGGGCAGCGACCGCGCAGGAACAGGAAGCTGAGAATGGGCACGTTTTCCAGCGCCCGGATCGGGCGCTGGCATTGCGGGCAGCGCGAGCGCGGGCGGATCAGGTCGAAGCGTTCGCGCTCGTCGTTCGGCGCGTGCTCGAGAATCGCGCGCGCCTCGGTCTCCCATTCGCGTTCCAGCATCACCGGGAGGCGTGCGATCACCACGTTCAGGAAGCTGCCGATCAGCAGCCCGAACACCCCGGCAACCGGCAGTGCCCAGCCGCCCAGTTGGGCTCCGATCTCGGCCAGCATCCCCTAGATCACCTGACCCATCTGGAAGATGGGCAGGTACATGGCGATGACCAGGCCGCCGACCAGCACGCCGAGGACCACCATGATCAGCGGCTCCAGCAGGCTGGACAGGCTGTCCACGGCGTTGTCGACCTCTTCCTCGTAGAAATCCGCGACTTTCGACAGCATTGAATCCAGCGAGCCGGATTCCTCGCCAATCGCGACCATCTGCACCACCATGTTGGGGAACACGGCGGTATTGCGCATGGACCACTGCAATTGGCCGCCGGCCTCGGTCTCGTCGCGCATGCGCAGGGTGGCTTCGCGGTAGACGGCGTTGCCGGTGGCGCCGGAGACCGAGGTCAGGGCATCCACCAGCGGGACCCCGGCGGAGAACATGGTCGACAGCGTTCGCGCAAAGCGGGCGATGGCGGCCTTGCGCAGGATCGGGCCGAAAGCCGGGGCCTTGAGGACCATGATGTCGAGGAAACGGGCGAAGCGTGGCAGCCGCCGCCGGGCCTGAACGAAGACGAATCCGATGGCGACCATGACCCCGAGGATGGCCCACCACCAGCTCTGGGTGAACTCCGAGAGGTCGACCACCATGCGGGTGAATACCGGGAGGTCGGCACCGAAGCCGGTAAACAGGGCCTCGAACTGCGGGACCACGTAGATCAGCAGGATCGCGGTCACCACGATAGCGACCACAACCACTGCGGCCGGATAGAACAGGGCCTTCTTGATCTTGCCCTTCAGGGCCTCGGTCTTTTCCTTGTAGGTGGCGACCTTGTCCAGCAGGGTCTCGAGTGTCCCCGCCTGCTCGCCGGCCTCGACCAGATTGGTGACCAGGTCGTCGAAATGTCTTGGGTGCTTGGACAGGGCCTGGGCAAACGTCTCGCCGCCCTCGACGTCTGCCTTCAGTTTCAGGACCAGATCGCGCATCGCGGGCTTCTCGTTCCCGCGGCCGACGATCTCGAAGGCCTGCACCAGGGGCACGCCGGACTCCAGCATCGTGGTCATCTGGCGCAGGAAGTAGGCGATGTCTGCGGGGACGACCTTCTTTTTTCCACCGGAGAGAAGCGACTTTGGCTTCTTGCGGATCTTGATGACGTTGATGCCGTTCTTGCGCAGCTCGGCACGGGCCGTGGCCTCGTTGTCGGCCGGAGTCTCGCCCTTGATCCGGGCGCCGTTCTTGTTCAGTCCTTCCCAGGTGTAGATCGTCCCGGAGTCGGCCATCCCCCTGTCCCCCTGTAGCTGGTGACCCGTGCCGGTTGCGGCACTAGTCCTTGGTCACGCGATTGACTTCCTCGAGGCTGGTCAGCCCCGCCATTACTTTCACGAGGCCGGCGCGTCGCAGGTCCTCGATGCCTTCCTTTTCTGCTTGTTCTGCGAGCTGCATGGAGTTGTAGCCCTCCAGGATGCCGCGCTGCATGTCGTCGCTGATGGGCATGACCTGGTAGATCCCCAGCCGGCCCTTGTAGCCGTTGGTGCATTGGTCGCAGCCCACCGCGCGATAGGAGACCACACCGTTCTGGATGTCGGCGTCGGTAAAGCCTTCCTTGCGCAGCGCCTCTTCCGGGAGCTTTTCCGGTTCCTTGCAGTTCGGGCACAACCGTCGCGCCAGCCGCTGGGCAATGATCAGCAGGATCGAGGAGGCGATGTTGTACGGTGGCACGCCCATGTTGGCCAGACGGGTGAGCGTCTGCGGGGCGTCGTTGGTATGCAGCGTGGAGAGCACAAGGTGACCGGTCTGGGCCGCCTTGATGGAGATCTCGGCGGTTTCCAGGTCGCGGATTTCCCCGACCATGATCACGTCCGGGTCCTGGCGCAGGAACGCGCGCAGCGCGCTGGCAAAGGTCAGACCCACCTTCGGGTTGATGTTGACCTGGTTGACCCCGGGCATGTTGATTTCCGACGGGTCTTCCGCAGTGGAGATGTTGCGGTCGGCGGTGTTCAGGATGCCGAGCCCGGTGTACAGCGACACGGTCTTCCCCGACCCGGTGGGGCCGGTGACCAGGATCATGCCGTACGGGCGGCTGAGCGCCTTGAGGTAGGCTTCCTTCTGATGTTCCTCGTACCCCAGCTGGTCGATGCCCATCGCCGCGCTGCTGGGATCGAGGATACGCATCACGATCTTCTCGCCGTAAAGCGTCGGCAGGGACGAGACACGAAAATCGATCGCGCGTGTACGCGACAGTTTAAGCTTGATGCGCCCGTCCTGCGGCACGCGGCGTTCGGCGATGTCCATGCGCGACATCACCTTGACGCGCGCAGTGATGCGCGGCGCAAGGGCATTGGGTGGGTGGGCGACCTCGTGCAGCACCCCGTCAATGCGGAAGCGCACGCGGAAGTCCTTCTCGAAGGGCTCGAGGTGGATATCCGACGCCTTGCGATTGATGGCGTCCATCAGGACCTTGTTGACGAAACGCACCACCGGGGCGTCATCCGCGCCCTCGGCGGTGTCGGAGGAATCCTTGTCATCCTCCCCGCCGGATTCGATGGCCAGCCCGTCGAGGCCGTCGTCGCCAAGGTCGTCCATCAGCGACGAGGCGGCACTCAGTGCCGTGTCGATCAGGCGGTCGAGCTTGTGTGGCTCGACCAGGACGGCCTCGACGGGCATGCCGGTGGCGAACTTGAACTCGTCGGTGGCGCCGAGGTTGGTCGGGTCGGAGACGCCGATGTAGAGGCGATTGCCGCGTGCCATCAGTGGCAGGGCATGGTGCTTCTGGATCAGCTTCTCGTTGAGGTGATCCTTGGGCAGCAGTTCCGCATCGAAGCTCCCCAGGTCGAATACCGGGAGCCCGAACTCCTCGGCGGCGGCCTCGACCAGGCGGGCTTCCGCCACCTGGCCCTTGCTGGCAAGCAGGGTCATCAGCGGCGTCTGCTGGGACTGGGCTTCCTCGACCAGCTGGGAGGCGATGTCCTCCGCGATCAGGCCGGCCTCGACCAGGCGCTTCGCCAGCCCGGGTAGCCGCGGTGCCGTAGTGGTATTCGCCATGGGCCTCTGCGTATACAAACCTAGTGATGGGCCACACTCTACGTGCGTCCGCGGCGGAAGGGAAACGCGCTGCCAGGCAGCCGAGAGCCCCTTGCTGAGCTCCGATCATAGGAATCAACCCTGCAAATGACAAGGCTGTGGTTCGCCCCCTCGAGGGGTAATTCAGCGGGTGCTTGACGCTGTGCTTCGCGCTGGTTCAGAATACGCGGCTTGATCGAGGAGGGATACCCAAGCGGTCAACGGGGGCAGACTGTAAATCTGCTGGCTCAGCCTTCGGAGGTTCGAATCCTCCTCCCTCCACCATCGGGTTTTTCAAGCCAGCGGCCAGAAGCGGACGGTGGTGCGGCAAGCCAGGGTTCTGCGGGTGTAGTTCAATGGTAGAACCTCAGCCTTCCAAGCTGATGATGTGGGTTCGATCCCCATCACCCGCTCCAGATTTGGCCCGCACGATGTCGGGCGAGGCCCTGGCGGTAGTTCGGCTCATGTAGCTCAGTCGGTAGAGCACTTCCTTGGTAAGGAAGAGGTCACCGGTTCGAATCCGGTCATGAGCTCCATATTAATGTCAGCGTACAACCTGCGTCGCTGTTGAGTTTTAGCGTCACGATCCGGGGAAGCGAGAGATGTCCAAGGAAAAGTTCGAGCGTAAGAAGCCGCATGTGAATGTGGGTACGATTGGTCATGTGGACCATGGGAAAACGACGCTGACGGCGGCGATGACGGCGGTGCTGGGCAAGAAGTACGGTAGTGAAGCCCGTGCATTTGACCAGATCGACAATGCGCCGGAAGAGAAGGCGCGCGGTATTACGATTGCGACCGCGCACGTCGAGTACGAATCCGACCTTCGTCACTATGCGCACGTCGATTGCCCCGGTCACGCGGACTACGTGAAGAACATGATCACGGGTGCGGCGCAGATGGATGGCGCGATCCTGGTGGTGTCGGCGGCCGATGGCCCGATGCCGCAGACCCGCGAGCACATCCTGCTGGCGCGTCAGGTCGGTGTTCCGTACATCGTGGTGTTCCTGAACAAGGCCGACATGGTCGATGATCCGGAGCTGCTGGAGCTGGTCGAGATGGAAGTACGCGACCTGCTGTCCTCGTACGACTTCCCGGGTGACGACACCCCGGTCATCACCGGTTCCGCGCTGAAGGCGCTGGAAGGTGACGAGAGCGAAGTGGGCGCCCCGGCGATCTACAAGCTGGTCGAGGCGATGGACACCTGGATTCCGGAGCCGGAGCGTGCCGTGGACGGCGCGTACCTGATGCCGGTGGAAGACGTGTTCTCGATCTCCGGTCGCGGCACCGTGGTGACCGGTCGTATCGAGCGCGGCGTGGTGAAGGTGGGCGAAGAGATCGAGATCGTCGGCATTCGCGACACGCAGAAGACCACCGTCACCGGTGTCGAGATGTTCCGCAAGCTGCTGGATCAGGGCGAAGCGGGCGACAACGTCGGCATT
>NZ_KB905118.1:0-41893 GCF_000377825.1 Thioalkalivibrio sp. AKL9 | reverse complement strand
CTCAATGGGATGGACGCCCCCGCCCTATTACGGCATCGCGATGTGCCAGAGTGGGGGTGATCACTCTCACTCGAAGAAGACGGAGGCGTCCGGATGCAGGTTACAACACTCGGCATTGATCTCGCGAAGAACGTGTTCCAGGTCCACGGCGTGGATGCGCAGGGACGGCAGGTGTTTTCGAAAACGCTGCGGCGCAGCCAGTTGCGCAACTTCGTAGCCCAGCTGCCGGCCTGCCGGATCGGGTTGGAGGCCTGCGGGAGTGCCCATTACTGGGCGCGTGAGTTGCAGGCGTTGGGGCACGAGGTACGGCTGATGGCGCCGCAGTTCGTGAAGCCCTACGTGAAGACGAACAAGAACGACCGGGCGGACGCCGAGGCGATCTGCGAGGCGGTGACCCGCCCGAACATGCGTTTTGTGCCGATCAAGACGCCCGACCAGCAGGCGGTACTGGCGCTGCACCGGGTGCGCGAGGGCCAGATCAAGGCGCGCACCGCGCAGGCCAACCAGGTGCGCGGGCTGCTGGCCGAGTTCGGGATCGTGGTGCCCCAGGGGATGACGACCCTGTTCCGCGAGCTCCCGGGGATCCTGGAGGATGCGGAGAACGGCTTGCCGGATCTGTTCCGCACGCTGCTGGCCGACCGGCTGGAGGAGTTGCGGCGACTGGACCAGGCCGTGAAGGAACAGGAGCGCCAGATCCAGGCCTGGCATCGAAGTCATGCGGTCAGCCGGCGCCTGGCCGAGATCCCGGGGATCGGACCGATCAGCGCGACCGCCCTGGTCGCCGCGATCGGCCATGCCCGGCACTTCAAGAACGGTCGCCAACTGGCCGCCTGGATGGGTCTGGTGCCCAAGCAGCACTCCAGTGGCGGCCAGTCGAACCTGCTGGGTATCAGCAAACGCGGCGACCGCTACCTGCGCATGCTGCTGATCCACGGGGCGCGGTCCGCCCTGCTGGCGGATCAGCGCCGCGGCGAGGGCGGCGACCCCTGGCTCGAAGGGTTGCGCCAGCGGCGCTGTCCCAACGTGGCGACCGTGGCCCTGGCCAACAAGAATGCCCGCACGGTCTGGGCCCTGATGGCCCATGACCGGACGTTTGACCCCGGCCTGCGCGGCGCCGCCGCGTAAGCCCGCAAAAACGGAGAAGCGAACGCGTTATTACGTACCCAACCCTCGATTGCGCAAGCGATTGAGCATGATGGCAACGGGAGCGATCCCGGTGGGGGCCAGTCCGATCATTGCGAAGCACCTCGAGTGCGCGACCTCGCTGGGACCCTCCACCCGCGGAATCCATCCGGGACCGTGGCGAATGAAAGCCGCACACGCAGTCCGAATGTACGGGAGCAATCGTCGCCCCGAAACCATCTACTCAAACGCTTGGCAAACCGGGGGCGTCCATGTACGCAATGACGGGGCAGGAAAAAGCACCGTCATCGCGAGGCGCGCAGCGAAGCAGCGATCTCCATGGGCAACCCTCGCGCCAGACCGAGCGCCGGGGTTATCGCAGGTGGCCGGAATCGACCCAGACGAGGGTGCCCATGCGGCCGGTCTCGCCATCGCGGCGGTAGGAAAAGAAGGTATCCGCCTCGCTGAAGGTGCAGCGTCCGCCACCGGCGACCTGCGCCACCCCGGCCCGCTGCAGGCGCTGCCGAGCCAGCAGGTAGAGATCCGCCAGCAGGCGGCCCTCGGCGCCGGGGCAGAACGCGACAACGGCCTCCGGGTCGTGCGCGACAAAGGCCTCGCGGACCTCGGGGCCCACCTCGAAGGCCGCGGGGCCAATGGCCGCCCCCATCCAGGCCTGGATCGGTATCCCCGGGCGCAGCGTCTTCAGGGCCTCCACGCTGGCCTCCAGCACCCCGTCGGCCAGCCCGCGCCAGCCGGCATGCGCCACCCCCACCGCCGCGCCATCGGCGGTCGCCAGCACCACCGGCAGGCAGTCGGCGGTCTGCACCGCACAGACAACCCCGGCCTGATTGCTGACCACCGCATCGGCCTCGGCCGCGTCGCCGGCCTCCAGCGCCGCGTGCAGGGTGTCGGCGTTGGTCACGCCGGTGCCGTGAACCTGGCGCGGCCAGGCGATCGGCGCGCCCAGCCCCAAAGACTGTTCCAGCCGACGCCGATTCTCCGCCACATGCTCCGGGTCATCGCCAGTGTGCAGCGCCAGGTTCAGCGCGGCCCAGGGCCCGGTACTGACGCCGCCCACCCGCGTGGTCTGGACCGCGCGCACGCCGGCCGGCAGTTCGCCGGGGGACGGCGCCAGCAGGGGCAGGGTCTCAGGCATCACCGGTCTCCCGGGCATCGGCGCGCAGGGCTGCAAGCAGGCCCTCGAAGTCCTCCGGTAGCGGGGCCTCGAACGCGCAGGGTTCGCCGCTGGTCGGGTGCTCGAACTCCAGGCGCGCCGCATGCAGGGCCTGACGCTTGAAGGCCGCCACCGTGGCCTTGGCCGCCTCACCCATACCCTTGACCGGCCGCGGGCGTCCGCCGTAGGTCAGGTCGCCCACGATCGGGTGGCGGATATGCGCCATGTGTACGCGGATCTGGTGGGTACGGCCGGTCTCCAGACGCACGTTCAGCAGGGTATGGGCGGGGAAGCGTTCGGCCACGCGGTAATGAGTGACTGCAGGTTTGCCACCGCCGGTCACCGCCTGGCGTTTGCGATCCACCGGGTGGCGCCCGATCGGCTCCTCGATAGTGGCACCGCTGATCACCCGCCCCTGGACCAGCGCGCGGTACTCACGGTGCACGCTGCGCGCCTGCAACTGGCGCACCAGGGCGGTCTGCGCCTCCGGGGTACGCGCGACCACCATCAATCCGGTGGTGTCCTTGTCCAGGCGGTGGACCACGCCCGCGCGCGGCAACTGCGCCAGTTCCGGGGCATGGTGCAGCAGGGCATTGACCAGTGTGCCGTCGCGATGCCCGGCTGCCGGGTGGGCCACCAGCCCGGCCGGCTTGTTGATCACCAGCACCGCCGCATCCTCGTACAGGACATCCAGCGCTATGGCCTCGGGCTGCGCCGCCAGCACCGGGGCGTCCGGCGCGGTCAGTTCCACCCGCTCCCCCCCTCGAACCGGCGTGCGCGGGCGCGGCGAGGCGCCGTCCACCCGCAGCGCGCCCTCCTTCAGCCACTGGGTCAACTGGCTGCGCGAATACTCGGGGAACAGCTGCGCCAGCGCGGCATCCAGGCGCTGCCCGGCCGACTCCTCCGGCAGATGGGCCTCACGCGGTTCACTCATTGCGCAGCCTCCCGCTCGTCGCCACCGGGGCTTGATGTTGTAGAATCCTTGGACTTTGGTTCATCTGTGAGGCCTCGCCGTGATTTCTGTCCCGCACCTGTCGCGCCTGCTCGTCGTTCTGTTCGTGGCGCTCGTGGTCGCCGGCTGCGCCGGGCGCGAAGACCCCACGCTCGGCTGGTCCGCCAGTCAGCTCTACGGCGAGGCCAAGAACGCCCTGAACGAGGGCAATTACGATCAGGCCGTCGAATACTACGAAAAACTCGAGGCGCGCTACCCGTTCGGGCGCTACGCCCAGCAGGCGCAGATCGAGATTCCCTATGCCTACTACAAGGCCGGCGAGCCGGAACCCGCCCTGGCGGCCGTGGACCGCTTCGTGCAGCTGAACCCGCGGCATCCGAACCTCGATTATGCGTACTACCTGCGCGGGCTGATCAACTTCAACCGCCAGCAGGGCTTTCTCGCCAACCTGTTCCCGCGCGACCCGGCCGAGATGGACCCGGAGCCCTTTGACCAGGCGTTCCAGGACTTCGACCGCCTGATCCGCGAATTCCCGGACAGCCGCTACGCCCCGGACTCCTACCAGCGCATGCTCTACATCCGCAATGCACTGGCCGCCTACGAGCTGCGCGTGGCAGAGTTTTACATGGAACGTACCGCCTGGGTCGCCGCGGCCCAGCGCGCACGCAACGTGATCGCCACCTACCCTGGCGCCGAGGTCATGCCGAAGGCCCTGGCCGTGCTGCACCGCGCCTACACCGAACTCGGCCTGGAAGACCACGCCGAGAACACCATGACGGTGCTGGAACTGAACTACCCGGATGCCGCCGTCGCCGTGCGCGCCGGAGAGCCGGTGGAACTGGAAGGCGAGGAACGCCGCGGCCTGTGGCGCGTGATGGACCGCATCCCCTTCCTGACGAATTAAGCGGGAAAAGCGGCGCAACCGTAAAGCCATCCCCCGGCGGGCGCCCCCGCACCACCTTGGGGGTGGCACCGTCATTGCGAGGAGCGCAGCGACGAAGCAACCTCCTGAAGCTGGCAGAGCGCCGGGATCCGGTGGTTCCGGACGGAGGTTACTCGCTACGCTCGCCCTTCGGGCCGGCCTGCGGCCGTTCAACGCAGCTTCGCTGCTTTTGTGCCACGTCGGCTTCGCCTCCTCGCAATGACGGTACCTGTAACTCCGCCCTGCTAGAGGGCCTCGCTGCCCTCTTCGCCGGTACGGATGCGGACCACGCGCGACATGTCGGACACGAAGATCTTGCCGTCCCCGATCTTGCCGGTGCGCGAGGCCTTCACGATCGCGTCGATGCAGGGATCGACACGGTCGTCGTCCACCACCAGTTCCAGCTTCACCTTGGGCAGGAAGTCGACCACATATTCCGCGCCCCGGTAGAGTTCCGTATGGCCCTTCTGGCGCCCGAAACCCTGAACCTCGGTCGCGGTCATGCCGGCAATGCCCATCTCGGTCAGGGCCTCGCGGACATCTTCCAGCTTGAACGGCTTGATGATCGCCTCGATCTTCTTCATGCGAATCCCTTTGGTTGAGCCCGCTGCGCGGGCGCTTGTCTCACACCCGGAAGTGTATCAAACCCCCGGCCCTGCGCTGGCCGATCCGCCCCGGCGCGGTCCGAGGCCCCCGTCATTGCGAGGCGCGCAGCGCCGTGGCGATCTCCGTGGGTGGCCCCGATGCCGGCCAAGGCGGACATCGGTGGTTCCGGACGGAGGTTACTCGCTACGCTCGCCCTTCGGGCCGGCCTGCGGCCGTTCAACGCAGCTTCGCTGCTTTTGTGCCGCGTCGGCTTCGCCTCCTCGCAATGACGGTGCCCGCGTCCGCCGTCGCGTATCGCTCAATCCGGACGATACCCCGAGGTAATCGGGTAGCGCCGGTCGCGGCCGAAGGCGCGCGGGCTGACCCGCACCCCCGGCGCGGCCTGGCGGCGCTTGTACTCGGCGATGAACACCATGCGCGCGATGCGCTCCACCGTGGGGCGGTCGAAGCCCTGGGCGACGATCTCGGCGACCGACTGCTCCTGCTCGACGAAGGCCTCGAGGATCGCGTCCAGCACATCGTATGGGGGCAGCGAGTCGGCATCCTGCTGGTCCGGCGCCAGCTCGGCGCTGGGCGGGCGCTCGATCACCCGTGGCGGGATCGCCGCGCCGCACGTGTTGCGCCAGCGTGCCAGGCGGTACACCCACTGCTTGGAGACGTCCTTCAGTGGCGCGAAACCGCCATTCATGTCGCCGTACAGCGTGGAATAGCCCACCGCCATCTCGGACTTGTTGCCGGTGGCCAGCAGCAGCTTGCCGCTGCGGTTGGACAGCGCCATCAGCAGCACGCCGCGGGCGCGCGCCTGCAGGTTCTGTTCGGTCACGTCTCCCGCCCCGGCCGGATACGCCGCCAGGGCATCCCCGAGCCCGGCCATGAAGCTCTCCACCATCGGCTCGATGGCGATCTCGTGGTATTCGAGACCCAGAAGCCGCGCCTGCTCCTCCGCATCCTCGATGCTCATCGAGGCGGTGTAACGATAGGGCATCATCACCGCGGTCACCGCCGCCGGGCCCAGCGCATCCGCCGCCAAGGCCGCGGTCAGGCCGGAGTCGATGCCGCCAGACAGGCCCAGCAATACCCCCGGGAAGCCGTTCTTGCTCACGTAGTCACGGATGCCGATCATCAGCGCCTGATAGAGGTCACGGGCGTCCGCCTCGTCCGGTTCCGGGCCAGGGTCGGTCAGGGTCGGAAGCATGCCGCAGGCGGACAGGTGCATGTGCTCGTCGCGGGACCGCAGGACCGGCCCCTGCGCACTGCGACTCGCCTCTACCTGGCCCTGGCCGGTGGCCCAGGCGGGCAGCACGGCGCGGGCCCCGTTGACCGGGTCGTGCACGAACGAGCGGCCGTCGAACACCAGTTCGTCCTGCCCGCCCACCTGGTTCACGTAGACCACCGGGCAGCCGGTCTCGGCCACCCGCGCCCCGACCACCTGCAGGCGTTCCTCGGCCTTGCCGCGGTGGTAGGGCGAGGCGTTGAGATTCAGCAGGAGCTCGGCCCCGGCAGCCTGCGCCCCGGCGGCCGGACCCGGCTGCCAGATGTCCTCGCAGACGGTCAGCCCGATCTGCCAGCCATCCAGCTCGACCACGCAGGGGGCATCGCCAGCAACGAAATAGCGCTGCTCGTCGAATACCGAATAGTTGGGCAGGACCTGCTTGGCGTAGCGCGCGATACAGGCCCCGTCGCGCAGCCACAGGGCCGCATTGATCAGGCCGCCATCTCCCTGCACCGGGGCACCCAGGATCACGTCGATATCCCGCGCCGCCTTGGTGATCGCCACCACCGCGCGCTCCACGCCCAGCAGGAAGGCCGGGCGCAGCAGCAGATCCTCGGGGGGATAACCGGTGACCGCGAGTTCGGGGAAAACCACCGCGCGGGCGCCAACGGCACGGGCCTGCTCGATGGCCTCGAGGATTTGGTGGCGATTGTCGTCCAGCCCGCCCACGACCGGATTGATCTGGGCCAGGGCCAGACGCAGAGGCTGGTCCGAGGTCATCGGCGACTCAGGCGCGGGCGAGCGCGGACTGCATCGCGGCGCCCAGCTCGGCCGGGCTCTCCGCCACGGTCGCGCCGGCCTCGCGCAGGGCCGTCATCTTCTGCTCCGCGGTACCCTGGCCACCGGCGATGATCGCGCCGGCATGACCCATGCGTCGCCCCGGGGGCGCCGTGGCGCCGGCAATATAGGCGGCTACCGGCTTGTCGAATTCGTCCGCGATGTAACGTGCGGCGCGTTCCTCGGCATCACCGCCGATCTCGCCCACCATCAGCACGCCGTCGGTCTCCGGGTCATCGCGGAACAGGCGCAGGCAGTCGACAAAGTCGAGGCCCTGGATCGGGTCACCGCCGATGCCCACGCAGGTGCTCTGACCAAGCCCGAGGTCCGAGGTCTGCTTGACCGCCTCGTAGGTCAGGGTGCCCGAGCGCGAGATGATGCCGATGCGCCCGCGGCTGTGGATATAGCCGGGCATGATCCCGACCTTGCAGGCATCCGGGGTGATGATGCCCGGGCAATTCGGGCCGATCAGGCGCGTGGGGCTGCCGGCCAGTACCTGCTTGACCCGCACCATGTCCTGGACCGGGATGCCCTCGGTGATGCAAACGGCCAGTTCGATCCCGGCATCCGCCGCCTCGCAGATCGCGTCGGCCGCAAACGGCGCCGGGACGTAGATCATGCTGACCGTGGCGCCGGTCTGCGCCACCGCATCGGCGACGGTATCGAACACCGGCCGGTCCAGGTGGGTCTGGCCGCCCTTGCCCGGGGTCACGCCCCCGACCAGGCGGGTGCCGTAGGCGATGGCCTGCTCCGAGTGGAAGCTGCCCTGCTTGCCGGTGAAGCCCTGGCAGATCACCCGGGTGTCGCGGTCGACGAGGATGCTCATGCCACAGCCTCCACCACGGCGCGCGCCGCCGCGTCCAGATCGGCGGCCGGGATCACGTCCAGGCCGGAGTTGGCCAGCGCGGCGCGGCCCTGCTCGGCGTTGGTGCCCTCCAGGCGCACCACCACCGGTACCTGAACCTGGATCTCGCGGATCGCGGCGATAATGCCCTCGGCGATCAGGTCGCAGCGCACGATGCCGCCAAAGATATTCACCAGCACCGCCTTCACCGATGGGTCCGACAGGATCAGCTTGAACGCTGCGGTGACCCGCTCCACCGTCGTACCGCCACCGACATCGAGGAAGTTGGCCGGCGAGCCGCCGTGGTGCTGGATCAGGTCCATGGTCGCCATTGCCAGCCCAGCGCCGTTGACCATGCAGCCAATCGAGCCGTCCAGGCGGATGTAGTTGAGGTCGTGCTCGTGCGCCTGTTCCTCGGCAGGGTCGCGCTGGCGCACGTCACGCTCCGCGAACAGCGCCTTCTGGCGGTAGGCAGCGGAGTCGTCGATGGTCAGTTTGGCGTCGATCGCCAGCAGCTGATCCTCATGGGTCAGCACCAGCGGGTTGATCTCGAGGAGCTGCGCGTCGAGCTGCTGGAACAGGGCATGGGCATTGGTCACCAGCTGCGCCATCGCCTTCGCCGCGTCGCCGGACAGGCCCAGGGTGGCGGCGACCCGGCGGCCGTGGAAGGGCATCACGCCGGTGGCCGGATGGATCGGCAAGGTCACCACGGCCTCCGGGCGCTCCGCCGCCAGGGTCTCGATGTCCATGCCGCCCTCGGCGGAGACCACCAGCGCCAGGCGCTCGCGCGAACGATCCACCAGCATCGCGAAATAGAACTCGCGGGCGATGTCCGCCGCCGGCTCCAGCAGAAGCTGGCCCACTGGCAGTCCTTCGGGGCCGCTCTGGCCGGTCACCAGGCGCGAACCCAGCAGCTTTTCCGCCGCCTCGCGCGCAGCATCGGCGGAATCCGCCATGACCACGCCACCGGCCTTGCCGCGACCACCCGAGTGCACCTGGGCCTTGACCAGCGCGCGCTCGGCACCCAGCGCCTGCCAGGCCCCGGAGACCTGCTCGACGGCGTCGATCACCTGACCTTCGGGGACGGGGATACCGGCGTCGCGAAAGCGCGCCTTGGCCTGGAATTCGTGGAGATTCATGGGCGTCGAGGATAGCGGCGCAGCCCCGGCCCGACAACTGCGGGAGGCGCGCGCGAAGGAGAGTGTTCTTAAGCGGCCTGGACCGGGATGCCGTTACCGGTGCGCACGATGCGGTTGCCGGCGTCGAGATAGACCAGGTCGGGCGTGAATTCGCGGGCCTCGGCGGCCTCCATCTGGCCATAGGCACAGATGATCACGCGATGGCCCACGGCGGCCTTGTGTGCGGCCGCGCCGTTGACCGAAATGATCCCGGAGCCGGCCTCGCCCTCGATCGCGTAGGTGGTAAAGCGCTCGCCGTTGTCGACGTTGTAGATCTGGATCTGCTCGAACGGCAGGATGCCGGCGGCGTCCAGCAGGCGCGTGTCGATGGCACAGGAGCCCTCGTATTCCAGCTCGCAATGCGTGACCCGGCCCTGATGCAGCTTGCCTTTCAGCATGGTGACAAACATACGGCGAATTCCCGGCTTGAACCTCGGAAGGGCGGAAAATTATCCGCGATCCCGGCGGATACGGCAAACGCGCCTTCTCGAGTCGATGGTTTTTCACCGTGAAGCGCGCGAAGACACGGAGAAATTCGAGGGCGATTTACAGGCAGGCTGGAAGACAGAACGAGTGGCAAAAA
Organism: Thioalkalivibrio sp. AKL9; assembly: GCF_000377825.1. NCBI lineage: Bacteria > Pseudomonadati > Pseudomonadota > Gammaproteobacteria > Chromatiales > Ectothiorhodospiraceae > Thioalkalivibrio > Thioalkalivibrio sp. AKL9. The sequence continues at coordinate 32,462 of NZ_KB905118.1, read as the reverse complement.
AGGAATGGACCCGGCGTTCGGGGGCCCGCAAGAACGTTACCGATTGTCAGCGCCCTGCAGCACCACCCTCAGCCTTCAACCTGCCCGTCTTCTGTGGATGACTCTTGAATTTCTTCATGTGCTTCGGGGTAGCCGAAACAAGCAGCGTCAGTCGGTACGGGTGCGGACGTTGTCGATCAGGCGGACGCCTTCCAGCCAGACGGCGGCCAGGACCACCAGGTCCTGCTCGGCCAGGGGGACATCGATTGCCGGCTCCATCAGGTCTTCCGCACGGCGGATGGAGAGGTATTCGGGCTCGAAGCCGGCCTCGCGCAGACGATCGCTGGCGCGGGCCTCCACCTCGGCGATGCGGTCGGCGTCCACTTTGGTGGCCGTGCGGCAGACGGTCGCCACCTCGTCCAGCACCCGCTTGAGCTCGGGTGCCACGGCCCGCGCCTCTTCCGACAGCTGGCTGTTGCGTGAACTGAAGGCCAGGCCGTCCGGCTCGCGCACGGTCGGGACGGCCTCCACCCGGGTGGGGATGTCGAGCCCCTGCACCATGCGCTCGATCAGCTTGAACTGCTGGTAATCCTTCTCGCCGAACAGGGCCAGATCCGGGCGCACCAGGTTGAACAGCTTGGTCACCACGGTGGCCACGCCCTCAAAGTGCCCCTGGCGGTAGTTGCCCTCCAGGATCTCCGAGAGCACCGGCACCACCACCTGCACCGGGGGCATGCCGTCGGCGGGGTACATGTCCTCGTCGGTGGGGCAGAACAGGGCATCCACACCGGCTTCGGTCGCCAGCCGGGCGTCCTCGTCGAGGGTGCGAGGATAGCGCTCCAGATCCTCGGCGCGGTCGAATTGCAGTGGATTGACGAAGATCGACACCACCACCCGCTGGGCCCGCGCCCGGGCATGCCGGATCACGGTCATATGGCCCTCGTGGAGGTTGCCCATCGTGGGAACCAGCGCCACGGTACCGCGCCCCTTGCGGGACCACTCTCGATGCATGGCCACCAGTTGCGGCCGATCACGCAGGATTCTCATGGGCCAGGATCCATCCTTAGGGAAACGGAGTTAACTGAAGGTATGCACGCCGGATTCGGGGAAGGCTCGCGCCCGCACCGCGTCACAGTATCCGCGGACGGCGCCCTCCAGGGAACCGCCCTCGGCAAGGAAATCGCGCGCGAAGCGCGGAGGCTCGGGCGTCAGGCCGATCACGTCGGTCAAGACAAGCACTTGACCATCGCAACGCGGGCTGGCGCCAATCCCGATCACCGGGACCCCTGCACTGCGCACGATGACATCGGCCAGGCTCTCGGGGATACCCTCCAGCAGCAGGGCCTGGGCCCCGGCGCTCTCCAGCTGCGCGGCCAGGGATTCCAGCTCCGCCGCAGCCTTCGGGTCGCGCCCCTGCACGCGGTGCCCGCCCAGACGGTGCACCGCCTGCGGGGTCAGGCCCAGATGGGCACAGACGGGAATCCCGGCGGCGACCAGGCGCTCGACCACGGGGACCTCCATCGCGCCGCATTCCACCTTGACCATGTGAGCCCCGGCGCGCAGGAGCGCCCCGGACTGGACCAGGGCGGTAGCGGGATCGACATCGCCAAGGAACGGGATGTCGGCCATGATCAGCGCGTTCTCACTGCCGCGGGCCACGTTGGCTACATGGTAGACCATGTCCTCCAGCGTCACTGGCAGGGTGGTCGCATGCCCCTGGACCACCATGCCCAGGGAATCGCCGACCAGGATCACGTCGACCCCACAGCGATCCAGCAACCCGGCGAAGGCTGCATCATAGGCCGTGAGGCAAGCGATGGGTTCGCCCGCCTGCTTGCGCTGGGCCAGGGTATTCACGGTAATCGGACGCATGCTCATGCCTCCCGGGCAGTCCGGCTTGCCAGCCTCAAAGCGAGATCGGCAACGGGTTGAAGTAGTGCCGCCCGCCCTGGATCGGCTCCAGGAACTGCACCAGCTGGTCAAAGTCGGCCGGGTTGTTCACCCAGTCGATCTCGGTGGCGTTCACAATCACGAGCGCCGGTCCTTCGAAATGATAGAAGAATTCCGCATAGGCCGCGTTCAATCGCTCCAGATAACCGGCCTCGATGTGACGTTCGTACGGTCGCGCCCGGCGGCGGATGCGCTCCTGCAGCACCTCCACCGGCGCCTGCAGGTAGACCACCAGGTCCGGGCGCGGCAGCCCCCCGCGCAGATGGCGGAACATCTCGCGGTAGATCTCCAGCTCGTCCGGATGCAGGTTCAACTCGGCGAACAGCGGGTCCTTGTCCATCAGGTAGTCGGACACATGGCGCTGTTCGAACAGGCCCTTCTGCGCCAGCGGCGTCAGCTGGCGCACGCGCTGCACCAGAAAGTGCAACTGGGTCGCCAGGGCGTGCTTGTCCGGCTCCTGATAGAAGCGATCCAGGAAAGGGTTCTCGTCCGGGGCCTCGAAGATGCCCTCCGCCTGCAGGTGCTCGGCCAGGCGCTTGGCCAGGCTGGACTTGCCGACCCCAATCGGTCCCTCTACCGCGATGAAATCGAAATCGGCAAGGCTCATCCGCGTCCCTCCGCAGTCGCCACGGCCTCCTGCGGTTCCGCGATCGGGATCAGGCTCGCACCGTCGAAGCGCTGCGCCAGCCGCTCCAGCGGACCCACTCCCGGGATCTGCAGCGACGGCGCCAGCTCCAGCAGCGGCAGGATCACAAAGTCGCGCTCGGCAATCCCGGCGTGCGGCACCTTCAGCCCCGGCAGATCCAGCGAGTGCTCGCCGAACAGCAACAGGTCCAGATCCAGCAGGCGCGGTCCCCAGCGGGTACCGTCCCGCTCGCGCCCGCAGGCGCACTCGATTGCCTGCAGCGCCGCGAGCAGATCCAGCGGCTCCAGCCGGGTGTGCAGACGGGCCACGGCGTTCACGTAGTCGGGCTGGTCCTGCGGGCCCATCGGCGGGTTACGGAACAGCCGCGAGCGCCCGATCAGACGCGTTTGCGGCAACTCATGCGCCAGCCGGGCAAAGGAGTCCCGCACCTGCGTCTCGGGGTCACCCAGGTTGGCGCCGATCCCGATGAACGCGTGCACGCCGCGGGCAGGCTCGCTGCTCATTCGCCGCCACCCCCCGATTCCGGGTTTGCGCCCGCATCGGCGCTCGCGCCGGCGCCGCCCTTGCGTCCCCGACGCCGGCGCCGGCCGCCACGGCGTGACTTGCTCTTGGCTCCAGCCTTGCCATCCCCTTTGGGAGCACCCTTGCCCTGGGCACCCGCCATGGCCTTCTGTGCGTCCTCGTCCAGCTCCTGGATCTCGGTCCACCAGTGACACAGCTCGGGGTCGGCATCGCCGGCGCGGGCGCGCAGGCAGAGAAAGTCATAACCGGCGCGAAAGCGCGGATGCGTCAGCAGGCGCAGCGCACGGCCACCACGGTGGCGCTCCAGCCGCGCCTGGAGTTCCCATATCTCGCGCACAATCAGGCTGAAGCGTTTGGGAATGGACACCGTCTTCACCTGACGATCCAGCACCTCGGCCATCGCCTGCTGCCAGGCCGGAATCTCCTGTTCGTCGGCCGCGATCCGTTTGGCCGCGGCCACCTGCACCGGGGCCCAGAGGATGGCCGCGTAGAGGAACGCCGGGTTCACACCCAGGCCTTCATTGATGCGCTTGTCGGTATTCAGCAGCGACTCGACCAGGAACTGGCGGCGCTCGGGGCCAACGTCCGGATCGGCAAAGCAGGCCGCAGCCTCGGGAAACATCGGCTCGAACAGGCCGAGGCGTTCCAGCTCGTCCAGACAGGTGACCGCCGCGCCGCTGTGGAACAGCTTGATCACCTCGTCGAACAGCCGCGCCGGGGCCACCGTCTGCATCAGCGAGGCCAGATCAAGGATGCCGGCCTCGACCTCCGGCGCGATGGTCAGACCCAGCTTGGCGGCGAAGCGCACCGCTCGCAGCATGCGCACGGGGTCTTCGCGCAGGCGCGTCTCGACGTCGTCGCCGATCAGGCGCAGCTCGCCCGCGCGCAGGTCCTCGAACCCACCGGTGTAATCCAGCACCGAGAAATCCTCGATGTCGTAATACAGGGCGTTGATGGTGAAGTCGCGGCGCACCGCATCCTGCTCGATGGTGCCGTAGCGATTGTCGCGCAGGATACGACCTTCCTCGCTCAGCGCGACCTGGCCTTCGTCCTCGGACTCGTCGTCATGCGGCGCGCGGAAGGTCGCCACCTCGATCATCTCGCGTCCGAACAGCACATGCGCCAGGCGAAAGCGACGCCCGATCAGACGGCAGTTGCGGAACAGGCCACGCACCTGCTCGGGGGTGGCGTCGGTGGCGACATCGAAGTCCTTCGGCTCGCGGCCCAGCAGCAGGTCGCGCACGCCGCCGCCCACCAGGCAGGCGCGATAACCGGCCTCGCGCAGCCGATAGAGCACCTTCAGGGCGTTGTCGTCGATCGCCGCGCGCGAAATGCCGTGCTCCGCACGCTCGTAGACGCGCGGTTCCGGCAGCTCGCTGTCGGGCCGGGACGGGGTTGCGGGGTTAGCCTTTGTCACGCGATACCGTATCGGTGGTCGAAAGCGCCGTATGGTAACAGCTTGGCCGGATTCATCCCGTTTTTTGTACCGGACGCGGGGCGGCGGTTTCGCCGGTCAGGCGCCAGCGCCGATAGTCGTCGAGGATACGTCGGTGGTCGAAGACCAGCACCTGGCCCGGGTCTTCCGGGTCCAGCCAGGCGCAGTCGGCAGCGTCATCCCCGGCCCTGGCCTCGCCCCGGCCCCGAGCGATGTAGACCGCGCTGACGGTGTGCCCGCGCGGGTCGCGCTGCGGGTCGGAATACACCCCCAGCAACGCCTCCAGCTCGACCTCCAGCCCGGTCTCTTCGCGCGCCTCGCGTACCGCGGCATTCTCGGTCGACTCACCGACGTCGACGAAGCCGCCCGGCAGGGCCCAGCCGTGCGGGGGGTTGTGGCGCTCGATCACCAGCACACGACCGGGCTGCGCCGAGTGGCGGATGACCATATCCACCGCCAGCCGGGGGGTGACGGGCGGGCCACTCGAGGCTTCGGGGTTGTTCACTCGGATTCACTCCTGTCGCTGCCGTCCTGGCGAATAAAGCGGCGGATCTTGCGCCGCTCGCGCTTGTCCGGGCGCCGGCTGGGGGCGCTGTCCGCGACCGCGCGCTCGGCGCGCCGGCGTTCGCTTTCGGCCGCGCGCCGGGCTTGGCTTTCTTCGGTCTCGGTGTACAGCGCCTGGGCTTCGCGCGCCGGCCGTCGCTGATCGCTCAAATGGACCACATCCAGCTCCCAGACCTGCGGGCCGCGGTGGATGGTCAGGCGATCACCGGTGTGCACCCGACGCGCCGGCTTGCAGCGCTCGCCGTTCACGTGGACCTTGCCGCCGCCGACCGCCTCGCTGGCAAGGCCGCGCGTCTTGTAGAAACGGGCGGCCCAAAGCCATTTGTCGATCCGCAGCCCGGCGCCGGGCGCCCCGTTGTGGCCGCTACCCTTGCCCAAGGCTTTCCCGCGACATCACGAGGGGAGACAATGCGCCCCCCTTAATAGCGAGGAACCGGCGACCCGGATCGGGGCCCCGCCCCACCTGCGGACGCCGAAGACCACCATGAATCTGCCGCATCTGCACCTGATCAGTTTCGCCATCTGTCCGTTCGTTCAGCGTAGCGTGATCACACTGAAATACAAGGAGGCGCCGTTCGAGCTGAGCCTGATCGATCTGGCCAACCCGCCGGACTGGTTCCGCGAACGCTCGCCCCTGGGCAAGGTTCCGCTGTTGATCGTCGACCACGATACGGTGCTGTTCGAGTCGGCCGTGATCAACGAATATATCGATGCCATTACCCCGCCCGCGTTGATGCCGACCAACCCGCTGGAACAGGCACGCACCCGGGCCTGGATCGAGTACCTCTCGGAACAGACCTTTGCCCAGTACCACTGGATGACCGCGACCACCGAGGATGCCTTCGAGCTGGCGCGCCACACTGCCGCACGCGGGCTGGAGCGCCTGGAACAGCAGATGACGCAGGACGACCGCCTGGCCGCGCCCGGCTTCTCGCTGATTGATGCCACCCTGGCCCCGATCCTGATGCGCTATGCGCTGCTGGAGGATCCGGACAGCCCCTGGGAGACCGAGGCCTTTCCGCGCCTTGCGGCCCGCTGGGACCAGCTGCGCGAGATGCCGGCCGTGCAGGACTCCGTCCCGACCGACTTTGCGGCGCAACTGGCCGATTACCTGCGCCAGCAGGACGGCTTTGCGCCAGCGCATTTCGCGCCGCAGCTCGACGCGTCCGCCTGACCGAGGCTTCACCCGACCGCCTATCCCTGTGGTCGGCCTCGGTTCGTCATCCGGCGTTGACCTTGCCTTCTGCCCTCCGCCGGCCTGGCTTGTGGCTGGCTCCCATTCGGCGCCGATGTTTACGTGCCTCGTCCGGCCGCCTGCCACGCGCTCTCTCGCGAGCGCACCGCGAGGTACTTTCTTGCTTGCCCAAGAAAGTACCCAAAGAAGGGCACCCGGATTCCGCCCGGGAACCTTGCTCCAGGGTCCTCGGGCCGGCGGCGCTGAACTCGCTACGCTGCGCTTCGCTCAGACATCCAGCGCCTTCTCCCGGCCCGAGGACCCTTCCGCAAGGGGCTCCATACGGGAGGCGAAGGTCAAAACAGCAGGTATTCCGGCCCCGTGGCACAACAAAAGGCACAGCCGCTCGAAGGCCCCCCGGCACCCGCTCCGCGGGTGCGGCACGCAACAGCCAAAGGCCGAGCGTGCCGAAGATGTCCGAAAGCCTAGCCATCATCCACTGGCAGTAACGTTGGGATAACCGTTGTTTGGACCTGCCTCCCCGTTGTCGTCGCGCCGAGTGGAGAGGCTTTTCGCGGGAGAAGAGGCGCTGGATGTCTGAGCGGAGCCGAAGGCGCAGCGAGTTCAGCGCCGCCCGCGAAAAGCCTCGGAGCGAGGGAAACCCCGGCCCGCGCAGCGGGCCGGGGTCGCGGCAGTCGGGCGTGTTTCTTGGGTACTTCTTTGCACGAGCAAAGAAGTACCTCGCGGTGCGCTCGCGAGAGAGCGCGTGGCAGGCGGCCAGACGAAGCCACCGTAAACACCAGAGGACGAACCAGAGCCAGCCACAACTGAGCGAGAAAAGGCCCGAGAGCGAGCCCACATCACACGCCGCGTGCGTCGCGTCGGTGCGGCTGGGAAAAGACTAGCGAGAGGCGCGACGTCAGGCGGGGCGGTGGGGGCAGGCGCTGTCGGTGCAGTCGCCGTACAGGACCAGCGCGTGGTCTTTGATGGCAAAGCCGTGGTGCTGCGCCACCTCGCGCTGGCGCCGTTCGATGGTCTCGTCGAAGAACTCCTCGACCCGCCCGCACTGGTTGCAGACGATATGGTCATGGTGCCCGCCCCGCTCCAGCTCGAACACCGCCTGGTTGCCCTCCAGGTGCAGGCGGCAGACCAGCCCGGCCGCCTCGAACTGGGTCAGCACGCGATACACCGTGGCCAGACCGATTTCCTCGCCGGAATCGAGCAGCTCGCGATAGATCGCCTCGGCCGTCAGGTGACGGGTCTCCGAGTTCTCGAGGATCTCGAGGATCTTCATCCGCGGCAGCGTGACCTTGAGCCCGGCCTTCTTGAGATTGCTCGTTTCCATTGCCCGTTTTCCCGGTCCCGTCCGCTTGAGAGAGGCGGGACGCTTTGGTGTACCATGCGCGTTCACGGCCCACCAGACGCCGAGGACCGCCCGCTCAGATGATCAAGATTCTCATTTCTATCGCCGTGGCCGCAAGCCTGCTGAGCGCCTGCGGCGGCCTCAACCAGTTCCGTCTGGATGTCCAGCAGGGCAATGTGATCGACCCCGTACAGGTGGCCCAGATCCAGCCCGGCATGACCCCGCAGCAGGTCCGCTTCCTGATGGGGTCGCCCCAGCTGGAGCCCGCCTTCCGGGCCGATGACCGCTGGGACTACGTCTACTATCGCCGTCCAGGCTTCGGCTCCACCGAACGCCAGCGAGTGACCGTGCATTTCGACAACGGCGTAGTCAGCCATGTGGATGCCGACATCCCGCAGCCGGTGGCGCTGGACGAGCATCCGGTCGACAGAGACAACGACTGACACCCGCGCGCGGCGGCATATTTCGCCGCCGCAAGCCCCTGCTACTCCTTCGCGTTGTCGGCCGGCGCCTCCTTCGGCTTGTCGTCGGCGGCCCCGGCGTCACCCTTGCCCGGCTTCTTCTTGCGCCCCTTGTCGGCACGCTGGCGCCGCACCTCCTTCGGGTCCGCGATCAGCGGGCGATAAACCTCGATGCGGTCGCGTGGGCGCAGCACGGTGTCCCTACGGGTGATCTTGCCGAAGATCCCGACCTTGGCGTTGTCCAGATCGATCTCGGGGAACTGCAGTTCAATCTCCGACTGGCGCAGCGCGGTATCGACCGTCGTGCCCTCGGGCACCACCAGCGGCAGGATTACCTGCCGGTCGGGCCGCGCGTAGGCAATCTCCACCCGGATCATGCCGCCCTCTGCGGCCGGTGCCGCGTGGCTATCCGTCACCGTGGACCTCGCGCGCGCGCTGGACAAAGGCATCCACCAGCGAATTGGCAATCTGAGTGAACACCGGGCCAATCGCAAAGGCCATGAGCCGGTTGGCAAAATCGAACTCCAGCTCCAGGGCGATGCGGGTCTTGCCGCCCTCGACCTCGGTAAAGCTCCAGGTCCCGTGCAGGCGTCGGAACGGCCCGGAGACCAGGCGCATGTCGATGCTTTCCGGGCGCTTGAGCGTGTTCCGGGTGGTGAACGACTTGTGCAGCGCCCCCTTGGCCAGCTCGATCGTGCCCTCCACCTCGTGCTCGCCACGCGGGCGCGCGGAGGCACTGCGGCAGCCGGGCAGGAACTGCGGATAGGCGTCTACGTCATTCACCAGATTGAACATCTGCTCACGGCTGTAGGGCACGTCCGCGTAGCGGCGAATCTTCGAGGCCATCAGATCAACTCCACGGCGCGCAGGAACACAAACAGGATCGCGACCGGCGCGACGAAACGCACCAGAAAGTACCAGACCTGGTAAAGGACCGGGTGCTTGAGGCGCAGCTCGGACTGCACCGAGCGCTCGGTCATGCGCCAGCCCACGAAGATCGCGATCAGGAACCCACCCAGCGGCAGCAGGATGTTGGCCGTCACGTAATCCAGCAGGTCCAGGATGCCCATGTCGAACAGGGTGTAGTCGGACCAGACGTTCAGCGACAGCAATGCGCCGATGCCGAGGAACCAGGCCCCGATGGCGATCATCGCGGTCGCCATCACCCGGGTCAGCCCCATGTTCTCGACCAGGAAGGCGACCGCCGGCTCGATGATGGAGATCGCCGAGGTCCAGGCCGCAAACACCAGCAACACGAAGAACATGGTGCCGAAATACAGCCCGCCCGGCATGTCGGCAAAGGCCAGCGGCAGGGTCACAAAGATCAGCCCCGGCCCCTGCTCGGCCGACAGCCCGGCCCCGAGCACGATGGGGAAGATCGCCAGCCCGGCCATGATGGCGACCAGGGTGTCCGCCCCGACCACCGCCGCGGAGGTGCGCGCGATCGACGCATCGCTCTGCAGATAGCTGCCGTAGATCATGATCGCGCCCATGCCCAGGCTGAGCGTAAAGAAGGCCTGGCCCATCGCCAGCAGAACCGCGTTGGCGGACAGCGCGGAGAAGTCCGGATACAGCAGGAACTCCAGTCCGGCGAGGAACTGCCCCTCGACCATCGCATAGCCGACCATCACCACCAGCATCACGAACAGCAGCGGCATCAGAATGGTCACCGCCTTCTCCAGGCCGGACTGCACCCCACGCGCGACCACCATCGCCGTCATCACCATGAAGATGGTGTGCCAGGCCAGCAGGGCCTCCGGGTCCGCCAGCATGTTGCCGAACATCGACTCCGAGCCATCTGCATCCAGCCCGAGAAAGCCGCCGGTCCCCGACTTGAAGACGTACGACAGCGACCAGCCGGCGACCACGCTGTAAAACGACAGGATCAGGAAACCGGCCAGCACCCCGATCCAGCCGATCATGCCCCACGCGCGCGTCAGGCCCTCCTCGCGCGCCAGCGCCGACATGGTATTGATCGGGCTCTGCCGCCCGCGCCGGCCCAGCAGGATCTCCGCCATCATCACCGGCAGGCCGATCAAAAGGATGCAGCCGAGATAAACCAGCACGAAGGCGCCCCCCCCGTTCTCACCGGCGATATAGGGGAAACGCCAGATATTGCCCAGGCCAACGGCCGAACCCGTGGCCGCGAGAATAAAGGCCAGACGGGTCGTCCATTGCCCGTGGATCGAGGTCGTGGCTGGCATCGGTGACTCCTTGTTGAACGGAGACGGGGGGCGCTCCCGCGGGCCGCCGCCCCCGGCAGCGGCCAGGGCCGGTCGCGCAAGCGCATCGCCGGGTCCGCCGGAATTGTGGGGCAGCGGGTCGCCCGGCTCAACTTTCACCCCGCGCGCCCGGACATTCGGACTGCTTCGGCCGCCCGCCTGCAGTACACTGCCCGGGTTATGGGAAAGAACAAGAAACAAGCCAAGGAACCGTCCAGCACCATCGCCCTCAACCGCAAGGCGCGCCACGAATTCTTCATCGAGGACCGCCTGGAGGCGGGGATGGAGCTCGAGGGCTGGGAGGTCAAGTCGATGCGCGCGGGCCGCGCGCAGCTGAGCGAGGCCTACGTGCTGCTGCGCAACGGCGAGGCCTTCCTGTTCGGGGCCCACATCACCCCGTTGCCGACCGCCTCCACCCATATCAATCCGGATCCCAGCCGCACGCGCAAGCTGCTGCTGCATCGCTCGGAGATCAACCGCCTGGTCGGCGCGGTGGAGCGCAAGGGCTACACCCTGGTGCCCATGGCTCTGTACTGGAAGCGCGGGCGAGCCAAGCTCGAGATCGGCCTCGCCAAGGGCAAGAAGGAATACGACAAGCGCGCTGACAAGAAGGACAAGGACTGGGAACGCGAGCGGGCGCGGATCCTGAAGCACGGCTAACGCCGCCCCGCCCACCATCCCCATTCCGGCTCGCGCCGGATGTCCCTGCCCCGTCACTCGCCGTTTACGGTGCCTTCGGTCCGTCGCCTGCCAGGCTGTGGCTGGCCTTGGTTCGCCCTCCGGTGTTTACGGGGGCTTCGTCTGGCCGCCTGCCACGCGCTCTCTCGCGAGCGCACCGCGCCCGTTGTTGATCAAAAACTGGCTTCTTTGCTCGTGCAAAGAAGTACCCAAGAAACACGCCCGACTGCCGCGACCCCGGCCCGCTGTGCGGGCCGGGGTTTCCCTCGCTCCGAGGCTTTTCGCGGGCGGCGCTGAACTCGCTGCGCCTGCGGCTCCGCTCAGACATCCAGCGCCCCGTGTCTATTTAGAATCGTCCCGCGAAAAGCCTCTCCACTCGGCGCGACGACAACGGGGAGGAAGGTCAAGACAACGGCCGTTCCGACGATATTGCTAATGGATGATGGCTAGGTCTTCGAGCATCTTCGGCACGCTCGGCCTTTGGCCATAGCGTGCCGCGCCCGCGGAGCGGGCGCCGGGGGAGCGTAGGATGTGATGAGCGCAGCGAATCGCATCAGGGTTTCGCGCGGCGTGGGGAACGGTGCGTTTCGCTGCGCTCAACCGCACCCTACGGGATACCGCCTGTTTTGACCTTCTCCTCCCGTATGGAGCCCCTCGCGGAGGGCGTGATGGGCCGGGAGAAGGCGCTGGATGTCTGAGCGAAGCACAGCGTAGCGAGTTCAGCGCCGCCGGCCCAGCACGCCCGGAGCGAGGTTCCCGGGCGAAATCCGGGGGCCCTTCTTTGGGTACTTTCTTGGGCAAGCAAGAAAGTACCTCGGGGCGCGCTGGCGAGTCAGCGCATGGCAGTAAGCGGAGCAAAGCCACCGTAAACACCGAAGGACGAACTATGGCCAGCCACAACAAGGCAGGGTGACGGGCCGAAGGCACCGAAACGCAGAAGCAGAGCCCGCGTCGGGCGCCAGGGTCAAGCGTTGGCGCGCCAGCGGCAGGTGCCGCCGGCCGCCTCGTCCAGCGTCTGCAGCAGCGCCTCGTGCGCCGCCTGCTCCTCGGGCGTCGGCTCGATCACCGGCAGCGGCTTGCCCGAGCGCCGCGCCTTGACCGGGCCGGCCGCGGCATCGCCGTCGCCTCCGGAATCCAGGGTGAGCGCCACCTGCCCGCCGGTCATCGCCAGATAGACATCCGCGAGCAGCTCGGCATCGAGCAGCGCCCCGTGCAGGGTGCGCCCGGAGCCGTCCACCTCGTAGCGCTTGCACAGGGCATCCAGGGAATTGCGCGCCCCCGGGTGCATGCGCCGCGCCATCACCAGCGAATCCAGCACGGTGCTGACCTCGGCCACCTCGGACGCCGGCGCCACATCGCCCAACAGGCGCAGCTCGTTGTTGATGAAGCCGACATCGAAGGGCGCGTTGTGAATGATCAGTTCGGCCCCACGAATGAATTCGACAAAGTCATCGACGACATCGGCGAACCGAGGCTTGTCAGCCAGAAATTCGTTGGTAATCCCGTGCACCGCGATCGCGCCGGCGTCGATCTCGCGATCCGGTTGCAGAAACTCGTGCAGCTTGCGCCCGGTGGGGCGGCGGTTGTCCAGCTCCAGGCAGCCGATCTCGATAATGCGGTGGCCGTCGGAGGGGTCCAGGCCCGTGGTCTCGGTATCCAGCACGATCTGACGCATCGTGGTTTCCTTCAGTTCTCGATCGGTTCGCCGGCCAGCAGGGCATCAATGCCTGCATTGGCCAGTTCGTCGGCGCGCTCGTTCTCCGGGTGACCGCTGTGGCCCCGTACCCAGTACCACTCGATGTCGTGGCGCTGGGCCTGTGCATCCAGCTCCTCCCAGAGATCACGGTTCTTCACCGGCGAGCCGCTGGCGGACTTCCAGTTGCGCCGCTTCCAGCCCGGCATCCACTCGGTCACGCCCTGCTTCACGTACTTGGAATCCGTGACCAGCTCCACCTTGCAGGGGCGCTTCAGGGTCTCCAGCGCGCGGATGGCCGCGGTCATCTCCATGCGGTTATTGGTCGTCTCGGCCTCGGCCCCGTAGAGCTCGCGCTCGCGCCCGTCGAAGCGCAGGATCGCACCCCAGCCGCCCGGCCCGGGGTTTCCACGGCAGGCCCCGTCGGTATAGATGTACACGCGTTCGTCAGCCATGCGTTCGGCGGGCTCCAGAATGAGAGGAGCGCGAGGATACCAGCCCCGGACGCATCGCGGGGTTGGGCATTGCGAAGCGGAAACGCGGCTCCGGACGCAGGGGCATGTTCACCCGCTTGTGGGCCACGGTCAGGATCATGCTGGCCAGCGGCGGCAGACCGCGCAGGGTCCAGGCATCCATGGTGGCCAGGCGTTTCTGCCAGGCGGCGGGCAGCCCCGGTGGGAGCAGGCTCAGGCTCCACTGATCCAGCACCTCGAGATCCGCCGCCTCCAGCAACTCGCGATACTGGCGCCGCCGCAGGCCTTCGGGCAGAGGCGAGGCGCGCACCCCGTTGCGCCCACCGCGCTGCAGGCGGTTGCCTTCCAGCAGAAATACCCGTCCCTCGGGCTCCAGCACCCGGGCTGCCTCGGCCACCACCGCCGCCGGTTGCTCGCTCTGAGCGCAGGGATGGGCGAGCACGATGCGCCCGGCACAGGCGGACTCCAGCGGCCAGGCCTCGGGGTCCATGCGCAGCGCCGGGCGCGCCGAGGCAATCCGGATCAGCGGGGCCTGCAGGGCATCGCTGTCCTCCAGGATCGGCACCGGCGCCAGCTCCACCGCCAGCCCCCCGGGGCCCGCATCGCCATAGCGCCGAATGCGTTCCAGAAAGCGCTCGCGGACCCTCCGCCCCTGCGGCTGGGCATACCAGTGCGCCAACCAAGTCAGGAATGGGTCTTGGTGATCCCCCATCTCTGGTTTATCCTCCAGCGCCATGACACCACGCCTCCGCACACGACTGACCACCGCCCTGATTCTCGGGCTGACGGCGATCTTCGCCTCTGCCTGTAGCCTACACGACTCCGAGCGCACGCTGGACACCTCGGCGGCGGATCGGCCGATCGTGGAACCGCGCACGACCGAGGACGTGCAGGCCGCGATGGAACGCCAGCAGCGCGACGCCGCGCAACGCGCCGCCGAGACCGACGACCTGTGGGAGCGCGCGCGCCTGGGCTTCGGCTTCAACGACGCGCTGGACCACGAGCGCGTGGATCGCTATATCAGGCACTACCGTGACCATCCACGGATCATCGAGTACAGCACCCGGCGCGCGGAGCCGTTCGCCTACTTCATCCTGTCCGAGATCGAGGCGCGCGACATGCCCGCCGAGCTCCTGCTGCTGCCGATCGTGGAGAGCGGCTTCGTCGCCCAGGCGACCTCGCGCAGCCGCGCCGCGGGGATCTGGCAGTTCATGCCGGCCACCGGCGACTATTTCGATCTGTCGCGCGATCACTGGTACGACGGCCGCCGCGACGTCTACAAATCCACCCTCGCCGCGCTGGACTACCTCCAGGCGCTGCATCGACGCTTCGACGACTGGTACCTGGCCCTGGCCGCTTACAACTACGGCCAGGGCAACATCCAGCGCGCGATCGACCGCAATGCCGCTCGCGGTGAGCCCACTGACTACTGGAGCCTGGACCTGCCGTCCGAGCCGACCGCGTACATCCCGCGACTGCTGGCCCTGCGCCACCTGTTCCTGGACCCCGATGCCCACAACATCGCCATCGCGCCCATCGCCAACGAACCCGCGCTGGAGATGATCGAACCCGGCCAGCAGGCGGACTTCTCGCTAATCGCGGAGCTCGCCGACCTGGATACCGAGACCCTCAAACAGCTCAACCCCGGCTACCACCGCCATGCCACCCACCCCGGCGGCGCCCAGCACCTGTTCGTCCCGCGCGAGGCGCTGCCCACCCTCGAGGCGGCACTGGAGACCCGCAACGATGAACCGCTGCTCCGGTTCCGCGAATACACGGTGCGCTCGGGCGACAACCTCGGCCAGATTGCCCAGCGCGCCGGCACCCGCGTCGCCGTGCTGCGCGACATGAACAACCTCGACGACGACATGATCCGCGCCGGTCAGACCCTGCGCCTGCCGGCCTCCGCCCCGAGCGAAGAGGCTCCGCTGCAGGTGGCCGGCGACAACGGCCAGTTAGCGGAGGACTATCAGGTGCAGGCTGGCGACAGCCTGTGGCACATCAGCCAGCGCACCGGCATGTCGATCGGCGCCCTGCGCGCCGCCAACGATCTCGAGCCGGATGCCATCCTGCGGCCCGGCGACACCCTTAAGGTGGTGCGTGCCGACCCCAACCGCGGTCCCGACGGCCAGCGCATCGAGTACGAGGTCCGTCCAGGCGATTCCCTCTCGACCATCGCGCGGCACCACCAGGTCAGCATCGGGGACCTGCGCCGCTGGAACGGGCTAAACGGCGACGGCATCCGAGCCGGAGAGACCCTGACCGTCTACCTGGCCAGCGCCGACCGGGAGACCCTCGCCCAAGGCGACGCCTGAATCACGACATGCCCCCACGCAAAAGGCCCCGGGTGGAACCGGGGCCTTTTGCGTAGGGGAGCGGGCGGCGCTTGCCACCCGCTCGGCGCCGAGATCAGGCGGCGCGCCGGTCGCCCTCGCCCGCCGCGGTCACACGGTCCCAGGCCTGCATGCCACCCACCACGTTGTAGACCTCGTGGTAGCCCAGCCGCTGCAGGATGGAGCCCGCAACCGTCGAACGGTAGCCACTGCCGCAGACCACGGCGACCGGTTCGGTCTTGTCGATACCGGGGATGCCGGTACGGGTGTCGGCCACCGGCTGGTTGACCGCGGCCTCGGCATGTCCTGCCTCGAACTCGGCCACGGCGCGCACGTCCACCAAGCGAATCCGCCCGTCGGCGACCGCGGCCTGCGCCGCCGGGGCATCCAGCTGGGCCAGGGTCGCCAGAGGCAGGCCGGTGCCGGCCCAAGCCGCCATGCCGCCGCGCACGTAGCCCTCGATATAGTCGCGGCCAGTGCGCACCAGATGGCGGACGGCCCGCTCGATCACCGCCGGATCGCCGGTCTGGTCGATCAGGACAATCGGCGTATCATCCGGCGTAACCCAGCCGGCCCAGTTGGCGAAACCGCCGTCGATCCCGATGCCCAGTGCATTGGGAGTATGCCCCCCGCCAAAGGCCAGCGGATCGCGCAGGTCGATCACCGTCACCTCGCCGGCCGCGGCCCGCCGGGCCACGTCGGCCGGGTCCAGCGCCGTCATACCGGGCAACGGGATGACCGCCTTCGGCCCCTCGGAGTTGATCCGCTTGTTGCGCGGATAGAAATCCGGGATCGGCGGCAGTCCGTGCAGCAACTTGTGCACGAAGGCGTCCCCGTCCAGCGACGGGTCGAGGTACGGGTTGGTCCGGCGCTCGTAGCCGAGCGTGGAGACCGGCCGGCCGGCCATGCCGGCGCCACAGGCGGAACCGGCACCGTGCCCGGGATGCACCTCGACCCCGTCCGGCAGGTCCGCCAGCTGCTCGCGCACGCTGTGGAACATCTGCCGTGCCAGGGCCTGTTTGGCCTCCTCGCCGAGCAGGTCGGGCCGGCCCAGCGAGCCCACGAACAGGAAATCGCCGGTGATAATCGCGATCGGATCCTCGCCGGACCGGGCGCCGTCATACACCACGAACATCAGGTGTTCCGGGGTATGCCCCGGTACATGGCGGGTCTCGATGCGCACGTTGCCAAGCTCGATGCGGTCGCCCTCAAACAGGTCGTCATGCGGGAACTGCACCTGGAAATGCTCGCCCACATCGTGCCCGGACAACAGCAGACGGGCGCCGGTCTTGTCCGCCAGTTCGCGGGCACCGGAGGCGAAGTCGGCGTGGATGTGGGTGTCCATCACGCGGGTGATGCGATAACCGTTGCGTTCGGCGTAGTCCAGGTACACATCGACGTCGCGCTGCGGGTCAATCACGGCGATCTCGCCGCTGCCCTGACAGCCGACCACGAAGGAGTGCTGGGACAGGCCGGCATCGACAAAGCGTTCAAGGATCATGCGGACCTCCTCGCGTTGGCTTTTGCATGAATGTCTGACTGATTTGGTCAGGTATTAACACAAAAGTTCCTGGTGGCGCGGGGCGCCGGGAGGTCGCGTCGTCAGTGGTGGGCGGCGGTCGGTCCGGGTACTTCCGGCTGCAGGCGCACCGCTTCGGGATCCAGCCCGGCCGCCCGGAAGAGCTGCTCGAAACGCCGCTTCGGCACATGCAGGCGCAACTGGATCGACCCATCCGGCGTGGTCTGCTCGGCCTCCACGGCCTTCTCTTCGTAGAGCTGGGCGCGCAGGCGCCCGGCCGAGGCCGGGAGCTCGACCCAGCCCTGGGTCATGGACTCGGTGAAGGTCTCGGCCAGGCGCTGCTCCAGGCGCTCCACACCCTCGCCGGTATGCGCCGACAGCCAGAAGGCATCGTCCGCCATGCCGAAACGGTCGTCCGGGTCCTCGGCCGGGTTCTCCAGCTGGTCGATCTTGTTGTACACCCGCCAGCAGGGGACGTCCTCGGCGCCGATCTCCTCGAGCACCTCCTCGACCTGCCGGATGCGCGCCTCGCGCTCCGGGTCGGCGGCGTCGATCACGTGCAGCAGCAGCGCCGCCTCGCGGGTCTCGGTCAGGGTCGCCTTGAACGCAGCGACCAGCTCATGCGGCAGGTCGCGCACGAAGCCCACGGTGTCGGCCAGGATCAGCGACTGGTGCGGGGCCAGGTCCAGACGGCGCAGGGTCGGGTCCAGGGTCGCGAACAGCTGATCCGCCTGGTAGACGTCGGAATGCGTGAGGCGATTGAACAGGGTCGACTTGCCGGCGTTGGTGTAGCCCACCAGCGAGACCGTCGGGATCTCGTTGCGCAGGCGCGCCTGACGGCCCTGTTCGCGGGTGCGTTCGACCTTCTCCAGACGCCGCTCAATGTGCTTGATGCGCCCGGCCAGCAGGCGGCGGTCGGTCTCCAGCTGGGTTTCCCCCGGACCGCGCAGGCCGATCCCGCCCTTTTGCCGCTCGAGGTGGGTCCAGCCACGGACCAGGCGCGTGGACATGTGGCGCAACTGGGCCAGCTCCACCTGCAGCTTGCCCTCGTGGGAGCGGGCGCGCTGGGCGAAGATATCGAGGATCAAGCCGGAGCGATCCAGCACCCGGGCCTTCAGGTGGGCCTCGAGGTTGCGTTCCTGGCTGGGCGAAAGGGCGTGGTTGAAGATCACCACGTCGGCACCCGACGCCTCCACCGCATCGCGGATCTCGTCGGCCTTGCCGGCGCCGACGAACAGCTTGGGGTGCGGCCGGTCGCGCGAGCCGCGCACCACCGCCATGATCTCGGCCCCGGCGGAACGCACGAGCTCGTCGAATTCCTGGACCTGGGCCTCGATATCGGGGTTGTCCCCGACATTCAGCGCGACCAGGACCGCGCCATTGCCGACGCGCTCGTCGCCGGCACTCTCCGGACGCTCAAACAAGCTGGAGGAGACCTCCACTCATGTTCAGGACTCGGCCTCGGCGGAGGCGGGGGCCGCTGCCTCGCCCTCGAGATTCATGTTCACCTGACGGGCCGGCACGATCGTGGAGATGGCGTGCTTGTACACCATCTGCGAGACCGTACTGCGCAGCAGCACCACGAACTGGTCGAAGGATTCGATCTGCCCCTGCAGCTTGATCCCGTTCACCAGGTAGATGGAGACCGGGATCCGGTCCCGACGCAGCGCATTCAGGAAGGGTTCCTGCAACATTTGCCCTTTGGCCATCGGTGCGTTCCTTGATCGTTATTATTGGTTCGCGACCCGCGCCGGCGGCTCGAAGTCGGCCCGCCGCACGGTCAGGTTGAAGCGTAGCATACCGGCTTCGCGGCGCCGTTCCAGGCGTACACCGGGCGTTATTCGGACATCGCCGCTGCCGGGGCCGCCATCCGTGCAGCCTGGATGGCCCGCAGAGCCTGCGACAAATCCGCGTCCTCGGCGTTCAACCGGGCATGCAGGGGGAAGCGCCGCAGCCCGGTGAGCTGGCGTTTTGCGAGCTGTCGAGTCGCGGCGATGGCCCGCTCGCGAAAGGTCGCAAAGTCGCATTCGCCGGCCAGCCACTGCCAGCCCTGGCGATACCCCACCGCCCGCTGCGACGGGTGCTCCGCGGTCAGGCCGGGGCGACGGGTCAGGGTCATCAGTTCGTCGACAAAGCCGGCCTCCAGCATCACATCGAAGCGGTCGGCGATGCGCGCACGCAGGCGCTCGCGATCCGCCGGCCACAGGGCCAGCGACACCCAGCCCGCCGGGACCGTCGCGGCCGCGCCACTCTGGAAGCCCGACAATGGCTGGCCACTGGCCGCGTACACCTCCAGGGCGCGCAGGATGCGTTGCGGGTCGTTCGGGTGGATGCGCGCGGCGGCCTCCGGGTCCACGGTGGCCAGCTCGGCATGGAGGGCCACGGCGCCCTCGTGTTCCAGACGGCCACGCACGGACTCGCGGACCGCATCCGGGACCGGCGGGATCGGATCGAAGCCGTCCAGCAGGGCGCGCAGGTAGAGCAGCGTGCCGCCCGCCAGCAGGGCGACCCGGCCGCGGGCATGAATGGCATCGATCGCGGCGCGGGCATCGCGGGCAAAGTCGGAGGCGTTGTAGGTGTCCTCCGGGTCGCGGATATCCAGCAGGTGATGCGGGGCGCGGGCACGCTCGGCGGCGTCCGGCTTGGCGGTGCCGATATCCATGCCGCGATAGACCAGCGCGGAATCCACGCTGACGATCTCCGCGTCCAGGGCCTCGGCCAGCGCCAGCGACAGCGCGGTCTTGCCGCTCGCGGTGGGACCGGCCAGCAGGATGACCGGCGGCCGGTCCCCATCCAGTCCGGCCATCAGCGTCCTCGCAGGAACAGCCGGTCCAGCGCCGAGTGGTCCAGCTCCACCCAGGTCGGGCGCCCGTGGTTGCACTGGCCGGAGCGTTCGGTGGCCTCCATGTCGCGCAGCAACTGGTTCATCTCGGGCAGGGTCAGGCGTCGCCCCGAACGCACGGAACCGTGGCAGGCGATCGTTCCCAGTACCGCGTTCATCGCCCCCTCGGCCCGATGGCTATAGCCATCGGCCGCGAGGTCCGCCAGGACATCGCGCACGAGCTGCGCGGTGTCCTGGCCACGCAGCAACGCGGGCGCCGCGCGCAGAGTCAGCGTCTCGGGGCCGGCACGGTCGAGCTCGAAGCCGAGTTCCCCAAGCAGGCCCGCGCGTTCCTCGGCCAGTTCGGCCTCGGCCGGGGTGACGTCCAGGGTCTCCGGCACCAGCAGCGGCTGCGAGGTCACCCGTGCCCCCTCCCATTCGCGCTTGAGACGTTCATAGGTGATGCGCTCGTGGGCCGCGTGCATGTCCACCACGATCAGGCCGCGGGGACTCTCGGCCAGGATGAAGGTCTCGGCTACCTGCCCCAGGGCAAACCCCAGGGGCGGCATGCCGTCCGGGTCCGCTGCGGGCGCACCGGACGTGGCGGATGGCATCGGGGTGTCATAAGCGGCGGGCCGCGCCTCGGCCACCGCAGACGTCCCGCGGAACTCGGCCCAGGCCGCACCAAAGCCTGGATCGCGCCCGACCGGCTCAAGTCGCGGTTCGCGAGGGGGCGCGTACCCACCGCCCGCACCCGGCACACCCAGCCCGGACAGCGGGCGATCCGCCTGCGCCGGCATGGGCATGGGGCGACCGGCGGGGGCCGGCGCACCCATGTCGGGTACCGCCGCGGCATGCCCGGAATCCCCCGGACGCAACGCGGCAAGCGCCTTGTGCAGGCTGTGGAAGATGAAGTCGTGAACCATGCGCGACTCGCGAAAGCGCACTTCCTGCTTGGTCGGGTGCGCGTTCACATCCACCTGGGTCGGATCCAGTTCCAGGTCCAGCACGAACATCGGATGCCGCCCGTGGTAGAGCACGTCCTGATAGGCCTTGCGCACGGCCGCGGCCAGCACGCGGTCGCGGATCGCGCGGCCGTTGACGAAGAAGAATTGCTGATCGGGCTGCGCCCGCGACTGGGTCGGCGAGCCCAGCCAGCCGGACAGCGCCAGCCCGGCGCGCTGTTCGTCCACCGGGGTCGCATGCTCCAGGAAGGCATCACCCAGCAGCGCCCGCACCCGTTCGCCGGGGTCGTCGGCCGCCGGCAGGTCCAGGGTGACGCGGTCATTGTGGCGCAGGCTGAAGGCGACCTCGGGACAGGCAGCCGCCTGGGTGCGGATGACGTTCTCGCAGTGGTTGTATTCGGTGCGTTCGGTACGCACGAACTTGCGCCGCGCCGGGACGTTGAAGAACAGGTCGCGGACCTCGACGGTCGTGCCCACCGGATGTGACGCCGGGGCGGCCTCGCGGAAGACATCGGAGCCGTCCCCGGTCAGGCGCCAGCCGTTGCGCTCGTCCGCCACCATGGAGGTCAGCGACAGCCGCGAGACGGAGGCGATCGAGGGCAGGGCCTCGCCGCGAAAGCCCAGCGTATGCAACGCCTCGAGGTCGTCCATGCAGGCAATCTTGCTGGTGGCATGGCGCGACAGGGCCAGCGGCATCTCGTCGCGATAGATCCCGCTGCCGTTGTCGCTGATCTGGATCAGGCGGACGCCGCCCTGCTCCAGGCGCACATCCACCCGCGTCGCCCCGGCATCCAGGGCGTTCTCCAGCAGTTCCTTGACCACCGAGGCCGGGCGCTCGATCACCTCGCCGGCGGCGATCTGATTGATCAGTTGTTCGGAGAGCTTTGCGATCGCCACGCGCGACACCTGGGAGAGACGAGAACCGGGTGCCTAGCCTAACCGGGGCAGCGCCGGAGTGCCTAGCCGGCGGCCGAACAACGCCTGCAAGACGTGACGGGCTGCCCGGAGGTTCCGGGCTCAGGAGTCGCGGGGGATACGCAGGACCTGGCCGGCGTAAATGCGATCGTCGCGGACATCGTTGGCCGAACGCAGGTCCGCCAGCGACAGGCGATAGCGATCGGCAATCCCGGAGAGGGTCTCGCCCGGGCGGATGATGTGCTGGTCGGGCTGGCCGTCGGCGATCAGCGTGCCCGGACGGGCATGGGTGGAGAAGTACGACCGCAGCCCGGTCAGCAGGGCGTCCGCCAGCGAGTTCTGGAAGGTCGTGCTGCGCAGCTTGCGCTCCTCGGAGGGATTGGAGATGAAGGCCGCCTCGACCAGGACCGACGGCACATCCGGCGAGCGCAGGACCGCGAAGTTCGCGCGCTCCACCTCCGGCTTGCGCACCTTGCCCACCCGGTGGAGCTCCGCGATCATCCGCTCGGCCAGGGTGTTGCTGGCCTCCAGGCTCCCGCTCTGGGCCAGGTCCAGCAGCACGTTGGTCAGGGAGTCGTCCTTGCCGTTGATCGGCACCCCGCCCAGGCTCAGATCCGCCTGGTTCTCGCGCTGGGCGAGGAAGCGCGCCGCCTCGCTGGAGGCCCCGCGCTCGGACAACATGTAGACCGACGAACCCTGCACGTTGCGATTGGCGATCGCGTCGGCGTGGATGGACACGAAGATATCGGCGTCCGCCTTGCGCGCCCGTTCGATGCGCTCGCGCAGGGGCAGGAAATAGTCTCCACTGCGGGTCATCACGGCCTTCATGCCGTGCTCGCTGTTCACGCGATCGGCCAGACGCTTCGAGATCTGCAGGACCACGTCCTTCTCGCGGGTGCCGGCGGGGCCGATGGCACCCGGATCATGCCCACCATGACCGGCATCGATGGCGACCACGACATCGCGCAGGTCCTCCTGCGAGCGCCCACGGCGGGAGCCGTTGTTCTCCGCCGAGCGCGGCGCGGCGGGTGCCTCGCCGCTGGTCAGATCCAGGACCAGGCGGTGCGGCGCACCCTGTGCCGGCATCAGCACGAAACTGCTCGGCTCCACCGGCTTGCGCAGGTCGAACACCACGCGCAGATCGGAGCCATTGCGTGCGGCATGGCGCACGGCCCTGATCGCCGAGCGCGGGTTATCGCTGATGGTCAGGTCTTCCACGGCCCGCGCGTTCTCCAGATCGACCACCAGGCGGTCGGGAGACTGCAGGTGGAACATGGAGTATTCCGCCTCACCGTCCATGTCGAAGACCAGACGGGTGGTTCCGCCATCCACGGACATACGCACGCGCCGGACGTCCGTGCGAGCCAGGGCCGGCAAAGGCATCCCGACCAGCCCGAGGGCAGTCATGGCGCGCAGCAGCTGGCGGCGGCGCAGATCCGGCGATGTTGATTGGCCCACGGCGTTTCCCTTTGTAATCAGGGGTTCTGACTACATTGTGGACGCTTTTTCTGGAAAAGCAATAGCGATTTTCTTTCTTTATGAGCGAGATATCGCGCATTGTGCGCGTGGCGGGCCAACTCCGGGGCAGCCCCGGCGTGTCACCCTGTCACGATCTCCTGGTCCCGAAGCACCCGGTGGTAGGCCGCCGCCAGCGGCCCCTCCAGCCACAGCTCCCGACCTTCGGCTGTGCCCTCGCGATGCGCCAGGCGCACCACCAGATCCGGCGCCGGCAGCCAGCCCACACCGCGCTCCGGCCACTCCACCAGCCACAGGACATCGCCCCCGAAGGCCTCGCGCACCCCCAGGTACTCGAGTTCTTCGGGATCACCCAGGCGATAAAGGTCGAAGTGCAGGACCTCGCGCCCCGCCAGCTCATACGGCTCCACCAGGGTGTAGGTCGGACTGCGGACCGCGCCTTCATGCCCGAGCCGGCGCAGCAGACCCCGAACCCAAGTGGTCTTGCCGACACCCAAATCACCCTCCAGGAACACGATATGCGGGGCGTCGAGCGCCACCAGCGCGGCCCCGGCCGCCTCGGTCGCCTCCAGGTGCGGGAGGACCAGAGGGGCCGCTGCCACCGTCATGCCCCACCCCCGGACGCGGCCGGCAGGGCTTCGGCCAGATCCCCGGCCAGCATCCCGCGCGCCCCGCCCAGGCGGTCACGCGCGATGCAGGCTGCGGCGCAGTGCCAGGCGGCCCCGATCTCCGCGGCGCTGCGCGCATCCGCGCCCTGCCCGCGCAGCGCGGCGATGATGCCGGTCAGCACGTCCCCGCTGCCGGCGGTGGCCATACCCGGGTGGCCGCCGGTGACACAGGCCAGCGGCTCCGCACCCGAACTGGCGACCAGCGTGCCCGCCCCCTTCAACAACACCACTCCACCCAGGCGCGCGGCCAGCGCCCGCACCTGCCCGGGGCGATCGGCCTCGATAGTGGCCACGTCCTGCCCCTGCAGACGGGCGGCCTCGCCTGGGTGCGGGGTCAGCACCCAGTCCTCGCCCCGGCGCGGGGCCTCGGCCAGCAGGTTCAGGGCATCGGCATCCACCACCCGGGGCAGGTCGGCATCCGCCACCGCCAGCCACAGGCCACGACCCCAGGCGTCCTGTCCCAATCCCGGTCCCACCGCGACGACATCGACGCGACGCATCAGGGCCTGCAACTCGCTGGCGTCCGCCACGCCACGCACCATCAACTCGGGTCGCTCCAGGTTCGCCCAGGCCGCATGCTCGGGGTGCGTGGCCAGGGTCACACGGCCGGCCCCGGCGCGCAGGGCGGCCGTCGCCGCCAGCCGCGCGGCCCCCGAGTAGCCGGGCGCGCCGCCCACGATCAGCACATGCCCACAGTCGCCCTTGTGCGCCCCCGGGCGCCGTACCGGCAGACGCTGCCGCCAGTCCTCTGGCCCGACCCGACGCGCAACCGGCGCGATGCCATGGGCCACCGAGGCAGGGAGATCGAGCGGGGCCACCTCCACCTGGCCGACCCGGTCGACCGCGGCCCCGGTATGCAGGCCCAGCTTGTCGGCGATCATGGTCAGGGTGTGATTCGCCCTGACCGCCTCCCCCAGGACCCGGCCGCGATCGATATCCACGCCCGAGGGCACATCGGCCGCCAGCACCTGCCGCCCACTCGCGTTCAACGACTCGATCACCGCGCCGTAGGCATCGGTCAGCGGCCGCTCCAAGCCGATCCCGAACAGGCAATCCACCCACAGGTCCGCGGCCGCCGGGTCGAAACTTTCCAGGGCATGGACCTCGCCGCCGCCCTCCTGCCAGCGCCGATGGGCCTGGCGACCATCGGACTCGGGGCGCGCCCACGAGGGGCCGCCATGGACCCGCACCTCCAGCCCGGCCTCGGCCGCCAGCCGGGCAAGCACGTAGCCGTCTCCGCCGTTGTTGCCGGGCCCGCACAGGATCCCGATGCGGCGGGCCTGCGGCCAGTCGCGGCGCACCACCGCCAGCAGGGCCTGACCGGCACGCTCCATCAGCTCGCCCGGCGCCATCCCCGGCAGGGCCAGGCCGGCGGCATCCAGGGCCCGCATGCCCGCGTTATCGAACAGTGCGCTGGTCAATGCTTGTGGGTCGGGTTCATGATTCACGCCATCACCTCCGTCGCGGAAGCCGAAATCGTGCCTCAGCGCCTCGATCCACGCCAATCCACCGAGCTTGCCGAACGCATCCGCGACTGGGGACGCGAGCTCGGCTTCCAGGCCGTGCGCATCGCCCCCGCCGAGGTGCCCGAGGCGGATCGCCGGCATCTGGACGACTGGCTGGCCCAGGGCTCGCACGGCGACATGGACTGGATGGCCGACCGCGCCCCCCTGCGCCACGCCCCGGATGCCCTGATGCCCGGTGTGCAGCGCATCATCAGCGTGCGCATGGACTACTTCCCGCCGGCCACCCGGCGCCCGGCGATCCAGCTGGCCGAACGCGATCACGCCTATGTCTCGCGCTATGCCCTGGGCCGCGACTACCACAAGCTGCTGCGCAAGCGCCTGACCACCCTCGCGCGCCGGATCGAGGCGGAGGTCGGGCCGTTCGGCTATCGCGCCTTCACCGATAGCGCGCCAATCCTGGAAAAGGCCCTGGCCGCCCGCGCCGGGCTGGGCTGGATTGGCAAGAACACCAATCTGCTGGCGCGCGAGAGCGGCTCCTGGTTCTTTCTCGGGGAGCTGTTTACCGACCTGCCACTGCCACTGGACGAACCCGTGGACGAGCACTGCGGCCAGTGCACCGCCTGTCTCGATGTCTGCCCGACCCGGGCCTTCCGCGGGCCGTACGACCTGGACGCACGCCTCTGCATCTCCTACCTGACCATCGAACTAAAGGGTGCGATCCCCGAGGACCTGCGCCCGCTGATCGGCAACCGCATCTACGGCTGCGACGACTGCCAGCTGGTCTGCCCCTGGAACCGCTTTGCCGAGGTCACGGCGGAACCCGACTTCATCGCCCGCCACGGTCTGGATAGCGCCAGCCTGATCGAGCTGTTCGCCTGGGACGAGGCAACCTTCCTCGCCCGCACCGAGGGCATGGCCATTCGCCGAATCGGCCATGCGCAGTGGCTGCGCAACCTCGCTGTGGCCCTGGGCAACGGTCCGGCCACACCCGAGGCGGACGCGGCCCTGGCCGCCCGCGCCGAGCACCCTTCCGAGCTGGTGCGCGAACACGCCGCCTGGGCGCGCGAACAACTGCGCAATCCCCCGCACAGCGCGCCCCTGTCCACGGAAAACCTGTCCCGGCTCACCCAAGCGCCCGGGTAAGCCGGGCAAGCAGAAACCGCCCCGGAAGAGGCAAATCCGCACCTTCCAAGGTTGCCAGTGCCGGCGCAACCGGCGACACTCCGGTGCCGAATCACGCCCCGACGCGGGGCCCGGCCCGCCACCAAAGGTTCAGCCCGCCGCCATGCCCGATCACCCGGACACCACGCGCTATCAGCGGATCTTCGAACAGGCGCCCGAGGCTCATCTGGTCCTCGACCGCAAGGGCGGGATCGTCGCGGCCAACTACGCCGCCTGCGAACTTCTGGGCTATACCAGCGCCGAACTGACCGGCGGCGTGCACATCACCGAGCTGGACCTGCAGGCCACTCAGGACGACGTGGACCAGGCCCACTCCAACCCCGAACAGCGCCTCCCCGCGCACTTCGAAAGCCGCTACCGGCGCAGTGACGGTGGTGAATTTCCGGCCGAGGTGCACATCAACGCGATCCGCACGGACGGCGAGCTCGAGGTCTTCGCGACCGTCCGCGACATCACCCGCGAGCGTCAGTCGGAGCAGGCGCTGAAGAGCCTGGAGACCCAGCTGGGCGCGACCATTCGCCACGCCCCACTGATCCTGTTCGCGCTGGACGCAGACGGCCGATTCACGCTTTCCGAGGGGGCCGGGCTGCAGGCCCTGGGTCTGAACCCCGGCGAGGTGGTCGGGCGCAATTTCCACGACGTCTATGCGGACCAGCCCGGCACACTGGAGGCCGCCGAACGCGCCCTCGCGGGCGAAGCCTTCCAGTTCGAGGACACCGTCAACGGTACGCATCTCAGCGTCTCGTGGATCCCCATGAAAGACCCAGAAAAGGGTCCGGACGGCGCACTCGGCGTGGCCTGGGACGTCACCTCGCTGCGGGCCGCGGAGGCCGCCACGGGTGCCGAACGGGACCGCCTGCTAACCACGCTGCAATCGATCAGCGACGGGGTCATCACCGCAGACACCCACGGGCGCCTGACCTACCTGAACCCCGCCGCCCAGGTACTGCTGGGGCTGGATGCCACCAGCGCCCAGGGCCACCTGGTGGACGAACTGCTGGACCTGGAAGACACCCGGACGGGGGCCAGCGTGCTCCGCCCGGTGGAACACTGCCTGAACCTGGGCGGTACCGTGGAATCGCCCGAACGCATACTGCATCGCGCCGACGGCGAAACCCGCGTGGTACGCATGCTGGCCTCGCCCCTGCAACGCCCGAACCGCGAGGCCCAGGGTGTGGTGGTCGTGCTGCACGACCACACCGAGCTGTGGCAGATGACCCAGCAGCTCAACCATCAGGCGACCCATGACGACCTCACCGGCCTGTGCAACCGCCGCGAATTCGAGCGGCGGCTGGACCAGGCCCTGCACATTCAGGAGGAGGGCGAGACGCCGCATGCGGTGTTCTACATGGACCTCGACCAGTTCAAGATCATCAACGACACCTGCGGTCACCAGGCCGGCGACGAGCTCCTGCGGGAACTCTCCGAGCGCCTGCGGCACCTGATCCGCGAGAACGACACCCTGGCCCGGCTGGGTGGCGACGAATTCGGCGTGCTGCTGTGCCACTGCCCGCCCGAACGCGCCGAGGCGATTGCCCGGAAGATGCTAGAGACCGTCCAGTCCCTGCGCTTCGCATGGGAGGGCCGGCGTTTCGATGTCGGCGTCAGCATCGGTCTGGTGCCGGTCAGCGGCCCGGAACAGACCCTGCCCGAGATCCTCAGCCAGGCGGACTCCGCCTGCTACGCCGCCAAGGAAAACGGCCGCAACCAGGTCTACGTCTGGCAGCCCAGCGACCAGGCCCTGCGCCGCCGACGCGGGGAGATGGAATGGGTCGGCCGCATCCGCTCGGCGCTGGAGGAAGGGCGCTTCGCGCTGTTCGGCCAGGCCGTCCACCCGCTGGGTCCGGTCGCCCCGGACCTTGCCCATGTCGAGGTGTTGATGCGCCTGCGCGACGAGGATGGCCGGCTGATCCCGCCGGGCAGCTTCATCCCGGCCGCGGAGCGCTACCACCTGATGCCGGATATCGACCGACACATCATCGACAACGCCTTCGCCATGCTCGCCCGGCATCGTGCGCCGCGCGAGAACTCATCCCACTGCGACCCCACTCTGGCGATCAACCTCTCGGGCCAGTCGCTGGCGCAGGAGAGCATGCTGGAGTTCGTCACCGAGCGCCTGCAGCACTACGCGATCCCGCCGCGCTGCATCATCTTCGAGATCACCGAGACCGCGGCCATCAGCCACCACGAACGCGCCCAGAGCCTGATCCGCACCCTGCGCTACATCGGTTGTCGTTTCTCCCTGGACGACTTCGGCAGCGGTCTGTCGTCATTCGGGTACTTGAAGAACCTGCCGGTGGACTTCATCAAGATCGACGGCAGCTTCGTGCGCGATATTGCCCACAACGCGGTGGACTCGGCCATGGTCACGGCCATTCACCGCGTGGGTCATGTCCTCGGCCTGCGCACCATCGCCGAATGTGTCGAATCAGCCGCGACCATGGACCGCCTGCGCGAGATCGGCCTGGACTTCGTGCAGGGCTTCTACCTGTCGGAACCGGCCCCGCTGGAGCAACACCTCACGCCCATCGACAGCAACGTCCGCTGACGAGCGATACCCATTTCCGAGTGTTTTCCTTGGTTTTTGCCGGCGCTTTCGCTTCCGGTGCGCGGACTTGCTAGCGTAGGACCGAACAATAATCGGAAAACCACGCACTTATGCCTTATTCGGAACAACGAATCACCTCCACGCACCGCTGGTCGGACAAGACCTTCAGCTTCACCACCACGCGCCCGGAGGGTCTGGAATTCAAGAACGGGCAATTCGTGACCCTGGGGCTGCGCCCCGAGGGCAAGCTGATTCCGCGTGCGTATTCGATCGTCTCCGAACCCGAGGCCGAGGAACTGGAATTCCTGAGCATCCACGTGCCGGATGGCGCCCTGACCAGCCGCCTGGCCGAGGCTGGACCGGGTGATTCAATCTGGATCAACACCAAGGTCACCGGCTCGCTCACCTTCGACTACGTGCAGCCAGGTCGCACCCTGTACATGCTGGCCACCGGCACGGGGCTCGCCCCGTTCATCTCGCTGATCCGCAGCCCGGAGCTGTTCGAGCACTTCGACAATGCAGTGCTGGTGCACAGCGTGCGTACCGTCGAGGAACTGGCCTACCGCCAGGAGATCGAGTCGCGCATCAGCGACCGCCTGCGCTACGTGCCGACCGTGACCCGCGAGAACCACGACTTCGCCTGCCCGATCGCGCAGCAGCCCTACGACAACAACCAGCGTGGCGCCGACATGTTCCGCTCCGGCGAACTGAGCCAGATCCTCGATCTGCCGCCCGCGGATCCGGAACACGACCGCGTAATGCTGTGCGGCAACCCGGCGATGAACCGCGAGATGAGCGAGTGGCTCACCGAACACGGCTGGACCCAGACCAACTACAAGGGCGTGGGTACCTTCACCGTGGAACAGGCGTTCGTGACCACCATGTCGGACTCGGACGACTGAACCTCAGCCCCGGACCAGCAGGACCCAGCGGGCCGCGTTGATCCGCTGCAGTTTGGCCGTGTCGCCACCCCGGTCCGGGTGGTGGCGCTGCGCCATCCGGCGGTACTGTCGGCGGATCGTGTCGGCATCCACCGGGTCCGCAAGCTCCAGCACCTCCAGCGCCTGCTCGCGTTGCTGGTCACGCCCCAGCTGCGACCAGAACTCGCCCAGAAGCGCCTCCACCGCCGACGCATCCATGGTTTCCAGCTGCGCCAGGTCGAGGTAATAGGCCCGCAGTGGATCATGCGTCGCCAGAAGCCCATCCACCGCGCCACCTTCCCGCACCGGCTCGATCCCGATATCCAGGCAGTGGATACGCAAGCCTTCGCCGCCCTCCGCAAGGCGGTCGCGCAGCCGGTAGAGGCAGTGGAACAGCACAAAGTGCGCCTGAAACAGGCTCAAGGGCTCCTGCAGCCGCGCCCCGGAAAACGGCTCCACGCCCGCGTCGCGCAACTGCGTGATCAGGGCGTGCTCGGTCAGCCCGTCCGACTGCATGCGCAGGCACTCCAGCACCCGATCCAGCAATGCCGGATGGACCGGTGACGCGACCGAATCCGAAGCGGCTGTCATGCGCCCGGAAACTCCCCGTCGACATACACCCAGCGCCCGTCTTCGCGGCGAAAACGACTACGCTCGTGCAGGCGTACGCCCTGACCGCGCACCCGTGACCGGGCAATGAACTCGACCCAGCCTGACTCGTCGTCCGGCCCACCCGCCTCGGTCGCACGTATCGCGAGCCCCAGCCAGCGCTGTTCCGAATCCAGCTCCATGGATGCCGGGCGTGTCGCGGCCGCCCAGGTCGCCAGCAGATAGTCCTCACGCCCTTCCACAAACGCGGCATAACGCGAGCGCATCAGCGCCTCCGCCGTGGGCGCCGAGGCCGTACCATCCAGATACGGCCCACAGCAGGCGGCACGGTCCTGCCCGGACCCGCAGACACACGTGTCGACCTTCTTTCGGCTCGCCTTGCCCAAGCCCCATCTCCCGTTCATCTGCGTTCCAGTCAGCATGCCCGAGCTATCGCCCACGGTCGAACCCTCACTTTGGCACTGGTCTTTCGCCAGCGAAATCGGTAGCGTGCGTATCACGATCCCGGAGGGAACAATGGCCAACATCCTGATCATGGGCTGCGGCGATCTCGGCGGTGCCGTTGGCCAGCAACTTGCCCACGGCGGACACTCCGTCTGGGGCCTGCGCCGCCGGCCGGAGCACATCCCCAAGCCGATCCAGCCCCTGGCCGGCGACTTCGGCGTCGCGGACGGCCTGCCGGAGCTGCCGCCGGCGCTCGACACGGTTTATTTCATCGCCACCCCGGGCGAGTTCACCGAGCCCGCCTATCGTCGCGCCTATGTTGACGGCCTGCGCAACACCCTGACCGCCCTGGAACGGGCCAGCCCGCAGCCGCGCCGCGTTGTATTCGTCTCCAGCACCTCGGTGTACGGCGCCGACGACGGCCGCTGGGTGGACGAGGCCAGCCCCACCGAACCCACCCGGTTCTCCGGGCGCGCCCTGCGGGAAGCCGAGCAGTTGCTGGCCGACAGTCCCTTTCCCGGCGTGGTCGTGCGCTTTGGCGGCATCTATGGCCCGGGCCGCGAGTACCACCTGCGCAAGGTACGCGAGGGCGTGCGTGGTCAGCACGAAGCGCCGGTCTGGACCAACCGCATCCACCGCGATGACTGCGTGGGCCTGCTGACCCATTTGTTCCATCTGGATGACCCCGACCCGATTTATCTGGGCGTGGATGACGAGCCCGCCCTGCGCCACGAGCTGCTCGCCTGGCTGGCACAGGCGATGGAGATCGATCCGCCCGGCACACCGCCGATGCCCGAGGGCGAAGTCTCCGGCAAGCGCTGCTGCAACAAGCGCCTGCATGCCAGTGGCTATCGCCTCCAGTATCCCGACTACCGCACCGGCTACCGCGCCCTGCTCGACCACATCGCCACCACCTGAGCCGCCTCCTCGCCACGCAATGGCTCGGGCGTATTCATCCTCTCGTGTTTATGTTGCCTTTGGTCCACCGCCAGCCCCACGGTGGCTAGCCAGGGTTCGTCATCAGGTGTTTACGGTGGCTTCGTCCGGCCGCCTGCCAGGCGCTCTCTCGCGAGCGCACCGCGAGGCACTTTCTTGCTTGCCCAAGAAAGTGCCCAAAGAAGGGCACCCGGATTCCGCCCGGGAACCTTGCTCCAGTGCCCTCGGGCCGGCGGCGCTGAACTCGCTACGCTGCGCTTCGCTCAGACATCCAGCGCCTTCTCCCGGCCCGAGGACCCTTCCGCAAGGGGCTCCATACGGGAGGGGGAGGTCAAAACAACAGGTATTCCGGCCCCGTGGCACAACAACAGGCACAGCCGCTCGAAGGCCCCCAGCGCCCGCTTCGCGGGCGCGGCACGCAACGGCCAAGGGCCAAGGGCCGAACGTGCCGAAGATGCTCGAAGACCTAGCCATCATCCACTGGCAAGCACGCTGGGATA
>NZ_KB905117.1:0-63482 GCF_000377825.1 Thioalkalivibrio sp. AKL9 | reverse complement strand
GCTATCACGCCCGGGCGTTCAGTCAGGCCTGCCGACGACTGGGGATCCGCCACCGTCGCACCCGGCCCTACACGCCCCGAACCAACGGCAAGGCCGAGCGCTTCATCCAGACCGCCTTGCGCGAGTGGGCCTATGCCTTCACCTACGCCACGTCAAAGGAACGCAAAAACCATCTTCCCCGATGGATCCATGACTACAACTGGCACCGTCCACACGGTAGCCTGAACCAACAACCACCCATCAGCATCCTCGGCCTACCCGAGGACAACCTCGTGAGACTCCACACCTAGGGAAACACTGATCGTTGTACACGTTCGCGTTGGCACCCCAGGTTTTCCGAGACAAGGCGCGTCGTGCAGCGGGTAGTGGTTCTACCCGCAAGCGGCGCAACGCAGGATCGGGGAACCTGGGGTTCCAACCCCACAAGCTATTGAAAGACGGGGGCTCGTCCGCCCGTTGTTATCAAAAACGGGCGCGCGCACGGCGTTGCGGCTCCCTTGTGCACAATGACTGCACGGCAGTCGCCGCGCCTTGTTCGCACGCAAAAGCGACTCGAGCGTGAACGTGTACATTGATCAGTGTTTCCCTAGCCGGGGTCGAGACTACCTGCGTATCGCCTATACCCAGTCCGAGTCCCGCCTGCGCGAGGCCGTCGAGCGCCTGCGGGGCTTGCTGTGATCCCCCTGGCCGGGTCGGGCTATATCCAACCGGCCAGATTCAACAGGAGTGCACCGAGTCCGATTGGCGCAACATAGCGGAGCACGAGGCGCCAGATGGTGAACGCGAAGGGGGCCAGGGCGAGCTCGTCGCGGGCCACGCGGGTATGCACAACCCAGCCGGCAAATACCGCGATCAACAGGCCCCCCAACGGGAGCATCAGGTTGATGGCCACGTGTTCGATGGCGTGGTAGACGGTCGGGATCTCGCGGCCCAGCAGGGTGATGTCCAGGCGTGTCCAGGCCGCTCCGCTGAACGAGAACACACTGGCCAGGCTCAGCAGCCAGACCGCGCTGCCACACACCAGGACGGCGAGCACGCGGGACGCATGCAGGCGCTCGTGAAACAGGTGCACGAAGGCCTGAACATTCGTGATCATGGTGCTGAATGCGGCCAGGCTCAGGGTGGCGAAGAACAGGGTCGTCAGCAGGACGCCGGCGGGCACGGCCGCCAGTGCCAGCGGCAGGGTCTGAAACATCAGCCCGGGGCCTTCGGCCGGGTCGAGCCCGAAACCGAACACGATGGGGAAGATCGCCAGCCCCGCGATCAGGGCGACCGCAGTATCCGCCAGTGCCACGCCAATGGCAGTGCGGCCGATGGACGTGTGCTGTGGCAGGTAGGCGCCGAACATCATCAGCACCCCGGAGGCCAGCGTCATGGTGAAGAACGCATGGCCCACCGCGATCAATACACCGTGCGAGGTCAGCGCGGAGAAGTCCGGCCGCAGCAGGAAATCCAGCGCCTGGCGGACATCCCCAATCCACCAGGCGCTGGCCAGGGCGGTCAGTAGCAGGACCAGCAGCACCGGCATCAGCACATGCAGCCAGCGTTCCAGCCCCTGGCGCAGGCCCAGGGCGACAATGCCGAAGGCCAGGGTAACGGCGAGGGTGCTCCAGGCGAGCATCTCGGCGGGGGAGGCCGTCATGGCGGCGAACACTCCCGCCACCTGGTCGCCGTCGGCGCCGACAAAGGCGCCGGTGGCGGCCTTGTGGACGTAGGAGAAGGCCCAGCCGGTGATCACCACGTAGAAGCTCATGATCAGAAAGGCGGAGAACAGGCCCAGCCAGCCGACCAGCTGCCACAGGTCGTGGGCGCCGCTCTCGCGAGCCACTTCGCGGGCTGCGTATCCAGGCGAGCGGCGGCCCCGGCGACCGATCATGACCTCCGCCATCATGATCGGAATGCCGATCAGGACGATGCAGCCGAGGTAGACCGCGAGAAAGGCGCCACCCCCGTTCTGGCCGAGGATGTAGGGAAACTTCCACACGTTACCCAGCCCCACCGCCGAGGCCGTGGCTGCGAGGAAGAAGGCATAGCCGTGGCTCCAGCGCTGCGCAGTGGCAGTGATCGTCATCCGTCAGGTGATGACGTCGGGCTTCTCGCGGCGGGTCAGGCCGGGGATGTCGCCCAGGCGGGAGGCGGCGTCAATAAGCGGGCCCAGCAGTTCCTGAGGGTCGGCATCGAGGTGTTCGGGATGGGTCTCGTGCTGCTCGATATACAGGCGCAGGGTGGCGCCCTCGGTGCCGGTGCCGGACAGGCGGAAGACGATGCGGGCCCCGCTCTCGAACAGTACCCGCAGGCCCTGGTGCTCGGTCAGGCTGTTGTCCACCGGATCGCGATAGGCGAAGTCGTCCGCCTGGGCGACGCGCATGCCGGCCAGGGACTGGCCCGGCAGTACCGAGAGCTGCTCGCGGATGCGCGCCATCACCTGTTCGGCCCGTTCGCTCTCCACCGCTTCGTAGTCGTGGCGCGTGTAGTAGTGGCGGCCATACTGGCGCCAGTGATCACGCACGATCTCCTCGACCGACTGGCGGCGTACGGCCAGCAGGTTCAGCCAGAACAGCACGGCCCACAGGCCGTCTTTCTCGCGTACGTGATCGGAACTGGTGCCAAAGCTCTCTTCGCCGCACAGGCGGATGCGCCCGTCGTCCAGCAGGTTGCCGAAGAATTTCCAGCCGGTGGGGGTCTCGAAGCAGGGGAGGGCCAGCTTCTCGGCGACCACGTCCACGGCCTGGCTGGTGGGCATGCTGCGGGCCACGCCCTTCAGGCCGTCGGCGAACGCCGGGATGTGATGGGCGTTGGCGGCCATGATGGCGAGGCTGTCCGACGGCGTGACGAAGAACCGGCGCCCGAGGATCATGTTGCGGTCGCCGTCGCCGTCCGACGCGGCCCCGAAATCCGGGGCATCCCGGCCGAACAGGGCCTCGCTCAGCTCGCGCGCATGGGACAGATTCGGGTCCGGGTGACGGCCGCCAAAGTCGGCCAGCGGTTCCGCGCGCAGGATGGTGTCGGCCGGGGCGCCGAGGCGGTTGATCAGGATCTCCTCGGCGTACGGGCCGGTAACCGCGTGCATGGAATCGAAGCGCATGCGGAAATGGTCGGAGCGCAGCAGTTCGCCGATGCGGTCAAAGTCGAACAGCGTGGCCATGTAGTCGGCGTAAGTGCCCACGGGGTCGACGACCTCGATGTCCATGTCGCCCATCTGTACTGCGTGTAGATGATCGATGTCGACATGCTCAGCGCCGTTGGCGATCCGGTAATGGCTGATGCGGGTGCTCTGTTCGAAGATCGCGTCGGTCACCGAGTGCGGGGCCGGGCCACCGTTGGCGGTGTTGAGCTTGACGCCGAAATCCCCCTCCGGCCCGCCCGGGTTGTGGGAGGCGGACAGGATCAGGGCGCCCGTGGCCCCCCGAGACCGGATCAGGTAGGAGGCGGCCGGCGTGGACAGCAGTCCGCCATACCCGATGGCGACCTTCTGCACCCCGTTGGCTGCGGCCATGCGCAGGATGACCTGGATCGCCTCGCGATTGTGGAAGCGCCCGTCGCCGCCGACCAGCAGTTCGCCGTTCTTCAGATCCGGGCAGGCATCGAAGACGCTCTGGATGTAATTCTCCAGATAGTGCGGCTGGCGGAACTGCCGGACGCGCTTGCGCAGACCGGAGGTGCCGGGTTTCTGGTCGGGAAAGGGCTGGGTCGTGACGACACTTATGTCCATGGGTCGCTCATCCTTGTTGTCCAGGGAGACGCTGAGCAATGCGGACGCTCGCGCTCGAGTCGATTCTGTGGCCTGACAGGGCGTGGTGACTGGCGTGCAGTCGCTCGGCACAAGGGAGCCGTTCTGCCGTGTTCATCCAGCACGGGCGGCCGAGCCCCGTTTTTCGACGGCTTGCGAGGTTGATGCCCCGTGTTCCCCATTCCTGTGTTGCGCCTTGATGAGGACAAGAACGGGTCGGTAGCACCACCACCGGACTGCGTGCCGGGCCGGGTCTCGGAGAACATGGACACCAACGCGTGCGAGTACAACATTGCTCGGCACCTCCCCTGCCGACGTTACCAAAAAGCCCTGGGGGTGTCCTGCTCTGGATGCGGACAATCGGTGTCCCGCGAAACGGTGCTGTTAGACTGCGCGACATGTTGCTGGAGCGTAAGACCCCGTCCCATCTGGAGCCCAGGCCCGAGAGCTTTGCGGCGCTGATGGAGATGTACGAGGAGAACTACCTCGCACTGCGGCGTTTGTGCCCCGAGCTCGAGCGGCAGCCGTTGCGGTCGGTCTCGCGGGTCGAGGGTGCGCTGGATCTGTACCTGGAGGTGCTGGAGCGCACCCGCTACACGACCACGCTGCACCTGACCTACCGGTTCGACCACCAGGGCGAGCGTCGGCAACAGCCGGACATGCGCGTACGCATGTTCCATGATGCGCGGCAGGCGGAGGTACTTGAACTGCACTGCCGCACGATGGGCGACGGTCGCGCGCCGGAGATGCTGACCGGGCACCCGGGCCTGGTCTGCCGCTGGAGGCATAACCGGTTCCTGTACAAGTGGCTGCGCTATTGCCTGCGCCAGGGACACCGCTTCCTGGCCGATGCGGCGCCTGAGGTGGTCGCGGCCGATTCGTAGGGACACGCAATGCAGTCGCAGCGTCTCCCGGGTTGCCGGAGAGGCTACTGGCAGGTAGTGGGTGCGGCGAAGAGGGCCTCGTTCTCCAGCAGGGTATGCAGTGGTGCCGGCTGGCCGAACAGGAAGCCCTGAACCATCGGGCATTCCAGGTCGCGCAGATAGTCGCGGTGGGCCTCGGTCTCGACCCCTTCGGCCACGATGTTCATGTGCAACCCGCGGGCCATGGAGATGATCGCGTTGACGATGCAGGCCTCGTCCTCGCGGCAGATCGTATGGGTAAAGCTGCGGTCGATCTTGAGCGTGTGAATCGGCAGCTTCTGCAGGTAGCTTAGCGACGAATAGCCGGTGCCGAAGTCATCCACCGCGATCTGCACGCCGGCGGCCCCGAGACGGTTCAGCTTGTGCACCGTGTCCGGGGTGTCGCTCATCAGCAAGTTCTCGGTGATCTCGACCTCCAGAAGGTCGGGCGGGAAGCCCGTCTCGCCCAGGATGCCGAGGAAATCCTCCACGAAGTCGTCACGCTCGACCAGCACGGGCGACAGGTTCACCGCCAGGCGCAGTTCCGGGTAGCCGTCGCGGCTGTGGCGCTGCATTTCGCGGATGGCGGTGCGCAGGGTCAGACGGTCGAGATCCACAATCAGGCGGGTCTCCTCGGCGACCGGGATGAACTCGGCCGGGCCCAGCAGCCCGAGCGTGGGGTGATCCCAGCGGATCAGGGCCTCGACGCCCACCATATGCCCGGTTTCCGTATCCACCTGCGGCTGGTAGAGGATGTGAAACTCGTCGCGCTCGAGTGCGCGGCGCATGTCCTGTTCCAGTTGCAGTCGCCGCGGCGGATGGCCGCCCATGTCCGGGCTGTACACGCGCACACCCGTCTTGCCGCTGCTCTTCTCGCGGTACATTGCGATATCCGCATTCTTGATGAGGGCCTCGAGGTTGTCGCCGGCATCCGGGTAGATCGCGATGCCGATGCTGGCCCCGACGAACAGCTCCTGGTCGCCGATCTTGAACGGGGCCTGCAGGCTTTCCAGGATCTTGTCGGCTACCTGGATGGCGGCCTCGTTGCTGGCCAGTCCCGGGATCAGCAGGGTGAATTCGTCGCCGCCGAAGCGTGACAGCGTGTCGCCCTTGCGGATGCAGGCTTGCAGCCGCTGAGCGACCTCCTGCAGCAGGCGGTCGCCCACGGTGTGACCGAGGGAATCGTTGATCACCTTGAAGCGGTTCAAATCGATGAACAGCACCGCCAGCTGGGTGCCCGAGCGCTGCGCATGCGAGATGGCCACATCCACCCGGTCGCGGAACAGGGCGCGGTTGGGCAGTCGGGTCAGGAGGTCGTGATAGGCCTGGAAGTTGATGAAGGCCTCGGATTCCTTGCGGTCGGTGATATCCCGTGCCGTGCCGTAGATCAGCGTTTCGCCGTTGTCCGCGTCGTCGCTGTTGCTGGACGGCCACACCGCGACCTCGAAGAAGCGGCGGGTGCGCGAAGGCGTGCCGGGCTTCAGGGCCAGTTCCACCGAGCGGATGTGGGGGTGCGGGCTGGCGGCCTGTTCGAAGAAGTATTCCGCCTTGTCGCGATCCTCGGGTTCGACGAGGTCGAACACCGAGCGGTCGATCAAGTCGCGGCGGGCATGGCCCAGTAGCTCGTGGACACGTGAATTGACGAAACGGAAGCGATGGTCGGCGCCGAGAACGAAGACAATATCCGGGGAGTTATTGACGATCACCCGGTGCAGGCGCTCGGACTTCTCCAGGCGGGCCCGCATGGTCCGATTGGCGTCTTCCAGCGCCTTGTGGTGCAGGGCATTGCGGACGGTGGCCAGTAACTCGGCGGGCTCGTAGGGCTTTTTCAGATAGTCGTGGGCGCCCTCGCGCAGCGCCCCGGCGACATCCTCCACCGTGCTGTTGCCACTGACGACCACGGTGAGGGTCTCGAGCCCGGCGGCCTGCATGAAGCGCAGCACGTCCAGTCCGTTGAGTTCCGGCATGGTCAGGTCGAGCAGCAGCAGGTCGTAGTGCTTTTCGCGCAGGGCCTCGATGGCCGCGCCACCCCCTGCGGCCGTCCGCACGGGGTAGCCCTGAATGGTCAGGAGTCCGCGCAGGCTCTCGAGCAGGCCGGGATCGTCATCGGCAATGAGGATTTTGACGGATTGCGGGTCGATCGGCGCGTCGCGTTCGGGCATCGGGGTCTCGTGGTCAGTAGCGAATCATTGTCGCGTCGTCCCTGATGCGCTCGCCAACCCCCGTGATGCGTGGGGCAGTGCGATTTCGAAGCGCGTCCCTGCGCTCCCGCTGGTGAATGAGAGTCCCGCACCGATCTCCTCGGTCAGGCGTTTGACGATGCTGAGCCCGAGCCCGGCATGGCCTGTGCCCTTGGTCGATGTCACAGGCGCGAATGCCGCGGCCTGGATCTCGGCAGGGAGCCCGGGCCCCTTGTCCTCTACCGACAGGGGCACGACCCTGCGGCCATCTACGGTGGTTGGGGCACGGGTGGCGATGGTGATCTCCCCGCCGGATGCCTGGGCCTCGGCCGCGTTCTTCAGAAGATTGATGAGGATCTGCCGCAGGTGATCCGCGGGGGCCGACAGCGGCGGATCGGAGGGAGTCAGATCCAGGTGCAGGCGGACGCCTCGTGTGCGACAGAGTGAGCCGTCCACGATATCGGCGACCTGGCGGACCAGTGCATTCAGCGAGGCCGGTCCGGTCTCCTCGTTCCCGGCAGCCTGCGGATCGCGCAGGCGCAGCAGGATGCGCCCAACCCGGTCGATTTCCTCCTTGATCAGGCCCAGCTCGTGGCGCGCTTCGTGTTCTTCGCCAAGCTTGTGGTTCAGCACGCTCAGGTAGTTCTGGATGATACTGAGCGGGTTTCCGGCCTCGTGCACCGTGTCGCGGATGCGCTGCTCGGTGGCGCCGTCCGGGGCATCCGCCGGCTCGGGTGTGGCGACCAGCGCCCGGGCGATCTCGCGTGCGAGGGAGCCGATGAAGTTCGAGCGGGCCTGCAGGGCCTGCGCCTGACTGCGTGCAAGGCCAAGGATCAGCACCCCCGCGGGTTCCTGGCCGTCGGCGAGCAGCGGAAAGCTCCACAGGATTTCGGCTTCGCAGAGCCGGAACAGTTGCTGGTCGATCACGGGCAAGCCGGCGGCGTTCTCTTCCTCGTGGAGCTGAATCTCGCGATCCAGCAGCGTATCGGTCACCAGGCTGCGCCCGGGTAGCAGCGGCAGGGTGAAATCGGGGATCTCGTCGTCCTCCACCCAGGCGGCGATAGACTGGTGATCCGGGTCGATCAGAAACAGCAGGCTGTGGTCTATACCCAGCGTCAGGTACAGGGTGCGGCGCGCGGCGGCGCAACGCTCCTGCAGGTCGGCCGCCCTGGCCAGTTCGCCATTCATGCGTTCCAGCTCGGTCAGATCACGGACCCGGGCGGCCAGTGCGCGCTCCGCCGCGTGATCGGTCTCCTCCGGGTTTTGATCCGCCGTGGTCCGGGTCGCGCCCAGATCGATTTCCAGTGATCCGGCAATTCGCCGCACATCCTCGGCCACGCGCCCGCGCAATTCGCGGGTCAATCCCTCGTTGAGGCCGAAAAGGGTATCCGCCGCGGCCAGGGCGGTCTCGTTGCACCCGGCCGCGGAATCCTGTGTGCCTGCGCCCGGCAGACAGCCCATTGCATGCGACAGGTTGACCAGCTTGACCAGGTGATGGGCGTCGCGCACGCGCTCGGCCGGTTCCAGGTGGTAGCGCACGGCATCGGCCAGGAACGGGCCCAGCCCCCAGGCCTCGAGGCATTCGCCGCCCAGTTCCCCGTAGTGTTGACTGTAGGTTGTGCGTTCGGTCTCGATCAGGTGGGGGTCGTCTTCGGCGGACTGGAGGATGGGCCAGTAATGCCCCTCGTCACCCACCAGGCGGACCAGGCGCCCGATGTCGATCAGCAGTCCGGCGAGGTAGGCCTCCTCGGGCCGCGGGTAGCGGGTGAGGGTTGCGAGGACCTGTGCCAGGTTGGCGGTGGTCAGCGCCCGTTGCCAGATGGTGCGCAGGTAGCCGCGATGGCGGGGTCCGAACTCGCCGAACAACTGCTGGATCGACGCGGTCAGGGCCAGGCTGCGCACGGTATCCAGGCCCAGGCTGAACAGGGCGCGGTCGATAGTGCGGCAGGTGGAGCCGCGATAGTAGAAGGGCGAGTTGGCGGCCTGCAGCAGGCGGCTGGACATGCCCGCGTCCTGCATGATCGCCCGGGCCAGGGACTGGAAATCGGCCTCATGGGCCTGGGTGGCGTCCAGCACCGGGATGAGCGCCTGGGGCAGGCTCGGTAGACCGTCCGTTGCCGTATTGACGCTCGTCATGCTGCTCCCCGGTCGCGTGCAGTCGGCCTGCCGCGCCTTTTGCCCTGTGTGCGTGTCCGGAACCGAAGCTCTGATGCAGTCTGTCGGATCACCACTGGTTCCTGACTATACTGAGTGGTATTGCCCCGCGCCACCGAATGGGGTAGACCGACTGTGAGTTCGCCATCATTCTTTCCCCATGCCGATGAGTGCCATGCAGGAAGCCGCGATGTCCCGTCACAGCGCCTTGACGGATACCCGTTCCCGTGTCGCCGCGCGCCCGCGGGTCCTTGTCGTGGCCAGCGGCAAGGGCGGGGTGGGCAAGTCCAGCATTGCGGTGAACCTGGGGATCACGCTGGCGCGGCGGGGGCGGCGGGTCGGCATCCTGGATGGGGATACCGGCCTCGCCAACGTGAACATACTGCTGGGGTTGCGCCCGCAACAGGGCCTGGCGGAGGTCCTGGCGGGCGAATGTGGAATCCGCGATATCCTGCTGGAAGGGCCGCACGGCCTGAAGATCATCCCCGGCGCCAGTGGTATTCGCGAATATGCGGAGCTCTCCGGGGCGCATCAGCAGCGGCTGGCGGAGGAACTGGCGAACATCGAGGCGGATTTCGACGACCTGCTGCTGGATACCGCCGCGGGCATTGGTGATACCACGCTCGATTTCCTCGCGGCCGGGCACCAGGTCCTGCTGGTGCTGACGCCGGAACCGACCTCGCTGACCGATGCGTTCTCCCTGCTCAAGCTGGCGTTGCGGCGTCAGGCCCTGGATGTCCGCGTGATCGTGAACATGGTGGCGGATGTCGCCGAGGCCCGCAGCGTCTTCCAGCGGTTTGCGAATGCTGTCGAGAAATACCTGCATACCCGGGTCGAATTTCTCGGCTTCGTCCAGCGCGACGAAAGCCTCCGCTCGGCCGTCACACTGCAGCACCCGGTCGCCCTGTTCGCCGAGAATGACCCCTCGGCGCGTCCGTTCCAGCGTCTGGCGAATGCCCTGGAAGACAGCCTTCCGCATGAAGACGCGCCAGCATTCAGCCTTTTCTGGCGGCGTCGTCTGCAGCAGGATGATCCGGCTGCGCATACGCCGTTGGGGGACGCTCGTCCACAAGCCCCGGCGCTCGCTGCGGAGCCGCCCCCGGTCGACCATGCCTCGGAAGCCTCGGAAGCCTCGGACGGCTTGGGCAGCGAAGAGGGTGTGCTCGGGCGCTTGCGCGCGGCGTTCGACGCGGCCCTGGAGGCCTCCGAGCCCGAGGCGCTGGCGGTGGAATTGGACGCCATGCACGAGCAGTACCGGGCGCGAACGGGCTGCGCTGCGATCGATCTGATGGCACTGGTGGACGCGCTGCAGGCGGATCCGGAGGCCCATGCCGGGTTGCTGGGCCGTTTGCGTGCGCGGCTTGCGCCCGCGATGGACGCACCCCAAGACGTAGCGGCGCCGGCGACCATGCAAGCCGGGGAGGGTCGACGCCCCGGGGCTGACCGTCCTCCGCCCGATTTCGGCTGGAAGGGGCGGGACGAGTCGGCCGCCAGGCCCGCTCGGGTGGGCTCCGCGTCTCGTGTGCAGGCAACTGCCTACGACGCGACCCGTTTTGGTCCCCAGGAGGCGCTACTCGAGCGACTGCGTCAGGCGGGCGATGACGCGCCGACCCTTGCGGAGTTCCTGCGCCGGATGTGAGCGCCCGGTGCCTGGGTTGGGCCTACTTGGGCCCGAGCAGCAACCAGGCGATCAGACCGACCAGGGGAAGAAACAGCAGGATCAGGATCCACAGTACTTTCACTATGGGGGTCGCGGGGCTTTGTGCGGTGCGCACGATTGCCCAGATCACGATCAGCAGCCAGATCAGGCCCAGAATGCCGGTGACTTCAATGCCCATGTAATGCTCCTTGCGAGGCTTGGCCGGAAGGGCCAAGCATGTTGGTTGACGTCTCCCAAGCAGATAGCACGACGTGTACCGCCCCGGCGCCAATCCGAACGGTGAGGAAATGTGCCGGGCGCCGCAAACGACTACCCTGCACCCCGATCATCAGCGAGCTTTCGGGAAGGAGAACCATGAAGATCTGGGTCGACGCGGATGCCTGCCCCGCGGTCATCAAGGAGATTCTGTTTCGTGCGGCGAAGCGCACGGGGGTTCCGGTCACGCTGGTCGCCAATCAGCCGATGCGCACGCCGCCGTCGAAGCTGATCGACTCGATCCAGGTCGGCGCCGGGTTCGACGTGGCCGACAACGAGATTGTCCGGCGCCTCACGGCCGGGGACCTGGTCATCACCGCCGACATCCCGCTGGCCGCTGAGGTGATCGAGAACGGCGGGCAGGCGCTGAACCCGCGCGGCGAGCTCTACACTCCCGACAACATCCGCGAGCGCCTCAGTATGCGCGACTTCATGGATACGCTGCGCTCCAGTGGGGTCGAGACCGGCGGCCCGGCGGCGCTGGGTCCGCGCGACCGCCAGGCCTTCGGCAATGCCCTGGATCGCTGGCTCGCGCAGAACGTGAAATAGCCGGCTGCAGGCGGGCTCCCGCGTGCATTAAACAGCCTCTTCCCGGCGAACAATCGCCGAGCGGCTGCAAGCGGCTGGAGTTAAGCGTCGCGCCTCATAGCCGCAACTGGCGGATCAGCTGCAGGGTTTCCGTGGCCAGCCGCAGGAGTTCGTCGTCGGCAGGGGCGCAGGTACTCTCGTGGTCTGTTTCGAGCGCGTGCCCGTGGGAGGAGTCACTGGAAGACTCGGAGTGTTCGGTATGCGGCCGGGATACCTGCAACAGGTCCGCAGCCTCCGGAAAGTGGCGGTACGTTTGCACTGACAACCCACCTTCGCGTCGGGGTGAACGGGTGACTTACCCGGGATAACGGCGACGAGCGGGAAACCTTGAAGCGTGGAGTTGGCTGGGAGGCAAAGGGCAAGGTTTGACCCCGAAGACTCTCAACTGGCGGATCAGTTGCAGGGTTTCCGTGGCCAGTCGCAGGACCTCCGCGTCGGCCAGGCTGCACGTCCTGGAACGTTCGGTCCGGAGCTCCGAGCGGCGGGAGGGGTCACTGGACTTGGAGGAGGCCCCGGCATGCGGCAGGGAAACCTGAAACAGGTCGGTAGCCTCCAGGAAGTGGCGGTTCGTTCGCACAGGCAACCCACCATCGCGTCGGGATAATTGGGATGACTCGTCCCGATAACGGCAAAGGGCGGGAAACCTTGAAGCGTGGGGATGCGCGGCAGGCAAATGGCAGGGTGGGCCCATGATGAGCTCAACGCGAAGGAGCCGGCATAAAGCCGGCT
Organism: Thioalkalivibrio sp. AKL9; assembly: GCF_000377825.1. Classification (NCBI taxonomy): domain Bacteria; kingdom Pseudomonadati; phylum Pseudomonadota; class Gammaproteobacteria; order Chromatiales; family Ectothiorhodospiraceae; genus Thioalkalivibrio; species Thioalkalivibrio sp. AKL9. The sequence continues at coordinate 51,284 of NZ_KB905117.1, read as the reverse complement.
CCTTCAGGAGCATATAGCCCGATCGCGAACAGACGTGCGTAGAGCGCTACTTGCTGGTGCCAGTCAGCTGGAACGTTGTGGTTTCACCAGTATTGTCGGCAGTCAGGGTGCAAGCCTCGGTTTCCCCATCAGCAATCGTGGCAGCGGTGATGGAGTACCGAGTAGTGTCAAAGTTGTCGACAAGATCGGGCGCATCACTGCAGTCACCCACTGCAATACATTCAGTCTTGTTCAGGCGGCAGGCCGCGACGTTAATGGTGTTGGCCGAGGTCAGGTTGGATGCCTGGCTTTCCAGTGCGGCTTCTTCGGCATCGCTGGAAAAGTCGATAAAGCGCGGGGCGGCGACGGCGGCGAGGACGCCGATGATAATCAGGACGATGACGAGTTCGATCAGCGTGAAGCCGCGGCTGCGAGGGGCCTGCAGGAAGTCGGTCTTGGGTTGCATTGGATTCCCCTGGGTGGTCAAAAACTGCTTGTTGTTTGTGACTCAATTCACTTTTTTGCCGAGTCTAGCACGGCGGAACCGGTGTCGGTCCAGACGCGGGATGCGTGCGCGCCCCGGGCGGTTCAAAGGGCCGCGGCGCCCAGATCCCACATGGGCAGGAACACGCCCAGGGCGAGGATCAGCACCATCGCCCCGATGATCCCGATCAGGAGGGGCTCGATGGAGCTGGACAGCGTCTTCAGCTCGTAGTCCACCTCTTGCTCGTAGAAGCGGGCGACTTCTTCCATCATGTCGTCGACCTGCCCGGTCTCCTCGCCGACGGCGATCATCTGTAGCACCAGGGGCGTGAACATGCCCGTCCCGGCCGCGGCACCGATCAGGGATTCGCCGCGTTCCAGGTTGGCCCGCATCTCGTCCACCCGGTTTTCCACCCAGGCGTTGTCCACGGCGCGGCCGACCGCTTCCAGGCCATCCAGTACGGGGATGCCGGAGCGTGAGGCCATGGTCATGGCGCGGGCGAAGCGGGCCAGCAGGGCGCGTTCGATGATGGAGCCGACAATGGGCAGGCTCAGTTTCACGCGGTCCCACCACAGGCGTCCGGGCTGGGTCCGGATCCAGCGCAGGAAGCCGAGCGTGACCGCGACGGTGATGCCGAGCATCCACGGCCAGTAGGCGACGGTGAAATCGGAGGTCGCCATCAGGATGCGCGTGGGTAGGGGCAATTCCGCCCCGAAGCGTTCGAACATGCCGGCGAAGGCGGGAATGACCACCACGTTGATGATGGCGAAGGCCGCCGCAATGGCGACCAGCACAAAGATCGGGTAGCGCACGGCCTGCTTGATCTGCTGGCGCGTCTCGCGCTCGCGCTCGAGATAGAAGGCGAGCTGCTGGAAGGTCTCTTCCAGTCGCCCCGTGCTTTCGCCCATGCGCACCATGTTGACCATCAGGGGCGAGAAGACTTTTGGCTCGTCGCGCATCGCGGACCACAGCTCGCGCCCCGCCTCCAGGGCATCGGCCATGCGGCCCACGGCATCCGCAAGCCGGGCGTTGTGCGAGGTTTCGGCCACGCCACCCAGGCCGCGGACAATCGGGACCCCGGCGCGCGTCAGGCTGTGCATCTGGCGGACGAACAGCTCGAGGTCGTCCAGGCGCGGGCGGCCCGTGGCCTTGCGCTTGCGCCCGCGTGGTCCTCCCGTGCTGGCGGATGCCGCCGATGCGTCGCTGGCCGGACGAATCTCCAGTGGCGTTGCGCCGTCGCTCATCAGGCGGCGGGCGACGCCCGCTGGCGAATCGGCCTCGAGTTGCCCCTGCTGGACGCTGCCGGTCGAGGAACGGGCGCGGTAGTTGAACAGTGCCATGCGGTGGGTTAACGCTCGCGATCCGGAGGCACCAGTTCCAGACGACCGTCATCCAGCTCCAGCGGGTTGCCCGGTGGCGATGAATGCGAGTCGGCAGATCCCTCTGCAGAGGCCTGACGCAGGTCATCTTCGGGGAGTGCCGGGAGGTCGGAGAAATCCGGTTCGGCGGCCGTAACGGGCGCATCTTCCTGGTCGTCCAGGCGGGCCGATTCGCCCGCGATGCGCAGGACTTCCTCCAGTGGGATCAGCCCCTGGCGTGCATAATCCAGTGCCACCTGGCCGAGGGTACGAAACCCGGGGCTGCGGTGGGCGGCGTCGCTGAAGCCCTGGTGATCGTCGATGCGCAGCGCGGCCGCCATGTCGCTATCCAGTTCCAGCAGTTCGTAGATGCCGATGCGGCCGGAGACCCCGGTGTTGTTGCAGCGGTTGCAGCCGGTCCCTTGACGCCAGTTGGCCATCGAGTCGGGATCGTCGTCGATCGCGGCCAGCGCGGCGAGCTCCCGCGGGTCGGGGGTGGCCGGTTCCGCGCAGTCGGGGCAGACGCGGCGGGCAAGGCGCTGCGCGAGGACGCCGATGATCGAAGGCGCTAACAGGTAGCCCTCGACGCCCATGTCCAGGAGACGGATGGGTGTGGAGACGGCATCATTGGTGTGCAGGGTGGACAGCACCAGATGGCCGGTCAGCGCGGCGCGTACACCGATCTCGGCGGTTTCGCGGTCGCGCATCTCGCCGACCAGCACGACGTCCGGGTCCTGCCGCAGGGCGGTGCGCAGCACGCGCGGGAAGTCCAGCCCGATGCGGCTGTTTACCTGCACCTGGCATACACGCGGAATCCGATACTCGACCGGGTCTTCCACGGTGATGATCTTTTTTCCGGCATCGTTGATCGCGCGCAGGGCGGAATACAGCGTGGTGGTCTTGCCCGAGCCGGTGGGGCCGGTGACGAGGATGACCCCGTGCGGATGGCGCAGCAGGCGGTCGAACGGTTCGCGCACATGCGGTGGCATGCCCAGCTTGTCGAGATCGAGGATGCCGGTGCTCTGGTCGAGCAGGCGCATGACCACGGATTCGCCGGACTGCAGCGGCAGGGTGGACACGCGCACGTCGATCGAGCGGTCGCGGACGCGGATGTTGAAGCGCCCGTCCTGCGGCAGGCGGCGCTCGGAGATGTTGAGGCCCGCCATGATCTTCAGTCGCGACACCAGCGCGTTGGCGATCTGGCGTTCCTTGAATTCCTGCTCGTGCAGCACGCCGTCGATCCGCTGGCGCACGCGCAGCACGTTCTCGTCGGGTTCGATATGGATGTCCGAAGCACCGGTCTGAATGGCGTCTTCGAACAGCGTCTGCAGCAGGCGCACCACTGGTGCGTCGACCTTCATCTCTGCCTCGACCAGCTGGTCGAGATCGTAATCGCTGCGCGAGATCTCTTCCGACAGTTCCTCGGCGACCCGCGAGATGGCCTCGGTGTGGCGGTAGACGCGATCCAGCGTAGCGAGCAGGTCGTCTTCTGCGACCACTGCGATCTGCGGACGCTGCCCGAGGCTGCGAGCGATCTCGTCCTGCGCAAAGATGTCGGTGGGGTCCGCCATGGCCACCAGAATCCCGTCGCGCCCCTCGGACAGGGGCAGGGCGCGGAAACGCCGGGCGAGGGTCTCTGGCAGCTGCTTGGCCACGGCGGGGTCGAACTGGTAGCGGCGCAGGTCCACCTGCGGGATCTGCAGCTGGTCGGCCAGCACGTCGAGAATCTGCGCCTGGCTGACGAGCCCCATGTCGATCAGGACCTGCCCCAGCTTGCGCGAGCTGCCCTTTTGCTGCTTGAGGGCTTCGTCCAGCTGCCCCTCGGTGATGTGGCCATAGTCGATGAGCAGGTCACCGATACGGATGCGCCGGACCTGTTCCTGCAGGGCCGTGGCGATGTCCTCCTGGGTGCAAAGCTCTAGATCGGTCAGCACGCGGCCCAGCTTGCGCCCCGAGCTTTCCTGTTCGGCAAGGGCCTGTTCCAGCTGCTCTGGGGTGACGATGCCGGTCTCGACCAGGGTTTCCCCCAGCGAACGGCTCCGACGTGCCGCCGTGGGCGTACGGTTGCCTGCGCTCTTCTCCGCCGGGGCGGGTGTCTGTTCACCAGCGGGACGGTCCTGATCCTGATCGGTTTCCGGCTTGCGGAAAAAGCGCATGCGCCAACCTCTACTGGGAGCGCCAAACGAGCCCGCAGGCGCGGGAACGGGGCGGTGGCGGGTTTTGTGGCGACAGCTTGCCCCATGCATCCCTTGGCAACAAGCCTGCGTATTTCCTCTGCAGCAAGGCTGCTGCCTGCCTGATATGCTCGGAAGATCAGCCAGGGGCGTGTGAATGACTGGGGATCGGAAGTTAGGAGCACGGTTCGTCGAGCCGCAGGCGTCGGTTGCGAGCAGGGGGTTCACCATGCTTGAGCTGGTTGTCGTGCTCGTGATCCTTGGAGTTTTTGCCCTGATCGCCCTGCCACGTCTTCCTGCGGGCCTGTTCGATGGAACGCCGGATCTGGTGGCTGCGGAAGATCAACTGGTTGGGGATTTGCGGCGTGCCCGTTCAACTGCCATGGGTTGTGGGGATAACAAGTCCGTGCTCGTGGAGGTCTCGGACGGCTGGGTCGTGGACGCCGCGACGAACTGCCTGGCAAGCCCACTGGCTGGGCCGCGGAACCTGTCCGGGGTGTCGGTGGCGGGATCCGACCTGGAGTTCCGGTATCCGTGGGGGCGCCTGCACAACGGTGAGGATGTACTGCTGACGATTTCCGGAGGTTCGGCGGACCCGCGCCGGATTTGTGTGTTCGGCCTGACTGGAGCGATCCAGAGAGGAGGCTGTTGAATGGCGACCCCAACTGTCCCGCCGGGTATCGGTTCGCGCGGCACGACCTTGATTGAACTCTTGATCGGCCTGGTGATTATCGCGGTCGCACTGGCGGCGCTGGCCACAACACTGCCGCTACTGACGAGTCTGGCCGCCACCGAGGATGCCGAGGAGTTCGCGCGGGATGGCCGTGGGTGCGGCGAGGTATTGCTGGCGATCTTCGATGCCGATTCCCTCGATTTGAGTGGCTGTCCCGCAAGTGGCGTTGATCCGGCGAATTGGGCGGATGAAGATGCCCCGAAAACGGCGGAGGCCGCAGCTCTCCTGAATGCCGCTTGCGGCCATGCCACCCTGGAGTTGTCATGCACCGCACCCGCAGGTGCGGATTATGACGAGGTCGAGATCGGCTGGTCCCGCGGTGGAATGTCCTCCCTGAACCTGCAGTTCCCTCGTGACGAGGACTGACGAATGAGGCGCCGTTCTGCCCTCCAGCGCCTTCTTCTGCCCGGCAACCGGGGGTTCACCCTGCTGGAACTGGTGCTGGTGCTGGTGATCCTCGGGGTGATCGGCTTGATTGCCGCCCGGTTCCTGGGGGGCGCTCTGGAAGCTGTATTTGTGACCCGCGAGGTGACCAATACACAGATGGAAGTCGGCGCGGCGCTGGATCGCATGGCGCGCGATGTACGCCACGCACAGAATGTTGTTGATTGTTCTCCGGGACAGCTGACGCTGACGCTGCAGGATGCTGGACAACGACGCTACTACCTGGGCGGAGGACGGTTGTGGCTCGAGGAGGGGGGAAGTACCGCCTTGCTGGCCGGCGACGAGGATGATCCGGTAGAAACGTTCGTCTGCGACGACGCGGGACCGTTGGAGACGTTCGCCGTGTTGGAGCTGACCCTGAAAACGGTGAGTGAATACGAGGCCTCTACCCATGCCTATCGCCGATCCTGACCGGGCTCCCATTCGACCCCGTTCCGCACGCTGCACGGTCCGGGGCAGCATCCTGCTGGTGGCCTTGCTGATCCTGGTGCTCGCCGGCGCGATTGCCGTGGGTGCGGTCTCCCTGGTGGGTTCCGGCAGCTCCACCAGTGCCGATCGGGTTCAGTCCGAACAGGCCCTGTTTGCCGCGGAAAGCGGCATCCGGCGCATGGTTGCCGGGGAACCTGCGTGCGACGGGTCTACTCATGCCGTGGGTACCGCCTGGTTCAATTGTGACCCGGCACCGGGCCAGTGTGACGCGAACCGCAGCCTCGTGCAGGGATGGGTGGGGTCATCATCGCCGGACGGGGCTCTCGCCCTGCACCAGATCTGCGTGGACTTGCTGGGCGCTGGGTTGCCCCCTTGCGACGACGCGGCCTGGGAATGTGTACAGGATCCCGACGATATCAGTCCTGGTGGGGGTGGAAGGACTTACGAAAATCTCTAAGTGGCAGAAGGGATCAATGTGGTCGGTGCGGGCAACTGGACGGTACAGGGCGTTGCTTGTTTCAGCGAAGGCGTGCGCGTTTCCGGCGGCATTACCTTCGAGGGAAATGTCTATTGGGAGGGTGACGAGGACACGAGTGGCCAGGCCAGCACCTACGAGGGGTGCGTGTACGAGTCGGGCATCTTGAACGAGAGCCTGTCCGGCGGGGCGGATTGCGAGGGGGTCAGTGGTGCCTGGTGTCCGGAGGGTAGTGGTGGAGCGGGCGGCTCTGGCTGGGGGTACTCCGGGGGCTGAATGGTTTCTGCCACGATTCCTTTGCCACCACGAGCCCGCGGCTCTTACCGGTGGCCCGCGAGCGTTTCCCAGCGGGCTTCGGCGTGGCGGCGGGAGGCAGGGCCCAGATCGCCGGCGTCCAGGGACCGGCGGTAGGCGTTCCGGGCCTGGGCGGGCTCGCCAACATGCTCGAGGGAATGGGCCAGGCCCAGCCAGTAGCGGCCTTCGCCCGACTGGGTGGCGAGGGCTCGATAGTGGCGCGCGGCCTCGGCGTGGTCCCCGATGCGTTGCTGGGCCTGGGCCAGTAAGGCCCGCGCACGGGCGTCCAGCTGGTCCGGCGCCAGCCGGGACAGGGTGTCGCGTGCCGCCTGCGGGTCGCCGCTTTCCAGGTGGGCCAGCGCCAGGGTGATGGCATAGGGCAGATCTTCTTGATGGGTCGCAGGAACCTCGCCAAGGACATGAGCGGCGGCCGCCGGTTGGTCCAGCCGGCGCAGCGCCCGGGCGATTCCGAGACGGGCCTCTGCATGGTCTGGTTCCGCCTGCAGGTGTTCCTCGAACGCACCGATGGAGGCTCGCCATTGTCCGGACGCCTGCAGGCGGTGGCCGCGCTCGATCGGCGTCTCGCTCCGGGCTTCTGGGCTCGCAACTTCAACTCCCGGTTCGGGCGCGACGGGTTCCTCATCCGGGGCTGGATCATCCGGTTGTTTGGGCGCCTCTGGCGGGGCCCCGGACTCGCGCGTGTCCTCCGTCACGGCGCCGGCTGTCTGTGCCGGTTCTTCGCGGGGCGGCTCCGATGCCATCTCGGCATTTGCCTGGGGGACCTCTGTAGCCTTCACGGGGATATCGGGTGCGCTTTTGGTCCGTTCGGCGAGGGCTTCCCCTTCAGCCTGCGATCCAGAAGGGGCGCTCTCGGCGGAGGATGCCGTGACCTCGGTTTCCGCGGGGAGAGGCGTGATCGCCGGTGGTGCCTTGGAAGCCGCTTCTTCCGCGACGAGGGGCTGTGGCGTTGCGGGCGCTGTGGCCACCTCCGGGGGTGGGGCGGAGGCGGGCCCCAGCCAGTGCTGGAAGGCGAGCGCCACGAGCGCGGCGACCGCGACGCCCGCGCCAGCGGGACCGAGGAAAAGGATCCAGCGGGGCCGGGACCGGGCAGGTGTGCCCGCGGTCACGGTGTTCGCGGGGTCGGGTCGCCGGCCGGTGCGTTCTTCGAGACGGCGCAGGGTGTCGTTCAGCAGGCTCATGCGAGCAGCCCCGAGTACCACAGCCCGGCGCCAGCGGCCGAACCAGCGATGGCGGCGGCCAGCCAGGGCAGGGCGCGGGCGTCGCTGCGTGCCTCTTCGGTATCGCGCGCGGCACGGGCAACGTGGGCCCGGCGCGCCTGCCCGTCACCGCGGCCGAAGGCGTCCAGAAGGGCCTTGTGGGCCAGTATATTAAGCAGACGGGGCACACCGCCGCTGTGCCGTGCCAGCCGCCGCGCGGCGGTTTCGGTAAACAGGTCGCCGGCATGGCGCCCGGCCACGATCTGGCGAAACCGCAGGTAGTCGACCACCTCGTGGACAGCCAGCGGACGCAGGGTGCAGGCGTGCGTGATCCGCGAGCGAATCTGGCGCAGGTGGTGGGCGGCCAGGCGCTCATCGAGTTCCGGCTGCCCCAGCAGGACCAGTTGCAGCAGGCGTTCGGAGGCACTTTCCAGATTGGTCAGCAGGCGCACGGTTTCGATGGTCTCGTCCGGCATGGTCTGGGCTTCGTCGAGCAGGAGCACGACACGTGCCCCGGCGGCGGCGCGTTCCAGCAGCCGGTCCTGGATCCTGGACATCAGGTGGTCGGTGCCCGGCGAATTCTCCGGCGGGTCGATGGCCAGCTCGCGAGCAATGGCGCTCAGCAGTTCGTTGGGCGGCAGCCGCGGGTTGGGGATGTAGGCCGTTTCGAACGGTGCCTCGAGGCGGTTGAGCAATTCGCGGCACACGAGGGTCTTGCCCAGTCCTACCTGCCCGGTGATCTTGAGAAAGGCATCGCCCGAATCCAGGCCCAGACAGGCCGTGTTGAGGGCCTCGCGCATGCTCTCGCCCAGGTAGAGAAACCGCGTCGCCGGCGTCAGCCGGAACGGCGGTTCCTCAAGGCCGAAGTGTTGCAAGTAGAGCTGGGCAGACATCGCTCGGGGGTCCGGCTACATCTCCAGTGTGCGGCGTTCGGGTTCAGGGCCGTCTTGCTGCCAGTCGCGCAGGCGCTGGCGGGTGCGGTCGATCTCTTCCTCCCACACCCGGCCATCGCCGTCGACCACCAGCGGGCGCAGCAGGATGACCAGCTCGCTCTTGCGTTGCTGGATGCGGCTGGACTGGAACAGGCGTCCGAGCAGGGGTACGTCGCCCAGGATCGGGGTTCGGGAGGCAAGTTCCTCGGTGGTGTCCTGCATCAAACCGCCGATGACAATGACCTGCCCGCTACGGGCGCGTACCACGCTGTCGGATTCGCGAATGGCCGAGGCGGCCAGGGGGAAGGAGTACTCGTTGCCGTCGAAGCGGAAGCTGGTAATGCGTTCGTTGATCTCGCTGACGCTGGGCCGCACATGCAGGATGACCTCGCTGCCTTCGCTGATCTGCGGTGTGACATCCAGGGCCACGCCGTCAAAAATCGGGGTGAAGGTGGGGTCGGGAAGGAGGCGGTCGCGCGCCTGATCGCCGACGCCGCTCTCGGTGCGCAGCTGGAAGTCCGTGATGTAGGTGCGGTCGTTGCCGACCTTGATGACGGCCTTCTGATTATTGACCGTCGAGACCCGCGGGCTGGAGAGCACGGTCAGGTCGCCCTGGGTCTCGAGCAGTTCCAGGAAGGTCGCAAAGCTGTTGCGGGCATAGGCGGCGGTAAATACACCCCCCAGGGCTTCGAACTGGCTGCCGTCCACGATGCCGGGATCCTGGCGCAGGCTTCCGGCATCCCCGCCGGAGGGTGCGCGCTGGGAGTCGCTTTCCAGCCGCCCGGGACTGGACTGCCCAATGATCAGATCGCTGCCCGCGATCTGGGCCAGGTATGACCAGTTGATCCCGGCTTCGAAGCCGCTGCCGAGGGCTACTTCAAGCACCTTGGCTTCGAGGATGACCTGACGCTGGGCCGAGTTCTGAACGGCCTGGAGGAATCCGGCGGCGTCGCGCAGTTCGTCCGGCATGGCGCGCACCGCAACCACGCCGCTGTTTGGGTTCACGATGACGCGCCGCCCGTTATGCTCTTCGTTGTCGCCGCCGAGGACCAGCATCTCCAGTGATTGGCGCAAATCGCCCCAAAAGCTGGATTCCGAACGCGTGCTGATGCGGGTGCCGGAGGCCTCCGGTCCGTTGTCGCCGTTGCCCCCCCCGGCCAACTGCCCGCCGCTGACCTGGAGGCCAGTGCGGCCTTCGCGTTCGACGTTCAGGTAGTCGACGAAGAAAGTTCGGGTTTGCAGTCCGGCCGGGCCGATGCGGAAGGTGTCGTCGCGGCGGTCAACCTGGTATCCGTGCGTATCCTCGACGATGGCCAGGATCTCGGGAATCGTCACGTTCGTGAGGTTGAGGCTGACCTGTCCGCCCACATCGGGATGCACCACGGCGCTGTAGGGCGAATCCTCGACGAGGGTGGTGAAGAAGCTGCGCGCGGGCGCCGCGTCTACCCGCAGATCGAATACCGGTTCCGGCCGGGCGGGTGGCGCGGGCTCCGCCATCATCTCGCGGGCGACCTCGTCGGGCAGCTCCGGCGGCTGCGGATCGGTACCCGTGGCCAGCGGCTCGTCCAGCGCCTCCAGCGCGCGGTCGCGTGCCTGCGAACTGGGCTCGCCCGGGGTGGTGGCACATCCGCCGAGGGCGAGCAGCAAAGCCGTAAGGAGGGATGCGGGTAATAGCCGAGACTGCATCAAGGGTGTCTCCTGATATCCATGTCCGCCCGCCCGCCAAGTGGCAGGGTGCGGGTGCGACCGTTCTCTTTGAGGGTGACGCCGGTGGCATCGATGGATTGCACGCGGGCGCCGTTCAGGCGATCGCCGATGCGGACGGTGCGGCCGTCGATCACGGCCAGTGCCTCGGACCCGCGCAAGCGTATCACCGAGATGTTCGACGCTTCGCCGTGGGTGTCGGCCTGGGGGCTGCCCGTCGCCGATGCGGGTGGCTGGGTTGGATCGTGCAATGCGTCGGCCCACGCGGCGTGCCCGGCCAGCAGCGCACAGGTGAGGAGGATGGCTTTCATGGACGTCATTCGTGGCGCTCCAGTCCGCCCAGGTCGAGGGCGTCCAGGACGAGCCGTACGCGCGAAGCGGGGTGGTCCGTTACTGCGAGATCCAGGCGTCCCCATAGCCAGGTGACGGGGATCGCTTCCAGGTGCTGAAGATAAGCGAGCGTATCCAGATAGGGGCCACTCCACTCGATTTCGATGCGGTGGTTTTCCAGGCGCACTCCGCCTTCCTCGGCGTGTTCCAGGGTTTCTGCGCTGCGGCGTGCGAGTCGCTCAAGGGTCAGACCGTCCCGGTTGTCCAGGAGCTGACGTAGTAGCGCGGCCGTCTCGCGAGGGGACAGCAGTTCGCGCGAGGCGATCTCGAGGTCGGCTTCGTGTTCGGCGATGCGCAACTTTGCGTCGGCGAGCCTGCGTTCCAGCGAAGTAATCGGATCGGTGGCGGTGGCGAATCCGTGGATCTGCTCCTGCAGCGCGCGGGTCTGCTCGCGTTGCTGGTCGATCGACGCCTCCAGGTGCTCCTGTTCGGTTTCGACCGGGGTAACCGCAAATTGCAGGATCAGCAGGAACGGGGCCAGCAACGCCGCGGCGTAAAGCAGCCGCCGCTCCCGCAGCGAGATCTGCTTGAGGCGCTGTTCCAGCGCCTGGAGGAGGCCCTGAATGTTCATGGTGTCTCCACGGCGGCGCCGAACCGGTAGCGGAATTCGATCTGGCCATTGTCGGCCTGTGCCTCGAGTTCTGGCGATTGGGAGTCGAGGCCGAAGCCGTGTTGCTGGAGCGATTCGAAATAGGGCGGCAGGGCGTCCGGTGAGAGTGCCTTGCCCGTCAGTTCCAGGGCAGGCAGCCGGCCATCCAACCGAACGGCCGTGATCCAGACGCCTGCATGCCGGGTCCGCGCCAGCACCAACAGAGGATCGGCCATGGAGACACTGCGGGCATTGTTCAGGCGGCTCTCGAGCAGTTCGCCGGCGGCGGCCAGGGCTTCGGCTCGGGCCTCGGCCTGTTGCACGCGCGCTTCGGCCTGCTTGACTTCCGGGCCCTCCCACAGGGCCTGAAGCTGGCCTAGCTGTGCCTCTGTGCGGGCCTGCTGGGTCTCGGCATTGGAGAGTGTGTCCTGCAGAGCGAGGCGTTGCTGGTGGGCGCCGAGCCAGAGCAGCATGCCGGCAAGGATCGACGCCCCGATCGCGAGTGCCAGGCGCCCCCAGATGGGCACTTCCCGGCGGATATCGAGCTCCGCGCGATACAGGTTGATCTGTTGTGCCATTCAGTCCCGCTCCAGAGCGGCGCCCAGTGCGAAGGCGCAGCCGCGCCCGTCTCCTGTCGCCTCGTCCTGAAAGGTGGAAAGCGGCACCCAGCGAGCCTCCATGCGCAGGTTGTTGCCGAGATGCTGGATTGCGGCTTCTTCCACGGGCTCGTCGCCCATGACGGCCAACTGGCGGATGGGCGGGTGCGCGAAATGTCCGTCGAAGTAGTCCAGCGCGCGCTGAATCTCGAGCAGCACGCTGTCGAAGGCGGTTCCGCTCTCATCACTCAACGAGACCTCGACGTGGCGGGTGACGAACAGGTGATCGTCGCGTACGAGCACAACGGTTGCACCGTCGCTCTGGGCATAGAGCAGGGCCACGCCGCCGGTCGCCTGGGGGAGGCGTGAGGCTAGGTTGCGCAGGGCCAGTTCCGGGATGCCGACCCGGCCGACTCGCAGGCCGGCCCGCCGGGCCATATGGATGGCATCGCGAACAGGGGCCTGTTGGGCGACCACGGCATAGATCAGACGTTTGCCATCGTGGCGATGGGTATCTCCCATCGGGCAGTAGTCAACCACCGCATCGCTGACGTCGAAGTCGACGAGATCCGCCACCTGCCAGCGCAGTGCCTCGCGCAATTCATCTTCGGGGACGTCGGGTGCCTCGGTGGGCAGCAGGCGAAAGTCGTGCCGGTCCAGTACCAGATGGGCATGGTTGCGCTGCAAGCGATGCTGGCGAACCAGCGCTGCGAGGCGTTCGGGGTCGATCTCGCGTTCACAGCCGGTCCAGCCTGACCCTTGTCCGCGCGCCAGGGCGAGAACGCCATCGTGTCGGGCCAGCCCGACCTTCTCGGTGGTGCGCGTGCGCATGCGTCCGAACGGCATCTGCATGATGGCTTGAGTCCCCGGCGCGACTAAGGTCACCTGTGCGGGCGGTCACTTTGTCGCGCCGGAGGTGATCCCCCTGTTGAAATCAAGACACCGCGGAGGATGCCTTCTGTGATCGTCGTCACAGGGCGCAGTGTAGTGAATTGCACGGGTTCAGCGATAGGGGCCGTATCGTATGAGTGGGATGGCCCCTGGGAGAACACGGATTGAATCGCACGTCACTTCAAGCGGTGGCGTACGAACGGACAAGCCGTCCGCTCTGCCTTTATCCCGTCAGGCGGCAGTGAATGCGCAGGGCGTCGGGGACCTTGGGTAGGCTATTCGCAAGACAGTGGCAGAGTGGATCTGCAAACGGGAGCGGAACGGATGATATTGGGTAATGGCTTGAAGACCGGCCCGTGGGCCTTGGCGATGGTGTTGGGAATGGCCGGGATGTTGGCGGCCTGCGGGGGCGAGCGGGTATCGCCGGTGACCCTGGAACAGCTGGCTGCATCCGCGCCGGCCTTCAATGGCGAACTGGTGGAAACCGAGGGTGTCGTGAATCGTTTTGATGATCCGGAGCACTATTGGCTGGAAGACGACGCCATCAACCGCGTGGCGGTCAAGCCCGGGTCGGCGGTGCGTGATCACCTGGGCGAGAACTTGCGGGTGGTGGGGCGCTTCTCCTACCACCCGGAAGAGGGCCGGCGGATCGAGATCGATGCCGCCGCGACCGCGGCCCTGCGGGCGTCCCCCTGAGCTGCCAATGCAGGGGGGGGGGGCGATACCGGGAATTTTCAGAAGCAAAGGAGTCGTGATGACGGAATGGATTGACGTAGCCCCGGTGGGGACCATCCAGGATGGCGATCATCGCCTGGTGGAGACAGCGGATACCGAGGTGGCGATCTTTAACCTGGGTGGTGACTATTTTGCCGTGGAGAACCTCTGTACTCACGAGGATGTGCCCATCGCGGATGGTGAGATCGGCGCCGATGACTGCATCACGTGTCCGATGCACGAGGCCCAGTTCTGCCTGCGAACCGGCGAGGTGATGGCCGCGCCTGCCGAGGAACCACTGACCCGGTTCCCCGTGCGTGTCGAGGGCGAAATGGTTCAGGTGGGAACGCAGCCGCTGGACCTCTAAGGAACGTCTCAGCAAGGGTCTCCCTGTCCGGTGCGAAACTGCACTGGATGTCCCGCTTTGATCGCGCCTGTACACTGTGGACGGGCTCACGCTGAACTAACGCGAGCCACCACGCAGCAATACGAGGACACCTCATCGATGGCAGGCAGGGAGCATACAGACAGGGAAGCACGGGCCGCGGACCCGGCCGCGGTCTGGTCGGGTCTGTCCGGTTTGTCGGATGCCCAGCGCCAGCAACTGGTGCGCGGGATCGTCCCGCGGGTGACCGATCACCTTGAGCGCTGCCTGGAATCCGTCGCGCAGGATTGGTCCGCTGGCGGTGACGAGGCCGACAGCGCGGAGTGGGCGAACCAGCTCCAAGGCTATCAATATGTGCTGCGTCGTCAGTTCGAGGAGGCCCTGGAGCGTGACTTTGTCTCCACAACCTACCCACCCGAGTACGAATTCTCCGGTTCCAGCTACGCCGATGACAACTCCGGCCTGCAAATCCTGGACGATTACCAGTCCACCCGCCGTTCCCTGCGCCACAAGCTCGAAGGGCTGGTCCGCGAGCAGAACCGCTACTCCTGGTTCGTGTTCCTCCAGGCCGCGCGCGAGGATCATCGCTTCGAGCACCCCGGCTGGGCGCCGTGGTCGCCGCTGAACTGGTACGAGCGCCTGATCGAGTCGGCCGAGGAACAGTTCGGCCGGACGGATATGACGCTGGGCCTGATGCGAGCCTACGTGCGTTGTCTGGGCCAGACGGCCGCACCGACCCTGGCCTTTGTGGTCGAGACAGTCGAGGGCTGCGGGCTGGTCAGAGAGCCGGTGTCCGAGGTCCCGGAGGGCGACTTGCCCGGAGCGTCGCCGCGTGCGAGCTGGGCCCATGCCACCCGGGAAGAGGAGGGCCCCGCCACGGCGTCGGAATCGGCTGCGACGGAGAGCGCCGCACCTGCGGTTGGCGGAGCAGGGGGCCCTGCGGTCTCTGGTGCCGTGATGCCGGCCCCGGATGCCGGCGCGGCGGACTGGTTGCAGTGGGCCGCGGCGGCTGGCTGGCTACCATCGGGCCATGGAGTTGCGGCAGGCGGCGGTGACCCCGCGACCGCCGCCGTGGCGGACGAAGCCACGGCGGACCCACGGATCGAGAGCGTCATCGAAGGGGTCCTGGCCGGTGTATTCGCCGAGGTATCGCGTCACCTCGATTGCCATGCAGCGTTTCGCGCAATGATGCTGGAGCTGCAGCCGCTACTGGTACGTGCGGTTAGCCACGACCTCGAATTTTTCCACGACCCCGGGCATCCCTTGCGCGAATGGGTCGGTAGCCTGATCAATACGGGCGTACGGATCAGCCCCGAGGTCAGCGCGGACGACTCGGAGACGGTCCGCCGCTACCTGGAAGCCATGCGCCGGAGTATCGAACACCTGGGGCGTGCGATCGATGATCTGGATCGCCCTGCGGCGCAGGCGCTGGCAGACGACTGGGCCGCCGCCGTGGCCGCGGAACACGAACACTGGCAGGCGCAGGCGGCCGAGTTCACGGGGCCGATGTGTCAGAGGGAACGCGCGGCCCGCGCCCGGCGCACCCTGACGGTCTGCGTACTGGAGACCGGGGCCGAGCTCCCGGAGTGTTCCGCCGAGCAGATCGTCGAGGCCTGGGAGGACCTGCTGGCAGTGGACGAGGCGGCTGTGCAGGTGCTGGATGGCCAGGTGCAGGAGCTCGTGCGGGCCATCTGCAACCAGGCGACCCCACAGGAAGCGAACCCGCTGGTGCAGCGCATCGTGGCCACCGCACGTGAGCATGGCGCCGACGAGGCGCGCGTCAAGGCGGTCGTGCAGCACCTGGGGCAGGCCCATCTGCAACGGATCCGGGCCTCCGCCGACGAGCCGCGCTTCGATCCGCAGGCGCGCATCGAAGCGCGGCGGGCCGTGCGCCTCGAGGATGACGACCCCGACTTGTTGACCGATCTTGACGATCCCTGGGTCTTCGATGCCAGCCGCATTCGTACCGGCGAGTGGTTCGAGGTGGTCGACAAGGCAACCGGGCAGTTGCACCGCATGGGCCTGGTCTGGCGTGGCGAGGCCACCCGTGGCTATCTGTTCCTCTCGCTGGATCTGGGCGCCAGCCGGCGCCACTCCCTGCAGGGTGTGGCCCAGGAACTGCGCGAGGGCCGCATGCGCCCGCTCCCCGACGACAACCCGCTGGATGCCCTGCTCGCCTGACCTGCGCCTTTGCGCCAAGGGTCAAAGGCCTCTCTGGCACCTCGAAGTGCACGAAGACACGAAGAGGCGTCAACGGTGGGGCACCCGAGAGGGTCCGGAGACGGCGAGGAAATCGGGGTGAGAGCGTTGGTGCCGAGAGCCGTACGGGCTTTTCACGACGACGCGCCTGGTATTGGGCTTGAGGTACCCCGGACTATGGTGGAGGTAGGGGCGTTGAGCCCTGCGAAACGCCCCGTTCGGAGACGCTCGCGTCCATCTGGGGTGTCCCGACGTTAGGCCCGGGGCAGGCGCACTCGCAGGTGGGTCGCGCCGATGACCGCGGCCGGTACCAGCAGCAGATTCACTAGCGGGACCATTGCCAGAAGCGTGGTCCCGGCGCCGAAGCTCAGGGTCTCCAGCCGGTGGGCGCGCAGCATCGCGCGTACCTCGGCGAATGCCAGGCCGTCGTTGGCCAGTGGCGCCTCCAGGAATTCCACGGCCAGTACCCAGCTCCCGAACGTGAACCAGGCGATCGGGGCCAGCAGGTTCAGTCCGGGGATCACCGTGATCAGCAGCACGGGGATAAAAAGCAGGCCGTAGTAGCCGGCCTTGCGCAGCGCGGTTACGGTCGCGTGGCCCATCTCGCCAAGGAACGAGCGCGCCGGCTGGCGGGGCTCGTGGCCCAGCCCGCGGGCGGTGCGGTAGGCCAGTGGTCCGGAGAACGGGCTGGCGATGATCGCCGCCAGCGCGACGGCGGAGACCCCAAAGGCCACCAGCAGCGCCAGTGCGAACAGGGGCCACAGCAGCCAGGCGAGCCAGTCCCAGCCGCCGGGCAGCCAGGCCGCCAGAAGGGCCTCGAAGCCGAGCCCGGCGGCTGTCGCAAGCCCGATCACGACCAGGATGTTGATGATCAACGGGCCGATCACCAGACCGCGCAGGCCCGGGTCGAATACGCGCGCGAGCCCGCGAAACGGCGCGAGGAAGGCGAGCAGCGGCGTCAGGCGGAGGGTGCCGGCGGGCACGGATGTGTCCTTAGCGGCGCACCCCAAAGATCGCGAGTACGAGGCCCACGACGGACATGATCCCGCCGGCGATCAGGTACATGCGCGTGTCTTCCGTATAGCGCCCCATGAACTCCTGGTGCAGTTCCTCGCCCAGGCTTTCCGTGGCGTTGTAGCCCATCACCAGCAGGATGATGCCGCCCACCAGCAGTGCAATGCCGAGAATTCGCGTCCAGTGCATGTCGTATCCCCTTGTTGTTGGGTGCCTCCCCCGAATGTAGCACCGATCCGCACCTTCGGCGTCATGGCAGAGCACATCGTGGGACGGGTTTTGTGGGAACGGCCTGCCCGTGCCTTGTTCTGGCAAACAGCGCCGTAGGATGCGACGAGCGCAGCGAATCGCATCAATCACCGGGGGGCTGAGCAATGATGCGATTCGCTGCGCTCATCGCATCCTACGTTTGTTGTCCGAGTCCGGCTTTGCCGGGGGCTTCGCGGCCAAGGCCGTTCCCACAAGATTCCCCTCATGGAATGGGTGGCCCCACCCGGCATCGCGGTCGGCTTGCAGGCGAAGCCCCGGCCAAAGCGGGCGATTGCCGAGCCTCTCGGCCTGGCCGGTTAACTCGTGAAACCCGGCTCCAGCCCCACGCCGATGCGCGCGAGCCGGGCGGCGCCGCTGGCGGCATCGTCGTCCTCGGCGGTGGTCACCGGCAATCCCAGGATCCGGCTGCGGATGCGTGTCCACACGGGGTTCTGGGCGCCGCCACCCAGGGACACGACACGCTCCACGCGCGGGGCGCCCAGCTCGGACAGGCGCTCATAGCCGTCGTGCTCCACCCGGGCAACCCCCTCGAACAGCCCCTGCAGGAAACGCGCGTCGTCCTCGGGGCGGGGGGTGAGGCGGGGTTGCAGCTCGGGGTCGTTGACCGGGAAGCGTTCGCCGCGGCGGGGCAGGGGGAGATAGTCGAGCCCGCTGTCGGTCTCGGGGTCGATCGCGGCGCTCAGCCGCTCCAGGGCCGCATCGTCGAAGTGCTGGCGCAGTACCGCGCCGCCGCTGTTGGAGGCCCCGCCCACTAGCCAGCGCCCCAGCAGCCGGTGGCTGTAGATCCCGAGTTCCGGGGCGTAGATCGGTTCCGGGGCCAGCTGCTTGATCACCAGCGTCGAGCCCAGGCTGGTCACGCCCGTGGTGGCGTCGCCCACACCGGAGGCAAGGAACCCGGCGATGCTGTCGGTGGTGCCGGCGACCACCCGGCAGGCCGGGTTCAGATGCAGCGATTCCGCCATTTCCGGGTCCAGCGGGCCCAGCACCGTCCCGGCCGGGACCACCTCCGGCAGTAGCGACGCGTCACTGCCCAGGGTCTCCTGCAGCCAGTTCGGCCAGCCGCCCCACAGTGCGTCGTAGCCGAGCTTCAGGGCGTTGTTCTCGTCCATGCGGTCGAAGCGCCCGCGCAGGCGTCCGGTAACCCAGTCGGCCTGGTGCAGGACGCGGCGCACGCCGGAGAGCCCCTCGTGGCGCCGCAGCCACAACAGCTTGGCCGCCGATGAGCTGGGGCTGTGCACGGCGGAGTCCGCGGGCGCGACCCCGGCCAGTACCGACAGCATGTCGGTGGCCCGGGCATCGTTGTACATCAGGGCCGGATGGGTCGGGCGTCCGTCGGCATCCAGACGCAGCAGGGTGGCGGAGGTGCCGTCCACCGCGATGGCGGCGGGCTCGCCGTGCAGATGCGCGGCCGCTTCACGCAGCAGCTCGCGCACAATGGCCCACCACAGCGCGGGGTTCTGTTCCGCCCGCTGCTCGTCGCCCCCGACCGACGCCGGCAGTGCCCGGTGCGCGCCGTGGATGGGCGCCCCCTCCGGGTCCAGCAGCGCCAGCCGGATCCCGGAGGTGCCGAGATCAATGCCGATGGCGTGCATGGCAGGCTCGGTCAGCCGTTCATGTCCAGCGGGCTGCGCGTCGGCGCCGGCAGGTGCACCGGCTCCGGGGGCGTCCAGCCGGGCTTGCGGTGTTCCGCAACCACCGTGGTATAGACGCCGCCACGTACGTTGAAATACGAGGTCAGGCGCATGTAGCGCGGGTCGGTCGCCGCCACCAGATCCGCCAGGATGCGGTTGGTGACCGCCTCGTGGAATGCGCCCTCATCGCGGTAGGACCACATGTAGTTCTTCAGCGACTTCAACTCCACGCACTTGCCGTCGGCAACGTACTGGATATGAATCTCGGCGAAGTCCGGCTGCCCGGTGGCGGGGCACAGGCAGGTGAACTCCGGGACGCGGATATAGATCGCGAAATCGTTCTCCGGCGCCGGGTTGTCGAAGGTTTCCAGGGTCTTGCTCGGCTGGCTGGGCATGGGTTTGTCGCGTCCTCGGTCGTTCCTGTGGGAGCGGGCCTGCCCGCGAAGCCCCCGCCAAAGCGGGAGGCAAGGAAGGCTTGGCGTGCAGGCGCGCCGCAGGGTTTTGTGTGGTTTCGTGAAACGGTTGGATTGTCGAACTGGCAGTGGGTCACGGTAAACGTCTAAGCGTGTACCATTCTAACCCCGACTTTCCTGACCGCGGATAGCGCCGAACGTGCGACTCGCCCGAATCAAGCTGGCCGGCTTCAAGTCGTTCGTGGACCCGACCACACTCGTCCTCCCCGGCAACCGGGTGGGCGTGGTCGGGCCGAACGGCTGTGGCAAGTCCAATACCATCGACGCCGTGCGCTGGGTCATGGGCGAGTCCTCGGCCAAGCACCTGCGCGGGGACTCCAGCGAGGACGTCATCTTCAACGGCTCCTCCAGCCGCAAGCCGGTGGGGCAGGCCTCCATCGAGCTGGTGTTCGACAACTCCGACGGTCGCCTGGGCGGCGAGTACAGCGGCTACGGCGAGATCGCGGTCAAGCGCGCGCTGACCCGCGACGGCCAGTCCAAGTACTTCCTCAACGGCCAGCGCGCGCGCAAGCGCGACGTGGTCGACCTGTTCCTCGGCACCGGCTTGGGCCCGCGCAGCTACGCCATCATCGAGCAGGGCATGATTGCGCGGCTGATCGAGGCGCGCCCCGAAGAGCTGCGCGTCTACCTGGAAGAGGCCGCCGGCATCTCGAAGTACAAGGAGCGCCGCCGCGAGACCGAGAACCGGGTACGCCATACCCGCGAGAACCTGGAACGCCTGGACGACGTGCGCGACGAGGTGTCCAAGCAGGCCGAGCGCCTCAACCGCCAGGCCGCGACTGCCGAGCGCTACCAGGCGCTGGCCGCCGAGCGCCGGCGCAAGCGCGCCGAGGCCATCCTGCTGCGCCTGCAAGCGCAGGAGCAGGAGACGGAGGCCAGCCGCGCCCGCCTGAACGACGCCGAGACGGCGTTGGCTGCGAGCCAGGCCGAGGCCCAAAAGGCCCAGACGGGCACCGAGCAGGCACGCCAGGAGCGGGTCGAGCTGGAGGCCGCTACCACCCAGGCACAAAGCGCCTATTACGATCGCGCCGCCGAGGTCTCGCGCCTGGAGCAGTCCATCCGCCATGCGGAGGACGAACTGGCGCGCGAACAGGCCGAACTGCGCCAGCTCGAAAGCCGCATCGAGGCCGCCGCCAGCGAGCACCAGGCGGTGGAGGCGCGCATTACCCAGGCGGAACAGGAGAGTACGCAGCGTCAGGAGGCCGCCACGACCGCGGAGGCCGAGCGCGAACGCCTGGAAGCTGCCGCCGAAGGTGCCGAAACCGAATATCAGAGCGCACGCGAGGCGCTCACCGAGTGGGAGCGCTCGCTCGCCGAGCCGCGCCAAAACGCCCAGCTCGCGCGCTCGCGCATGGACAATGCCGAGCATCTGCTCAAGCGCGTCGCCCAGCGCCGGGAACGCGTGGAGGCCGAGCGCGCGGCCCTGCCGCAGACCCATCCGGGCACCGAGGCCGACCGCCTGGACGCGGAACTCACCGGACTGCGCGAGCGCTTGCAGGGGCTGCAGGGCGAACGCGACCAGCAGCAGGCCGCGCTGGCCGATCTCGAACAGGCCCAGCGCGAGGAGCAGGACACCCTGCACTCCACCGAACGCGAGGCGCGCGAGGTCGCCGGGCGCCTGGCGGGGCTGGAGCACTTCGCCGGCGAGGATGACCCGCAGGAGACCCGCGCCCGCCGCGAGGCCTGGGCGCGCGAGCACGGGCTGGACCTGTCGCGCCCGCTGGTGCAGCAGCTGGAGGTGACCGAGGGCTGGGATACCGCGGTGGAGATGGTGCTGGGCAGCTGGCTGGAGGCCGCCGTCACCGATCAGCCGGAGACCGCGCCGGATCTCCCCGAGGCGATGCTGCGCCTGGTCGGCACGGGCCTGTCGCACACGCCGGAGGTGCCGGCGGGGAGCCTGGCCGGGCAGGTACAGGGCTCCCCGGTCGTCACTGCCTGGCTCGCCTTGGTGCATTGCGCGGAGGATGCCGACGCGGCGCGGGCGCGCCTGGCCACGCTGGGGCCGGGCGAGAGCGTGATCACCCCGGACGGCACCTGGCTGGGCCCGGGCTGGGTCGCTCATCGCACGCTGGAGGGTGGGGCCAGCGGTGCGGTGGCCCGCGTCCGCCTGGCGCGCGAGCTGCAGGAACGCCAGGAGGAACTGAACACGCAGGTGAGCCGGCTGCAGGCCGCGCTGGAAGAACGCAACGAGACCATCGCGGCCACTCGCGCCCGGCGGGAGGCGCTGGACGGGCAGATCCGCGAACAAAAGGCGCAGATCGAGGACCGTGAGCGTCGCGTGCAGCGCCTGCGCGACCAGGCGCGCCAGCTGGAGCAGCAGCAGGAACGCATCGACCGCGAGGCGGGCGAGCTGGACGAGGAGGCCGCGCGCGCCCGCGAGCAGTTCGCCACCGCGGAGGCCGAACGCAACGAGGCCCTGACCCGCATCGAGACCCTGGAGGCCGACCGCGCCGCTCTGGAGGCGCGGGTCGAGGCCGCGCGCACGGCCCAGACGGGCGCCCGCGACGCAGTGCGCGCGGCGCGCGACACGGCCAACCAGGCGCGCATGGCCGAGCAGGAGGCGCGCCATCGCCTGGAACGCGAACAGAACGAACGCGGGCGCCTGGAGCGCCAGCGCGAGGACGACGCCCAGCGCCGCGAGCGCCTGGCGCAGGGGCTCAGCGACCGCCAGGGCCCGCTGGAGCAGTGGCGCGCGGACCTGCAGACCGTGGCGGAACAGCGCCAGGCCGCCGAGGCCCGCCTGACCCAGGCGCGGGCGGACCTGGAGGCCTGCGACGCGCGGCTGCGCGAGCTGGCGAGCACCAGCACCGAGCTGGGCAACCGGGTCGAGGCGCAGCGTTCGACCTGCGAGGAGCTGCGCCTGGATCTGCGCGAACGCTCGGTGCAGATCGAACAGCTCAAGACCCAGTTCCAGGAATCCGGCTTCGCCGCCGAGGCCCTGGCGCCCGAGCTACCGGAGGACGCGACCGTCCCCGCCTGGGAACAGGCGATCGGCGAACTGGATCGCAAGATCGAGAAGCTCGGACCGATCAACCTGGCGGCGATCGACGAGGCGCGCAGCCTGGAGGAGCGTTCGCGCTACCTGGAGGAGCAGCACGCCGACCTGATCGAGGCGCTGGAAACCCTGGAGCAGGCGATGCATCGCATCGATCGCGAGACCCGGGCCCTGTTCAAGCAGACCTTCGATCAGGTGAATGCCGGGCTCGGGCACAAGTTCCAGCGCCTGTTCGGCGGTGGCGAGGCGCGCCTGGAGATGACCGGCGATGACCTCCTGGATACCGGCGTCACCATCATGGCGCGCCCGCCGGGCAAGCGCCTGTCGACCATCCACCTGATGTCCGGCGGCGAGAAGGCGCTTACCGCCTCGGCCCTGGTGTTCGCGATCTTCGAGCTGAATCCGGCGCCCTTCTGCATGCTGGACGAGGTGGACGCCCCACTGGACGAGGCCAACGTCGGCCGCTTCTGTGACCTGTTGCGCGAGATGTCGGAGCAGATCCAGTTCATCTTCATTACTCACAACAAGGCAACGATGGCCATGGCGGAACAGCTGATCGGCGTTACCATGCACGAGCCAGGCGTGTCGCGCCTGGTTAGCGTGGATATCGACGAGGCTGTGGAACTGGCCGAGGCCTGACCGTCGGTACCGGGATCAACGAGGTTTTTTGTGGATTGGATGCGTATCAGCCTGGTCATTTTGGGGATTGTCCTGATCGCGGGGATCTGGGCCGCCCATCGTCTGCGCGCGCGGGCGCAGCAGCGCGATATGGAGGACGATGCCGCGGACTGGGGCGACGAGGCCGTACATATCCGTGCCAGTGACGAGCCGGGCGACAAGCGCTGGTACGAGCCGGCCGAGCCCGGGGACTCCGTTGAACCGGAGGCCGGCTGGGGCGATCCGCTGGATACCGGGCGCAGCGTTCGCACGGGCGGCGCGCGCGAACCCGCGTTCGACGAGCCGCGCATCCCCGGCGCGGCGCGCGAGGAGCGCCACGAGCCGCACCTCGGCGTGACCGCCAACGACGACGAGCCGGATCTGGAACCGGACTACGGTCGGCGGGGTGAGCGCGCCCAGGACATCTACGGCGTGCTGGACAGCGACGACGAGCCCACGCCGCCCCCGCCGCACGGGGCGTTCGAACCGTCGCCCGAGGATCGCCCGGCCCGGGCCCGGCGCAAGGGTTCGGCCAGCGCCCCGGTCGAGCGGGCCCGCGAGGCGTTCGGGGGGCTGGGTGCACGTCTGCGCTCCGGCATGGATCGCCTGCGTCCGGGCAAGCTCAAGCCAACGCGCGCCCATGACACCCTGGGCGAGCATCTGGATCCGGACCACGAGATGAACCCGGACCTGATCGAACAGCCGGCGCCGGATATGGAGACGCTGGGCGAATACGTGTCCGAGCCGCGCGTGGTGGGGCGCAATCCGAGGGCCGAACGCCGCCCGTCGGAGGAGAAAATCCTGCTGCTGCACGTGGTCGCGCCGCGCAACAAGCCGTTTACCGGCGTCGCCCTGGGTGCGGCGATGCAGCGCGCTGGAATGACCCCCGGCGAGATGGATATCTACCATTTCTTTGAGCCGGAGACGGATGCCGGCGTGCCGCTCTTCTCCGCCGCCAACATGATCCCGCCCGGCACCCTGCGCGAGGAAGACCTGGCGGACATGATGACGCCCGGCGTCACGCTGTTTACCCAGGTGCATCGCAGCGCCGAGCCGCAGCGCGCCTTCGAGGCGTTGCTGGAGCATGCCCACGTGCTGGCGCGCGATCTCGGCGGCAGCATCCTGGATGCCCAGCAGTCCACCGCGACCAACCAGACGCTGGCCTACATGCGCGAGGACCTGAGCGACTGGCTCCGCCGCCACCGCCCGGATGTGCTGCGCCGGCGGAGTACGCGGTGAGCCGGTCGGGTTCGCCTGCCTCGCAGGCTGGCTCGACGGATTCTCCGAAGACGCGCATCGACGCGCTGCGTCGCCAGATCGAGCATCACAACTACCGCTACTACGTGCTCGACGACCCCGAGGTCTCGGACGCCGAGTTCGATGCCCTGATGCGCGAGCTGGAGCAACTGGAGGCGGACCACCCGGAGTTTGTCACCCCCGATTCGCCCACCCAGCGCGTGGGCGCCACCCCGGCCGAGGGCTTTGCCACGGTCCGGCATCGCTTGCCAATGCTGTCGCTCGCCAACGGCTTCGAGGCGGACGCGATCCGCGACTTCGACCGCCGCGTGCGCGAGCGTCTGGCGAAACAGACTGGCGACCCTGCGCGCGGCGAGGGCGCCGTCACCTACATGGCCGAGCCCAAGCTGGACGGCCTCGCCATCAGCCTGATCTACGAGGACGGTCGCCTGATCCAGGCCGCCACCCGCGGCGACGGCGAGACCGGTGAGGACGTGACCGCGAACGTGCGCACTGTGCGGCCGATCCCGCTGCATTTGGGCGACCGCTTCACCGACGATGCCCCGCGGGTGCTGGAGGTGCGCGGCGAGGTCTTCATGCGCCGCGCCGACTTCGAGCGCCTGAATGCCGGGCTGGAGGCGGACGGCCTGCGCGGGTTCATGAACCCGCGCAATGCCGCCGCCGGCAGCCTGCGCCAGCTGGACTCGAAGGTGACCGCGCGCCGCCCGCTCAGCTTCTTTGCCTACTCGGTGGGTTTCGTCGAGGGTGGAACGCTGCCGGACACCCAGTCCGGCACCCTAGACTGGCTGCAGCGCCTGGGCTTCCCGGCCTGCCCGGAGCGCGAGGTGCTGGAGGGCGTCGAGGCCTGTCTCGAATACTACGAGCGCCTGGCCGCCCGCCGCGCGGGGCTGGACTACGAGATCGACGGCATCGTCTACAAGGTGGATGCCCTGGCCGATCAGCAGCAGCTCGGCTTCGTCTCGCGCGCGCCGCGCTGGGCCATCGCCCACAAGTTCCCGGCGGAGGAGCGCACCACCACCCTGCGCAATGTCGAGTTCCGTGTCGGCCGCACCGGTGCGCTCACCCCGGTGGCGCGCCTGGAGCCGGTGCTGGTCGGTGGCGTGATGGTCAGCAACGCCACCTTGCACAATATGGACGAGATCGCGCGCAAGGACGTGCGCATCGGCGACCGCGTGATCGTGCGCCGCGCCGGCGATGTGATCCCCGAGGTGGTCGGCCGCGCCGGCGGCGAGCGCCCCGCCGATACCCGCGCCATCGAGATGCCCGCGGCCTGCCCGGAGTGCGACTCGCACATCGAGCGCACCGAAGGCGAGGTCGTCGCCCGCTGTACCGGCGGGCTGGTATGCCCGGCGCAGCGGCGCGAGGCCCTCAAGCACTTCGTCTCGCGCCGCGCGATGGATATCGAGGGCTTCGGCGAGAAGATCATCGAGCAGCTGGCCGACGGCGGGATCGTGCAAAGCCCGGCGGATCTGTTTGCCCTGGATGCCGAACGCCTGGAGGCGCTGGAACGGGTCGGCCCGAAGCTCGCCGCGAACCTGGTCAACGCGCTGGAGCAGGCGCGCGAGACCACGCTGGCGCGCTTCATCTTCGCGCTGGGCATCCGCGAGGTGGGGGAGGTCACCGCCCGCAACCTGGCCGAATACTACGGCGACCTCGACACGCTGATGCAGGCGGATGCCGAGGCGCTGCAGGAAGTCCCGGATGTCGGCCCCATCGTCGCCGAGCACATCGCCAACTTCTTCGCCGAGCCGCACAACCTAGAGGTTATCCGCGCCCTGCGCGACGCTGGCGTGCACTGGCCCGACCCGCCCCGGCGCGAGGTCGCGGAGACGGGCGACGACGCGCCGTTGGCCGGCTGCACCTACGTCCTCACCGGCAGCTTCGACGCCATGACCCGCGACGAGGCCAAGGCCGCCCTCGAGGCCCGCGGCGCCAAGATCACCGGCTCCGTCTCCAAAAAGACCACCGCCGTCATCGCCGGCGCCGACCCCGGCTCCAAGGTCACCAAGGCCGAATCCCTCGACATCCCCATCCTCGGCCCCGACGACCTCGCCCAACTCCTAACCTGAGGCAATTTGGGCTGTCGCAATTTCACTGTGGGAGCGGGCCTCGCCCGCGAAGCGCCTGCCGGTGTTGGGCTTGGGCGGGAGGCGTTCGCGGGCAAGGCCCGCTCCCACAAAGCTCGTTCCTGCAAGTAAGTGCTTCGACAAGTCAAGGAGGTTGGAATGCCACGGAAGGCACGAACGCACCGTCTGCGCCTCGGCCGTTTCAGCGAGCCGGGGCGGGTCTATCTGATCACCGCGGTCTGTGCTAATCGGCAAGCATGGTTTTCGCAATTCGACCAGGGTCGCTGCGTCGTTCATGCGTTGCGCGATCTGGAAGGCGCGGCGTCGACGCTCTGTTTCGTGGTCATGCCTGACCATGTGCACTGGCTGATGCAGTTGGAAGGGGGTGACCTCTCCAGTACCGTGCAAAAGCTCAAGAGTCTCTCTACCCGCCGGATTGGGCGACTGCGGAGGTGCACGTGTCGAGTGTGGCAGAGCGGCTTCCACGACCGCGCGTTGCGCCGGGAAGAGGATCTCCAGGCGGTCGCCCGCTATGTGGTGGCGAACCCGCTGCGGGCAGGGCTGGTCGGCAATCTCGGTGATTACCCCCTGTGGGATGCGGCCTGGCTAGAGTAAGGGGCTGGATGGAGTTTGGCGGGGGTTTCGCGGCCAGGGCCGCTCCCACAGTAAACCAAGCCGGGGGTACCCTTGTGGGAGCGGGCCTGCCCGCGAAGCCCCTGCCAGCATGGAATGATGACAACCCCTTCAGCGATGAGTGCATTTTCATCACGGCTTGCTTATGCTCCGCACGCCGCGATGGAGAGCGGCGGCGAACGGGTGCGTACACTTGCTGTAGTGTAATTCAGGCAATTTTTGTGGACGGGAGAGTCGGGCGAGACATGCCGGAACGGTGTTGCAAATCATGCTGAGCCGGAGCTTGGAAAGGCTGCTCAAGCTGCCGCGCTCGACAAAGCGCTGGCTGATGGTGCTGGCGGATGTGGTCATGCTGCCGTTGGCGTTGTGGTCGGGCTTCGCCATCCGCCTCGCGGAGCCGTTCCCGACAATCATGCAGGAGACCTGGTGGCTGTTCCCTCTGGTGGTGCTGGTGGGCATACCCGTGTTCGCAAAGCTGGGTTTGTACCGGGCGGTAATCCGCTTCATGGGGTCCCGCACGATCTGGGCGGTGGGGTCCGGTGTGGCGGTCCTCGCTCTTGTTTTGTGGGCCGCCGTTGCGATCGGTCGCGTGGACAGCTTTCCGCGTTCCGTGCCGATCAACTTCGCGATCGTGGCCTTCATCTATGTCGGCGGCAGCCGCTTCCTGGTGCGCACGTGGTATCGCTCGATCATCGAGGCGGGCGCGGGTGCCGAGCCGGTGGTGGTGTTCGGGGCGGGCGAGGCCGGCGTGCAGCTCCTTTCCGGGCTCAAGGCCGGGGGCCGGTTTCGAGTGGTCGCCTTCGTAGACGAGGATCGCAGCCTGCAGGGGAGTTCGATCGACGGGATTCCGGTCCATAGTCCGGATCGTCTGGAGCGCTTTGTGTCGCGTTTTCGGGTCAAGCGGATGCTCCTGGCCATCCCATCCGCGACGCGCCAGGAACGCCGCCGCATTCTGGAACAGCTGGAGCCGCTTCCGGTGTACGTCCAGACGGTCCCGTCGATGGAGTCGGTGGTCTCCGGGCATGCGAGTCTCGAGCAGCTGGAGGACGTCGACATCGCCGATCTCCTCGGTCGTGATGCCGTACCGCCGGACCCGGAGCTACTCACCTGCAGTGTGCGCGACCGCATCGTCATGGTGACCGGGGCGGGCGGCTCCATCGGTTCGGAATTGTGTCGGCGCATCATTCGTCTCGAACCGGCGACGCTGATCCTGTTCGAGCGCAACGAGTTTGCGTTGTACAGCATCGAACGCGAGTTGCAGGAAACCGCGGCGCAGCTGGACCGGTGCCCGGCCGTCCACGCGGTTCTGGGTTCCGTCGCCAATACGCGACGCGTGGCCTCCGTGCTGGCGGAGCATGGCGTGCAGACGCTTTATCACGCGGCGGCCTACAAGCACGTCCCCATCGTCGAGGCCAACCTGATCGAGGGCGTGCGCAACAATGTCTTCGGTACCGCCGTGCTCGCGGAGGCAGCGCTCAATGCCGGCGTGGACCGCTTTATCCTGATCTCCACCGACAAGGCCGTGCGTCCCACCAACGTCATGGGCGCCACCAAGCGCCTGGCCGAGATGGTGCTGCAGGATCGCGCCCGAGAGCAGCGCGGGACCATCTTCAGCATGGTGCGCTTCGGCAACGTGCTGGGCTCGTCCGGCTCCGTGGTGCCGCTGTTCCACCAGCAGATCCGCGATGGCGGCCCGGTGACGGTGACCCATCCGGAGATCACGCGCTACTTCATGTCCATCCCCGAGGCGGCCGAACTGGTGATCCAGGCCGGTGCCATGGCCGAGGGCGGCGAGGTCTACGTGCTCGACATGGGCGAGCCGGTCCGCATCGTGGACCTGGCGCGCCGCATGATCCATCTGCATGGGCGCCAGGTGAAGGAAGACGGCGTGCCCGAAGATGGCGTGGAGATCGTGTTCACCGGCCTGCGTCCGGGCGAGAAGCTCTACGAGGAGCTGCTGATCGGCGACAACGTCCAGGCCACAGGCCATCCGCGGATCATGCGCGCACGCGAGGACTGCGTATCGGCGAAGGACCTGCACGCAGCCCTCAATCAGCTGGACCAGGCCGACCGCGACATGGACACCGAGCGGGCCTGCCGCACCATCCGCGCTGTGGTGCACGAGTACGCCCCGGCCAATCACCCACCGCAGGAACGCGTGGCTGGGTAAGGCGGGCGTTAACCTTTCGTGCCCCCGATCGCATCATTGTTCATGGCGCCCCAGTATCCTCGGGCGCTGGGTAAACGTGCCAGCGCCCCTGTAGGAGCCTGCTCGCAGGCGAAGCCCCTGCCCGCGCCGGACTTCGGCAGGGGCTTCGCCGCCAAGGCGGCTCCTACGGGGCTCGGACGCACGGCCGACGAACTTGGCTACACCGATTGCAACAGGAAGGAAACCAGGAATGAAAATCGCAGTCGCCGGAACCGGCTACGTCGGGCTCTCCAACGCCGTCCTGCTTGCGCAGAACCATGAGGTCGTCGCGCTCGACGTGGTGCCGGAGAAGGTCGACCAGATCAACCGCAAGCACTCCCCGATCATCGATGTCGAGATCCAGGACTTCCTGGAAAACCACGCGCTGAACCTCAAGGCCACGCTGGACAAGCAGGAGGCCTACGCGGGCGCGGACTTCGTGATCATCGCCACGCCGACGGACTACGACCCGCAGACCAACTACTTCAACACCGCCACCGTGGAGTCGGTCATCCGCGACGTGCTGGCGATCAATCCGCATGCGGTAATGGTCATCAAGTCCACCGTGCCGGTCGGCTACACGCGCGAGATCAAGGCGGAGCTGGAGACCGACAACATCCTGTTCTCGCCGGAATTCCTGCGCGAGGGCCGGGCGCTGTACGACAACCTGCACCCCTCCCGGATCATCGTCGGTGAGCAGTCCGAGCGGGCCGAGACCTTCGCCCGGCTGCTGGCGGAAGGCGCGATGGACCACGATATCCCCATGGTCTTCACGCACTCGACCGAGGCCGAGGCGATCAAGCTGTTCGCCAACACCTACCTGGCCATGCGCGTGGCGTATTTCAACGAGCTGGACAGCTACGCCGAAGCCAACGGCCTGGATACGCGCCAGATCATCGAGGGCGTGTGCCTGGACCCGCGCATCGGTAGCCACTACAACAATCCCTCTTTTGGCTTTGGCGGCTATTGCCTGCCGAAAGACACCAAACAGCTGCTGGCCAACTACGACGAGGTCCCGAATAACATTATCAAGGCCATTGTTGACGCCAATCGCACGCGAAAGGACTTTGTTTCCGACGCGATCATCAAGCGCCAGCCGAAGGTCGTCGGCATCTACCGCCTGGTGATGAAGAGCGGCTCCGACAACTTCCGCGCCTCCGCCATCCAGGGCGTAATGAAGCGCATCAAGGCCAAGGGCATTGAGGTCGTCGTCTACGAG
This sequence comes from Thioalkalivibrio sp. AKL9, assembly GCF_000377825.1. Taxonomy (NCBI): domain Bacteria; kingdom Pseudomonadati; phylum Pseudomonadota; class Gammaproteobacteria; order Chromatiales; family Ectothiorhodospiraceae; genus Thioalkalivibrio; species Thioalkalivibrio sp. AKL9. The sequence continues at coordinate 20,894 of NZ_KB905117.1, read as the reverse complement.
CCGGAGCTCCCCGACGACGAGTTCTACCACTCCCGCGTCATCCGCGACCTGGACGAGTTCAAGCACGTGTCCGACGTCATCGTCGCCAACCGCATCACCGACGACATCCGCGACCAGGCCGACAAGATTTACACCCGCGACCTCTTCAACAACGACTGACCTGCACCGTGCACCTTGCGCGTAGGAGCCCAGCCCCCTGGGCGATAGGGCTCAACCAACGCCCCAATCGCCGAGAGGCTCGGCTCCTACAGGTCCGGGATCCATAGCACGTGTAGGAGGCCAGCCTCTGGCCGATAGGGCCTGACCAACGTCCCGATCGCCAAGAGGACCCGGCTCCTACTCGCGAAGCTCCATCAAAATCAGCCCGTCGCTGGGAGCCGTTGATTGCGGCCCTTGTAAATGGTCCAATGTGCGTTCAGCCCGTGAACGTACGGTGAAGAAAAGATCCCCCAGCCGAGGCGGACCCGCAAGAAATCGGGGTGGACCGTCCCGGCGGTAGCGTGCCCAAACGCCGCCCACCGAATCGATAACCTATTGATTGAAGAAGACCTTCATCTGGAAGTGCTCCGCCTGCTCGAACGCGAGCCGGACATGAGCCAACGCCAGCTCGCGCGTGCCCTGGGCCTGTCTGTGGGCAAGACGCACTACGCCCTCAAGGCCGTGCTCGACCGCGGCTGGGTCAAGGCGCAGAACTTCCGCCGCTCGGACAACCGCTCCGCCTACCTGTACAAGCTCACGCCAAGCGGCCTACAGGAAAAGGCCCGCCTGGCGTACGGCCTGCTCCAGCGCAAACGCGCCGAGCACAAAACCCTGATGACCGAAATCGAACAACTCCGCGCCGAGCTCCAGGGCACAAAGCCCGAGGCCGTAGCCCCGGAGCCCCGCAATCCGTAGGAGCCGCCTTGGCGGCGAAGCCCCTGCCAGAGCCGGACGCGGGCAGGGGCATTCGCCTGCGAGCAGGCTCCTACCGGGCCCGGCTCAGCGTCACGCCAACCGTCATCTGTGCGGACCACCCGTCCCCACCGTCATCCCGGCCGCGGCGAAGCGAAGAGCCGGGATCTGCACCGGTGGGGGCTCCCCAGACGCACGAGATCCCGGATAACCGCTTCGCGGTTTCCGGGATGACGAAGTTGGGCGCTCACAAAGAGCTAGAACGGTCAGAGAGCTCACTGGCCGAACTTGGAGATGAGAGGCAAAGGAATGCACTCCCAACGATTCGACCGACCGATAAACGTTACGCGCCATGCGCGAGAACGGATGGCGCAGCGCGAAATCTCGGAAAGCGATTTGGCGGAATTGGTGGAAACGGGTGAGCTACGCTACAAGGATGAGCGTCGGTTATGGACCGCGAAGCACTTCGAAGACCGTTGCGACAACCTCATTTGTGCGGCTTTGGTGCTTGAAGAACAATTGGTAGTCAAAACCGTCATGCATCACTTTGACTGGAGAGAGTGACGATGCGCACGACCTATGACGAAACCGATGACATTCTCGTCCTGCATCTGTCCGACAAGCCGATTACGCGCGAATGTTCGCAGGACTGGAACACTAGTGTGAGCTACGCCGAAGACGGAACGATTGTGGAAGTCGTGATTCTCGAAGCGTCCAAGCAGGGAGCCTGGCCGCTCCTGCGGTCGGAAGCCGCCTGAGCCCAACCGCATCGGCTTTAACGGAACGCCGTTGAGCTGTCGCAGGTGCGGCCGGTTCGTATTTCCGCGCCCGATCGCCGAGTGGCTCGGCTCCTACAGGTCTAGGGCCACCAAGCGGTGTAGGAGCCCAGCCCCTGGGCGAACGGGTCTGTCCAATGCCCCAATCGCCGAGAGGGCTCGGCTCCTACAGGTCCGGGTCCACCGCAGGTAAACGGTCATCCCGGTCGCAGCGAAACGTAGAACTGTGAAGAACTGATCTGCCTCCGTCGTTCTTGCGCGCCGGACGAGTGCGTGTCACCTTCTAGTAGGTCGTGGCATGAGGAACGATTGATGGCACATCAAGATAACGAAGTCCAGATAGGGGCTCAGGGCCGCGTCGTTATTCCCGCGGGGCTGCGCAAGACACTCAAGCTGAAAGCCGGCGACCGCTTGGTCGCGCGTCTGGTTGGCGAGAGCTTGGTGCTGGAACGGCGAGAACTCGTCGAGAGGCGGTTGCGCGATCGGTTCAAGCACATCCCCAGGGACGTCAGCCTTGTGGATGAGCTGATCGACGAGCGGCGGTCCGAGGCGACGCGCGAGCGCAAGGCTCCATGACCACGGTACTGGATGCTTCGGCAGTGTTGGCCTTTCTGCATGACGAGCCGGGTGGCGACCACGTGGCACCCGCTTTGGATGGCGGCCGCGTCTCAACCGTGAACTGGTCCGAAGTGATGCAGAAATCGCTCCAGCGCAACGTGAACATCCAGGAGATGCAGCAGGAGTTTTCCGATGTCGGGCTGCTTTTCGAGCCCTTCACAGCGGAACAAGCCGCGTTGGCGGCACAACTCTGGGAGCCTTCTCGGCAGCACGGGCTGTCGATGGCCGACCGGGCCTGCATCGCCCTGGCGATGGACAAGGCGCTCCCTGTGCTGACCGCCGACCGAGCATGGGGTCAGCTGGACTTGGGGATTGCCATTCAGGTTTTGAGGTAAGAGCGCGCAAGCGCATCGACACCCGCGACATGGGCTCGGACGAAGCCGCCCATCGCATCCTGCTCAAGCTGGAAGCCATGGGTTTCATCCGCAACCCGTAAACAGCACCAACCCATGTGCATGTAGGCGCCCAGCCTCTGGACGAACAGGCCTGTCCGGCGTCGCAATCGCCGAGAGGCTCGGCTCCTACAGGCTGCGGAGCCACGGCGAGTGTAGGAGCCCAGCCCCTGGGCGATAGGGCCCAACCAATGCCCCAATCGCCGAGAGGCTCGGCTCCTACAGGTCCAGGTCTACCTTGCGTAGAACGGTTATGCCGGCCGAAGCGAAGGGAAGGGCCGGGATCCGGGGGTGCGGTCGCACAATGGGTTCGGGACGGCTATCATTGTCTTTATGGCAAAGATTGCCAAGAAAGCTGGAGGTTTGTGAGGCTATGGCGACCATGAACGTATCGCTTCCCGACCCGATGAAGAACTGGGTCGAAAAGCAGGCCGAATCCGGTCAGTACAGCAACGTCAGCGATTACGTGCGCGATCTGATCCGTCACGACCAGGAGCGTGCCGAGAAGGTCGAGCGCATGCAGACGTTCGTCACGGAAGCGCTGGAGAGCGGTCCCGGCCAGCACAGTATGGAAGAGCTCCACGAGCGGGCGGCGCGCCAATGTTCCGGTTCCTGACTCGCCAGGGAGACGCTGATTGAATCGCACGTTCGCGCTCGAGTCGCTTTTTACGTGCGAACAAGGCGCGGCGACTGCCGTGCAGTCATTCTGCACAAGGGAGCCGCAACGCCGTGCGCGCACCCGTTTTGGTCAACAACGGGCGGCCGAGCCCCTGCTTTCAATAGCGTGTAGGGGTTGGCACCCCAGGTTCCACGATCCTGCGTTGCGCCCCGAAGAAATCAAAAACGGGCGGGTAGAACCACTACCCGCTGCACGACGCGCCTGGTCTCGGAAAACCTGGGTTATCAACGCGAGCGCGCGATTCAATCAGCGTCTCCCTCGGTAATGCCCTTTTACCTGAGTGAAAAGGCGGAGGAGGATGTCATCTCCATCTTTGTCCAGGGCGCAGCAGAGTTTGGTCTTGACCAAGCAGGGCGGTATCACGCAGCGCTGGAGCGCCAGTTCCGGTTCCTGGCGGAGAACCCGCTGGTGGCCCGCGAACGCGCCGAAATCGCTCCGCCTGTACGTGTCCACCCGTTTCAGGCGCATATCGTCGTCTACATCCTGGATCCGGTTGGCGACGTCTATATTCTCCGGGTGCGCCACGCACACGAAGATTGGCTTCCAAACCCTTGAGGTTCGCCGCAAGCCGATACGAGCCAGCCAACGCCCCAATCGCCGAGAGGCTCGGCTCCTACAACTCAAAGGCCCAAAGCCGTCGCCGCCCTGCGCTGCACGTCATTCCGGCCGTACGTCCTCCCACCCCGTCATCCCCGCCGTAGCGAAGCGAAGAGCCGGGATCTACACCGCTGGGGGTCGCCCGGACGCCCGAGATCCCGGATAACCGCTCCGCGGTTTCCGGGATGACGGAGGGGCGCGCAGGTTGTATGAGCCGAACCCACTGAGCGATGAGGCCTGGAAACACGCCGCTGGCTGGGATATGCTTTAGGCATATGCATCCATTTTGGGGCTAGATAATGAAGCGACGCACGGCGAGTTTGTTTCGGAATGGGCGCAGTCAGGCCGTACGGCTGCCGAAGGGATTTACGTTCGATACCGATGAGGTGGTCATCGAAAAGCGCGGGGATGCATTGATCCTGCGGGCCAAGCCGCGGTCCTGGGATGATTATTTCCTGGGTCCTGCCGAGACCCTGCCCGACGACTTTCCCGATTCGATCGAGGATCGAATGGCCCAGGATCGCGAGGCGTTGTGATCCATGCGCTATATGCTGGACACGAACATCTGTATCTACATCATGAAACGCCGGCCGCCAGAGGTGCACGAACGGTTACGCCACGTGCCGGTGGGGGAGGTAGGCCTATCCGCCGTCGTCCTGGCGGAATTGCGTTACGGCGTTTGCCGGTCGAATCAGAAAGAGCGTAGCGAGGCCGCATTGGAGCGTTTTCTGGCTTTCACGCAGGTGTGCGACTGGCCGGAAGAAGCAGCCGACCATTACGGAGACATCCGGGCTGAGCTGGAACACGCTGGCGCCCCCATTGGCGCAAACGACCTTCTGATAGCGGCGCACGCACGGGCAACAGGAACCGTACTAGTGACGAACAATGGGCGCGAGTTTGAGCGTGTGCCCGGGCTGCAGGTGCAAAACTGGGTGTCTGCACATTGACCGCGCGCCGGTATCCCCGCGCCGACACGCGGCAGCGTTAGCCCGCGGCCGGAACGCTACATCCACCCCGTCATTCCGGCCGTAACCGCACCCCGTCATCCCGGCCGTAGCAAAGCGAAGAGCCGGGATCTCCACCGGTGGGACTGCCCGGACGCGGGAGATCCCGGATAACCGCTCCGCGGTTTCCCGGATGAGGGCGGTTGGTGTGGGGCCCGGGGCGACCGGATAGGCCGATGTGTTTGACTCACGTGCGTGTGCAGCGCGTTGCCTGTCGAGGCATCATGTATATCGTGTTGTGAGCAGGAGGTCGGTTCGTGCATCCACTGATTCACCAGAACCGAGAGGCGATTGAATCCATTTGCCGACGTTATGGTGTCCGGCGCTTGGAGGTGTTTGGGTCCGCTGCACGAGCTGTCGATTTTGATCCCATCCGATCGGATGTCGATTTCCTGGTCGAGTTTGCGCCGGAAAGCGAAGCGGCCACATCCCTCGAGCCGTTCCTGGCGTTTCGAAGCGCTCTGAGCCGCATCCTGGGGCGCCCGGTCGATCTAATCACCCCCGAGAGTTTGGCCAACCCCTATGTGCAGGCCGAGGTCGACAGGCATCGGGAATCGGTCCATGCGGCGTGATCCTCGAGCCTATCTGTGGGATGCCCGTGAAGCCGCCCGCCGCGTCGCGGACTTCATCGGCGATGCCAATGAGGATGCATATCTTCATAATGCCTTGATGCGCTCGGCTGTCGAGCGTCAGCTGGAGATCCTGGGTGAAGCACTTGGTCAGTTAGATAAGCTCGATCCGGAGATTGCGAAGCAAGTGCCGCAGCTACGAGCAGCGGTCGATCTACGAAACCCTCTTATTCATGGCTATGCGAAGGTTGATGACCGTATTGTGTGGAACACAGCGTGCAACGATGTACCTGTCATGGCCAACGAGCTCGATCGTCTTTTGAGTCGCCTGGATTCATGAATGCCCGAGGGCTGCGGGGAACCCGGGGTGGTCCGGCCGGAGAAAAAACCATTTCCCGTTTTCTAAGCCCCGCATAACCACGGATTCTGGCCTGCAGGGGCACGCACCGCGCTTGTGCGATCGGACCTATCCAACGCCCCAATCGCCGAGAGGTTCGGCTCCTACATGTCCAGGGGCACCGCGGATTGTAGGAGCGCAGCCCCCTGCGCGATGGGGTGCTGGATATGCCCGAATCGGCCAGAGGGCTGGCCTCCTACAGGTTCGGAGCCACGGTACGTGAACGGTCACCCCGGCCGCCGCGACGCGAAGAGCGGGGAACTCCATCGCTGAGCAAGCCTCGGACGCTGAAGATCCCCGCTTTTCGGTTTCCGCGATGACGGGATAAAGGGGTTCGGCTTAGGAGGTGACGACGCAGAGCGGCCCTGCTTCCAGAATGCGCAGTGGCGCTAGGCTTGGGCCCCGGAATTGCGACCCCGGCGCTCAGACGGTCGCATTCGAAACACGGCGGGATGGCGGAAGGAGTGGTGGTGACACCGCTATACTAGGGGCCTGGCCGTTCGGCAATGGAGAAAGCGTGATGACCAAGCATTTGACGGCGATTATCGAGCAGGAGGATGGCGGCTATGTGTCGCTCTGTCCCGAGGTCGATGTCGCAAGCCAGGGCGCGACCATTGAAGAGGCTCGCAACAACTTGCGAGAAGCGCTGGAGCTGTTCTTCGAGGCGGCTCCGGAAGACGAGCTTCAAGAGCGCCTCCACGGCGAAGTATTCGTGACCAGCGTTGAGGTCGCCGTTGGGTAAGCTGCGACCGCTTTCGGGCAAGGAGGTGATGGCCATCCTTGCGAGGCACGGCTTCGAGCCCGTTCGGCAAAGGGGCAGCCATGTTGCCATGCAGAAAAAAGATGGACCCTCCACCATCACGGTTCCCATACCGGATCATTCGGAACTGCGAAAGGGCACTCTGATGTCGATCATTCGGCAGTCGGGTATTTCTCGTTCCGAGTTCGAATAGGCGGGTATCCCCACCCCGTTACCCCGGCCGCAGCGAAGCGAAGAGCCGGGATCTCCAGCGGCAGGACCGCCCCGATGGGGTCGGCAGAAACCAATCCCTCCCGTTGCCCTTTCTTGCGCGCGCGTCCCGTTGCCATGCGGCTGCCCCATATGCTCTACTTTCGGCCTTCGTTCACCCCGTGAACGCACAGTCAGCAGCTTTCCCAGGGCGGGCCCGCGAAAATCCCGGCGCACCGTTCCGGCGGTAGCGTGCCCAAACGCCGCCCACCGGCTCGATAACCTATTGATTGAAGAAGATCTTCATCTGCAAGTGCTCCGCCTGCTGGAGCAGGAGCCGGACATGAGCCAGCGCCAACTGGCGCGCTCGCTGGGCCTGTCGGTGGGCAAGACGCACTACGCGCTCAGGGCCGTGCTCGACCGCGGCTGGGTCAAGGCGCAGAACTTCCGCCGCTCGGATAACCGCTCCGCCTACCTGTACAAGCTCACACCAAGTGGCCTGCAGGAAAAGGCCCGCCTGGCGTACGGCCTGCTGCAGCGAAAACGCGCCGAGCACCAAGCCCTGATGACCGAGATCGAACAACTCCGCACCGAGCTCCAGAACACCGAACCAGCGGACGAACCACCAACCCCGTAGGGGCCCAGCCCCCTGGGCGAACAGGCCTGACCAGTACCCCCGATCGGGTGGCATTCGCACCCGGAATACCGGGCACGCACGCAATACAAGGGATCTACACCCTCATGGATTTGATTGAACCGTACGGCGGCACGCTGTGTGATCGCTATCTCGACGAGGGGGCCACCCGGGAGCTGAAGGCCCAGGCGCGGGACTACCTCGCCTGGGACCTGATGCCGCGCCAAGTGTGCGATGCCGAGCTGCTGCTGAATGGTGGTTTCTCCCCGTTGACCGGCTTCATGGGCCCGGCGGACTACGCGGGCGTCGTGGAGAACATGCGGCTGGCCGACGGCACACTGTGGCCGATACCGGTCACGCTGGATGTCAGCGAGGCATTCGCCGAACAGGTGGAGGAGGGCAGCCGCATCGCCCTGCGCGACGCCGAGGGCATGCTGATCGCCGTGATGGACGTGGAGTATCGCTGGCGGCCGGATCGCGCCCGCGAGGCGCAGCTCGTGTATGGCACCCGCGATACCGCGCATCCCGGCGTCAACGAATTGATGCATCGCACCGGCCCGGTCAATCTCGGCGGTACGCTGCACGGCCTGGAACCCCCGGTCCACCACGACTTTCGCAATTACCGCTACAGTCCCGCGGAGCTGCGCGAGTACTTCCAGAAGCTGGGCTGGAACCGCGTGGTCGCCTTCCAGACCCGCAACCCCATGCACCGCGCCCAGGTGGAGCTGACCCGCCGGGCCGTGCGCGAGACCGAGGCCAACCTGCTGATTCAGCCCGCGGTGGGCGTGACCGCACCGGGGGATGTGGACCACTTCGTGCGCGTACGTTGCTACGAGCACGTGCTGCGCCAGGCCCCGGAGCAGACGACCCAACTCAGCCTGTTGCCGCTCGCCATGCGCATGGCCGGCCCGCGCGAGGCGCTGTGGCACGCGATCATCCGTCGCAACTATGGCTGCACGCACCTGATCGTCGGCCAGGACCACGCCAGCCCGGACCCGGGTCCCGGCGGCCAGACCTTCTACGGCCCCTACGCCGCGCAGGACCTGATCCGGCGTCACGCCGACGAGATCGGCATCGAGATGGTCCCGTTTCAGGCGATGACCTATGTGCAGGACCGCGCCGATTTCGTGCCGGGCAACGAGGTGGGCGAAGGCGAACACGCGCTCAACCTCGACAACCCCGAGTTCCGCCGCCGCCTGCGCGAGGGCTTGGAGATCCCCGAGTGGTTCTCCTACCCGGAGGTCGTCCAGGAGCTACGCCGCACCTTCCCGCCGCGCCATCGGCAGGGCTTTACCGTGTTCTTCACCGGGCTCTCCGGTTCCGGCAAGTCGACCATGGCCAATGCCCTGGGGGTGAAGCTGATGGAACTGGGCGGGCGCGCCGTCACGCTGCTGGACGGCGACATCGTGCGCAAGGAGCTCTCCAGCGAGCTTGGCTTCTCCAAGGAACACCGCGACATCAACGTCCAGCGCATCGGCTATGTGGCCAGCGAGATCACCAAGAACGGCGGCTGCGCCATCTGCGCCCCCATCGCCCCGTACACTGACATGCGCCGCCGCGTGCGCGAACGCATCGAGCAGCACGGCGGTTTCCTGGAGGTCCACGTCGCCACCCCGCTGGAGACCTGCGAGGCGCGCGACCGCAAGGGCCTCTACGCCAAGGCTCGCGCCGGCCTCATCAAGGAATTCACCGGCATCGACGACCCCTATCAGGAACCGGAACACCCGGAACTGCGCATCGACACCCGCGACACCACGCCCGACGAAGCCGCCCACGGCATCCTGCTTAAACTCGAAGCCATGGGCTTCATCCGCAACCCATGATCCCTCAACCCTGTAGGAGCCCAGCCCCCTGGGCGATCGCCCTTATCCAGCGCCCAAACCGCCGAGGGACCTGCGCCCCAACACCACCCAATGTAGGAGGCCAGCCCCTGGCCGATCAGACCTGCTCAGCGCCGCATCGCCGAGAGGGCTCGGCTCCTACAGATCTCGAAGCCACCGCCGCCCAAATCATTCGCCGGCTACCAACAACGGCATCCAATCAGGTGGCGACCCCTTGATCCGCGCCATCCTCGACAGCCTGAAATGGAGCGGCCGCCTGGGCGCCAAGTTCTTCTGGGCGGTACCTGTGGCCACGGGCACTGTCGTGGTTGCGACGCTTGTTTCCCAAGTGGCCTTGCTGCTGGCCTTCTTCCTACCGCTGAAGGTCATCATCCTGCTGGGCTCGGACGGCATCCCGCGCTACTTCCCGCCGGCATTCGAGCAAGTCGAAAGGGACCATCTGATTCTTTGGCTGACCATGGCCACGGTTGCCTTCTATTTGCTCTATCTCATCGCCGAGCGCGTGGTGGAGTGGGGCTCGCAGCAAGGCGCCACGCGATTGCTGGCGCGAAGCCGCAAGATGGTGCTTTTCGAAGGGCAGGACGGGGTGGCCTCCCGCTCGTACAAGCGGTTTGCGTCGGTTCTGGCGGGTGGCGTGTTCTTTGTCCTGGCGATTGCCTTGATGGTTTGGCTCTATCCCGCGGTTGCGGTCCTCATGGTGGGCTATTCATCCGTCGTTACGCTTGCGCTTCTTGTCGGGCTGATTTTGAGTCGGCGCTTTCGCGAGCATCTCAAACAGGCGCTTTCGCGCTGGACGGCGGTGCTCGCGGCCGTCGGTTTCATGCTCGCGTTCGGGTACCTGGTGGTAGATTTTCTTTTCCGTCAACCGCCCGGCCTTATACCTGCCATCATCGCGCTGCTGATGTCCCGTCAGGCGTTCAATCGGCTGGGCAGTCTGGTGCCTTCGCTTGTGCAGCTGTATCAGCAGCGCTCAAAACTGGATGCACTGTTCTTTCATCGCGCCGCCTATCACCCGCCCACTGTTCTGCAGGGCGCTAGTGTGATGGATCTTCTCTTTCCGGAAGAGCGTGCGCAGTGGATCCCAAGGGTTCTCCACGATCTCGCCGAAGAGTCGTCGACTGCGGACGTTGTTGTGCGCTGGCAAGAACTGATGGTTTCCGGAGTTTTCGCTTTGCGCTGCGAGGTTGCGGGCGGCGGTACTTACCTGGTCAAGCTCTTCGAGGACAAGAGCATGGGCCAGGCTCGGCATGAAGCCGCACTGCTGAGCGCCGCACCCAGGGGGCTACCGGCCCCGGGGTGGGTGGGTGCGACATCGGTTCGGGGTTATCGCTGCCATGTGCTGAAGCTCGATGATGGGCAGGGGAGTACTGCGCAAAATCCGCAATCCCTCCTGCTCGACGTGCGCACACGGCTGCTCCAGCTCTCGCCCGGAAAAGCGATGGTTGCTCAATATGGCCGGTCGCGGGCCCGACTCTGGCAGCGTATGGATGCCCCCTTGCTCGATTCCCTGCGCATTGCCACGGATGGACGCTCAGAGGAGCACCTGCGGGCCCTGGTCGAACGCCTGCCTGAATGGCAGGAGCATCTGAGAAACGCGCCGATGGTATTTCACAACCCCGACCTCAAGCCAGCCACCGTGATCGAGACGCAAGATGGAGCAGGTGTGGCGGTTCACTGGGGGCGCTGGGCAATGGAGCCCGCTGGTGTGGGTTGGCCTGCATCCTCCAAGGGTAGAGAAGACCTGAAGCCCGCTGCCGAGGTGATTCAAAACGGCGATTCCCTAGTCCAGAATGTATCGGATATCACTCTTGATCTAGCGGCTTTGACGGCCGACCTTGAAAGAGACCTGAAGGCCAAGCATTACCTCGATGCGACCAGAAAGCTCAAGCCCATCCGGGATAGTCTCGACCAATTGGAGCGAGCCGGGAACGAGTCGCGGTAGTGAGAGCGTGTGGCTTCCGTCCATCGGTGAAGTTCGGTAGGCTGCGCCAGCGCCGGGAGGGCGCGGGCGAATAGCTGGAGTATTTGGATAAACGTTCCCCTGAAAGCAGTTACTCTTGCAGGGGTTCAAGAGTTTTTTTAGCAGGGTGACTGGCTCCGCTGCGACAAACAGGGATGCGAAATTGAACCAGCTGAAAAAACAAGAGAATTCTGATCACGGGTGCATGCGGCACCATCGGGCGCGAACTGGTGCGGCAGGCACTGGAAGAATTCGGGGTGGCCGAGTGTATAGGCATCGACAATAACGAAAGCGAACCGTGCTTCGTGATCAGGAGTTCGGCGGGAATGGCCGGGGCAACTTATTCCCGGGGGCATGCGCGACTAGGACGAGCTGCTGCGGCTCCCGCGCGGTGCAGAGCGGTACCCTGGCGATCCCGAATATAATTACAGCCCGTGCTGAAACTGGGTGGAGTCATGCCACTTCTCTAGTTTGCCATCCCGGCTGGGCCGAAGCGCCGAGCCTGTACGTTCAGCGGTTAGCCCTCTCAGTAATGGAATCGGTCCAACCGGGCCAACGAACCAAAACATCTAGTGGAATACAATGGAATGTCTGCACAACACGAACTGATCAAGCGCTTGGAAGAGCGCAGCGCCGTCATCGGCATCATTGGGCTTGGCTACGTCGGTCTGCCCCTCATGCTTCGTTATGTGGAGCTGGGCTACCATGTGCTCGGGTTCGATAACGACCCCTCCAAGGTTGAGCAGCTGAACGCGGGGCAAAGCCCCATCGAGCACATCCACGGCGACCAGATTGCCGATGCGGTCAGCGGCGGTCTGTTCGAGGCCACAAGCGACATGTCACGGGCATCGCAGGCGGACGCCCTGATCATCTGTGTCCCCACGCCACTGGACCGCTATCGCCAACCGGATCTGTCCTATGTGGTGGGCACCACGGATGCCGTCGTCCCGTATTTGCGTTCGGGCCAGGTGGTCTCGCTGGAAAGCACCACCTATCCGGGTACGACCGAAGAGGAGTTGGCCCCGCGCATCGGCTCCGGTGGACTTAAGGTGGGGGAGGAGATCTTCCTTGTCTATTCCCCGGAACGCGAAGACCCCGCCAACCCCGACTTCAAGACCCAGACGATCCCCAAGGTCTGCGGCGGATACTCCCCCGCATGTCAGGAGGTGGGCCAAGCCCTGTACGGCCAGGTGGTGGATCGGGTGGTACCGGTCAGCAGTGCCCGTGCCGCGGAGATGACCAAGCTCCTGGAGAACATCCACCGCGCGGTGAACATCGGCCTCGTCAACGAGATGAAGATGGTCGCCGACCGTATGGGCATCGACATCTACGAGGTCATTGATGCAGCCGCCACCAAGCCGTTCGGCTTCGTGCCGTACTACCCGGGGCCGGGCCTGGGCGGGCACTGCATCCCTATCGATCCCTTTTACCTCACCTGGAAGGCGCGTGAGTACGGGCTCAATACCCGCTTTATCGAGCTCGCCGGCGAGGTCAACAGCGGCATGCCGGAGTGGGTGCTGCGCAAACTCGCCGACGCGCTCAATGCACGCGGCAAGGCCGTCCACGGCAGCCGCATCCTGATCCTTGGCATCGCCTACAAGAAGAACGTGGACGATATGCGGGAATCCCCGGCGGTCGAGATGATGGAATACCTGCGCGAGCAGGGCGCCGTCCTGGCCTATTCCGATCCTCACGTGCCCAGCTTCCCGCAAATGCGTGAGCATCAGTTCGACCTTTCGCACACGGCGATCAGCGAGGAAACCCTGGCAGCGCAGGATTGTGTCCTCATTGCCACCGATCACGATGCAGTGGACTACGACCTGGTCCTGAACCATGCGCCGCTGGTCCTCGATACCCGCGGGGTCTACCGGGATCGTACCGACCCGAAGATCGTTCGCGCCTGAGCCCCGTCAACAAAGGAACCCCATGATTCATCAGTTCACTCCGATTACCGATCGCCGCATTCGCCTGGCCCTGGTCGGCTGTGGTCGCATTGCCCAGAAGCATATCGACGCGCTGGAAAAGCACGCCGACAACATCGAACTGGCTGCTGTTTGTGACATTGACCCGACTGCGCTCGAACAGGCCCGGGCCCGGACCGGTGCCCCCGGATATCGCCATCTGAGCGATCTTCTGGAGCAGGACTCCGGTCTGGACGGCGTCATCCTCTGCACCCCCAGTGGCATCCATGCCCGTCAGGCCATCATGGCCGCCGAGGCTGGTAAGCACGTGATCACCGAAAAACCCATGGCCACGCGCTGGGCAGACGGAAAAGCCATGGTGGAAGCCTGCGACCACGCGGGCGTGCGCTTGTTCGTGGTCAAGCAGAATCGCCGCAATGCGACGCTGCAGCTGCTCAAGCGGGCAGTGGACCAGCGCCGCTTCGGCCGCATCTTCATGGTCAACCTGAACGTCTTCTGGACGCGCCCGCAGGAGTACTACGACAGCGCGAAATGGCGCGGTACCTGGGAGTTCGACGGCGGTGCGTTCATGAACCAGGCCAGCCACTACGTGGATCTGCTCGACTGGCTGATCGGGCCGGTAGAGAGCGTGCAGGCCTACACCGCCACGCAGGATCGCCTGATCGAGGTCGAAGACTCCGGCGTGCTCAACGTTCGTTGGCGCAACGGCGCCCTGGGCAGCATGGCGGTCACCATGCTCACCTACCCGAAGAACCTGGAAGGCTCCATCACCATCCTCGGCGAGAAAGGTACGGTCCGCGTGGGCGGCGTCGCGGTGAACGAGATCCAGCACTGGGAGTTCGCGGACGAGCAGCCCGAAGACGCCAAGGTGAAGGAGGCCAATTACGAGACCACCTCGGTCTACGGCTTCGGCCACCCGGCGTACTACGAAAACGTGATCGACAGCCTGCGCGGCGAAGCCGACCCGGAAACCGACGGTCGCGAGGGCCTGCGCTCCCTGGAAATCCTCATCGCCACGTATCTGTCCGCCCGCGACGGCCGCCAAACGCCTCTGCCGCTGGACTACTGACGACGAAGGACCAATGACCAAGGGCCGGCCACGGATGAACACGGATGAACACGGATGAACACGGATGAAGGGCGAATGGATATGGACGAGCAGGGAACGCTTGTTGAAGAGGATCTGACCTATCGGATCCGGTCCTGTGTCTTCGCGGTGTCCAATGAACTTGGACCGGGGTTCCTGGAGCGAGTGTATGAAAACGCCCTGGCAATCGAACTGCGTGATGCGGGGCTCCTGGTGCAGACACAGCCGCCCGTAAAGGTCTGCTACAAGGGACAAGCAGTTGGCGAGTACGTTGCCGATATCCTCGTCGAGAACCGCGTGCTGCTGGAGCTGAAGGCCTGTAGCAAGCTGGCACCGGAGCACCAAGCGCAAGTGCTCAACTATTTGCGGGCCACCGGCAATCCGCTCGGCCTGCTGATCAACTTCGGCCAGTCCCGGGCGCAGATCAAACGCTTCGTCTTGCAAGGTGCGGGGGTGAATTCGTGATCATCCGAAGCTACCTGAAACCCATGACCATCAGTGTCCATCCGTGAACATCCGTGGCTAATTCAATGACTACAACCATCCATCCCACCGCCATCGTCGATGACGGCGCGCAGCTCGGCGAAGGCACCCGCGTCTGGCACTGGGTCCATATCTGCGGCGGTGCCCGCATTGGCGAGCGCTGTTCCTTCGGCCAGAACGTATTCGTCGGCAACCGCGTGGTCATCGGCGACAATGTGAAGGTGCAGAACAACGTCTCCGTTTACGACGATGTCACCCTGGAAGATGACGTCTTCTGCGGCCCCAGCATGGTCTTCACCAACGTCTACAACCCACGCTCCGCTGTGCCGCGCAAGGATGAATACCGCAACACGTGCGTCAAGCGCGGGGCCACGCTCGGCGCCAACTGCACCATCGTCTGTGGCGTCACCATCGGTGAGCACGCCTTCATCGGCGCCGGGGCCGTGGTCAACAAGGATGTCCGGCCCTACGCCCTGATGGTCGGCGTCCCCGCGAAACAGATCGGGTGGATGAGCGAACACGGCGAACAACTCGACCTACCACTGGAAGGCGAGGCCACGGCCCAATGCCCCGCCACCGGCACCGGCTATACCCTTCGCGGCACTACACTCACCCGCGGGTGAAAGGGTCCCTTTTTAGCTCTCCAGCGGTACAACGAACAGCGGGTAGCCACGGATCGACACGGATGAACACGGATGCTGGGTCTGTTTGTTTTTATCCGAGTCCATCTGTGTACATCCGTGGCCAAACCGCCCTTCACCGCGCAAGATTCGCCCGTATGTACGCTTGCCCCACCGTGCAATGGATGAAGGCGCGTGTTTACCAACGATCACCAGGTGCGAAGCATGAAAATTGAAGCCACTCTCGACGACAAAGGGCACCTGCGGTTCGCCCGTCCGCTCAAGCTCCGCCATCAGCGAGTACGCGTTCTGGTCACCCTTCCGGACGACGAGATCGAAGAAGGGGGCGAGGTGGGGGCAGCCAGCAAGCCGGAACCCCATACCCCCTACAACGGGCCAGCGGCCGCCTCGCGCTTTATCGACGAACTCCAGTCGATCCAGGCCCCGATCCGTGATGTTCTGCAATCGGCAGAGAACACCTCGCTGAGCAAGGACGAAATGCGCGAACTGCGTGACCAGGCGTGGGAGGAAAAGCACCGTGGCTGATCGGCATTATATTCTCGATGTCAGCGCCATCCTCGACATGTGGCTGGACGCGGACGTGGACAACAACCCCACGGCGCGGCTCCTGGAAGACGCGAAGGGCGCGGGCGCCAAGCTCTGGGTCGGCGCCAGTGCTTTGAACACCCTGGACTTCGTCGCCGTGCGTCGGCTGAAGGATCTGGGCGCCGAGCCGGAAACCGCCCGCGCCACCGTCCAGCAGCTCATGCGGCAATTGCTGGAATGGGTCGCGGTACTGAGCCTGCCCGGTCACGAACAAGCCGCCCTGTACGCCGGGGCCCGCGATTTCGAGGATGCCCAGCTCGCCGCAGGTGCCCGCAGCCTTCGGGGCGGCAGTGTGGCTATCATTACGCTCGAGCACACCTTCGACACGCTTGGCGAGTGCGAGGTCATGCAACCGAGCGAGGCGCTGGCCCGGCTGCAGCCCGCGACAGACGTAACCGACGCGGCGATCCCCTTCATCGATCTCGCCGCCCAGCAGCGGCGCATCCGGCCCGAAATCGAGCGGCGCATCGAGACCGTCCTGCGCCACGGCAAGTACATCATGGGCCCGGAAGTCGGCGAGCTGGAAGAGCGGCTAGCGGCCTATACCGGCAGCAAACACTGCATCAGCGTCAGCAGCGGCACCGATAGTTTGCTCATCGCGATGATGGCGCTCGGCATTGGGCGCGGGGATGAAGTGATCACCACCCCGTTCACCTTCATCGCCACCGGCGAGATGATCGCCCTGCTGGGGGCGAGACCGGTGTTCGTGGATATCGACCCGGCCACCTACAACATCGACCCGGAACAGATCGAGGCGGCCATTACCCCGAAGACCCGCGCCATCATGCCCGTGAGCCTCTACGGCCAGTGTGCGGCCTTCGACGCGATCAACGCCATTGCGGAGAAGCACGGCCTGCCGGTGATCGAGGACGGCGCCCAGTCCTTCGGCGCCACCTACAAGGGCCGCAAGAGCTGTGCGCTCTCCACCATCGGCTCCACCAGCTTCTTTCCTAGCAAGCCGCTGGGCGGCTACGGCGACGGCGGCGCCCTGTTCACGGATGATGACAACTTGGCCAAGGCGATGCGCGAGATCCGCGTGCACGGGCAGGACCGGCGTTACCACCACCCGGTCATTGGCGTGAACGGCCGTATGGATACCCTCCAGGCGGCCATTCTCCTTCCGAAATTGGAGATTTTCGCGGAAGAAGTGCATCTGCGTCAGCGAGTTGCGGAACACTACAGCGACGCGCTGCAGGGCAAGGTAACGGTCCCGCAGATTGCATCTGATCGGACTAGCGTCTTTGCTCAGTACACGGTCCAGACCGATCAACGAGCGGCGGTTCAGAGCGCCCTGAACGATATTGGTATTCCCACCGCTGTCCATTACCCGGTTCCCCTGTATCGGCAGCCGGCCTTCATGGACCTGGAAATCAAGCCGGATCGCTTTCCCAATTGTGAGGCGGCAAGCGAGCGCGTGGTGAGCCTGCCGATGCATCCGTATCTGCAGCACAGCGATATCTCACGCGTGGTCGAAGCGATCGCAGGTGCAGTCGACACCGAGGAATTAACCTGAATGGAGCAGTCGTCGGTTCGCCATCCTTCGGGAAATCAGCATGTCGTCATGCTGGTCAATAATCCCTGCGTCACCGACAGCCGCGTGATCAAAATGGCAGAGGCGGTAGCGAAGACGGGCCGAAGGGTCACGGTAGTGTGCCGCCACGACGGGGCCTTGCCAATGGATGAGGAACGAAAAGGCGTTCGCTATGTTCGGGTCGAACCGATTCCGCTAGATTGGCGGAGGCTGTCGCGACGCTTGCTCGGGTCCTCATTTGTCGGCCCAAAGACTAAGGCCGATCAAAATCGAGCAGTCGCCTGTGGGGAAGTACAAGATCAGTTCAAGCGTCTATCCTTCACAAAGTGGATTAGTAACAGGGCGCGTTTCATTATCCGCCCGATCCGTCTGATAACGCGGCTCATCATTCGTCGGATCCTTCGGACAGCCTACTGGCTCTTCGAGACCGATGAATTCGGCTCCGCAGCAGAGCCGCACGTTCGCAGGTTGGCACCCGACGTGATCCATGCCCACGATCTCACGACTCTGCCCTTAGGTGGGCGAGTCGCAACGAAACTCGGGGCACGGCTCTTATACGATTCCCATGAACTCGAGATGCACCGCAACGCCACTTACCCGCGCCTCGTGAGGTGGAGACGGCGTCAACTGGAGTCGAAATATATTCGGCAAGCCGACCGCGTCATTACCGTCTCCGAGAGCATTGCCGACCATTTGCGTGACGACTACAAGATTCCTCGTCCCACCGTCATTATGAACGCACCGATCTTCGACGAGACGATTGTCCCGGATCGAGATATTCGCAGCGACCTAAAGTTGGACGAAGCCGTGCCCTTGGCGGTCTACGTCGGAAGTGTCACTGTAAACCGAGGCATCGAGCACGTGGTCCGCGCACTCGTCCACGCGCCGATGGTGCACTTCGCTACCGTAGGTCCGCGCCGGCCCGCTACGGAAAAAGAAGTGACCCTCATCGCCGGAGAACTCGGTGTGCTCGATCGGTTGCACTTCATCGACGCTCTTCGCCCGGAAGAGGTAGTCGGCTTCATCCGAACCGCTGACGTCAGTGTCCTCCCTATGCAGAACGCCTGTCTCAGTTACTACTACTGCATGCCTAACAAGCTCCTGGAAAGCGTTTTCGCTGGTGTGCCGGTGGCTGTGGGCAACCTTTTGGAGATGCGCCGATTCGTGGAGGCCCATGGCTGCGGCCTGGTTATGGACGAGACCAACCCGAAAGAAATCGCACGAGCAATAAGTGTCGTGGCCGCCGATAGAGAAGCTTATACCCTTTGCCGAGAGGATCGCGAACAACTGGCAGCCAGTTTTGGCTGGCCTTCCCAGGCTGCGCGCCTGACCGCACTGTATGAAGGTCTAGGGAAACACTGATTAACGCCCCCGCATTCGGCTCCGTGCCCGGCCGAGGGGTTTTTGGAAGGGCACTGGGGCCATTACGGCCGGCCTGCGGCCCTGTAACCGCCGTTTTTGGCGGTTACAGGGCGATTTCCGGTCTTGCGGACACACTACCCCTGCGGCAGCAGCCCCCATTGTCGCGCACGGTACAGGTTCGCCAGGGCGAACAGGCTGTGCAGCTGCGCGGTGTTCTTTTTGAGGCCGCGGTAGCGCACCTTGCGATATCCGAACAGGTTCTTCACCACATGGAACGGATGCTCCACGATCGAACGCAACTGAGCCTTGTGCCGTTCAGCGGCGCGCACCTGATCGCGTTCCGGGCCGTCTTGCATTGCGCGTACCGTGCCGCGCTTGCGCGCGATGTGCGTCTCCGGACGATGGCCTTCCAGTCGCTTCTCCGCACCGATGTAGCCGGCATCGCCATGCAGACTGGCTTCCTCGCCGTGGAGCAGTTCCGGCACCTGCGATACATCGGAGACGTTCGCCGCCGTGCCCTTCACGGTGTGAACCAGGCCGGTGACGACATCGGCCCCGATATGCGCCTTCATCCCGAAGTACCACTGGTTGCCTTTCCTCGCCTGGTGCATCTCCGGGTCGCGGGCCTTCTCCCGGTTCTTGGTCGACGGCGGGGCCGCGATCAGGGTGGCATCCACGACCGTCCCTTCGCGCAGCATCAGTCCCCGCTGCTGCAGATGGGCGTTGATCCGGTCGAAGATCACCTGGGTCAGGTTGTGCTGCTCCAGCAGCCGGCGGAACTGCAGCAGGGTCGTAGCATCCGGGGCGTCTTCGCGGCTCAGGTCGATCCCGACAAAGCTCCGGATCGCCTGACTGTCGTAGACCGCATCCTCGATCCCTTCATCCGACAGGTTGAAGCACTGCTGGGCCACGTACATCCGCAGCATCCGTTCCAGACCAATCGGCGGACGACCCCGCTTCCCCTTCGGGTAGTGCGGCTCGATCGCCTCCACCAGCGCCGCCCAGGGCGTGATCGCATCGATCTCCCCCAGAAAGCGGTCGCGCCGCGTCTGCTTACGCTTGGCGGAATACTCGAGATCGGAAAAGCTGCGCTGGGACATCGGCCATCACCTCGGGCAGGAAACCTGGCGCCATTATCCCAAACCCGCCAGGTGGGCGGGACCCACGGCGGATTAAATCAGTGTTTCCCTAGTGTTCTTTAACAAAAGTTCATCGACTCCGTGACTGTCCCCCCTGTATCCTGATAACAGGCACTCGGGAGGCGACCGGAATGGGACGACCGATCAAGACGTTGACGATCAGTGAAGCCGAACGCGACGAGCTCGAGAGCTGGCTGCGGCGGCGCCAGATGCCCGCGGCGGAACAACAGCGCGCGCGCATGATTCTGCTGAGCACGCGAGGCCTGAAGGCTTCGGAGATTGGCGCGCGGGTTGGCGTCTCGGCGGAGACGGTGAGCAAGTGGCGCAAGCGCTTCGAGCAGGCACGCATCGGAGGGCTCACGGATGCCCCGAGAAGCGGACGTCCCCGTACGATCGATGACGACAAGGTGACCGAAGTCATCAACAAGACGCTGCAGTCGAAGCCGGATAACGCGACGCACTGGTCGACCACGCTGATGGCCAAGGAGACCGGGCTCAATGCGATGGCCATCAGCCGGATTTGGCGGGCCTTCGGTCTCAAGCCGCATCGGCTCGAGACCTTCAAGTTGTCCACGGATCCGCACTTCGTGGCCAAGGTGCACGATATCGTGGGCCTGTACATGCACCCACCGGACCGCGCCTTGGTGCTGTGCGTCGACGAAAAGAGCCAGATCCAGGCCCTGAACCGGTCCCAGCCGGCGTTGCCGTTGTCGTTCGGCCATCCCGAGACCCGCACCCATGACTACCTGCGCCATGGCACGACCACCCTGTTCGCGGCACTGGATGTGGCCACCGGCGAGGTCATCGGCAAACTCCATAGAAGGCATCGCGCCAAGG